>CAYLNI010000068.1:0-929 GCA_964384705.1 uncultured Fusibacter sp.
AAATTACGTTACTTAACAAATGAATCAACGATGATCTTTATGCCTTGTGATTGAGGTGGTAAACTCTTTGTCATCGCTAAACTGTGGTAGATTTGAACTTGATTGCCAACTCTTAATTGTGAGAGCGTCATTGAGTTGCCACTAGTATTTTCTAACATAGTTTCTTTAGAAACATTTATTTGGATAGTCATTTGAGCGCCTTTAACCAATATTGAGCTATCTGATACACTAAGAATCGTGCCTTCAGTATAAGCAACATCGTTTATGCGTTCAATATGGAAAGCGCCATATTGTGGGGGATAAATCATGATCATGATGGAAGAATGAGTGACTTTTAAGATGTCTCCAACTTTAAGATCTGACAATTTTATAGCCGCTTGTGTCTCATAGTCACTATATGTTGTTTCGTCTGAAAGCATGATGTGTGCTTCACCATCAAAGTGTTTTGCAATGATGCGGCCTTCTTCAATCGATTGAACCACTAAATTCGAAGTGGATACTTTATCGTCGATACCCGATGTGATTTCAAGACCTTCAGTTGATTCAAATACGCCACCTTCAAGGAACTTTTCGACAAATTCCATAGGCACATAAGTTGAACCATTCTTTATCGTAGCTTTTAAACTGAGTGCTACGGGTGCCATCTTAGCAAATGTATAGGCATTTTCAGTTGTTTTAACGGTGATGAAACGTGCACCTTTTACCAGTTCAATATGCTTATCAGCAGAAAACCATTTTACTTCATACCCAAACGCTTCAGCAATTGCCTTTAGTGGCAATAGAATAGCACCATTTGCATCTTTGATAAACATTTTTTCTAGTGGGGCGCCATCGACTGTAACCGTATTATTATTGACGGCAAATGCTGAGCCTGAGCCAATTAAAGTCAGTACTAACAGAATAGCAAGATATTTTTTCATGTGAACCTC
>CAYLNI010000068.1:949-6415 GCA_964384705.1 uncultured Fusibacter sp.
TGAACCTCCTTTTATTTGTGTTGTCTTTTATATGACGACAGACATCATCAATAAGTTCCAAAATTACTAAAAAAAACTCGAATTTTATATTGTCATTTTTATATTCTTATGGTAATATAAAATAGTTGCCGGCCGAAGTGGTGGAATTGGCAGACGCGCCGGACTCAAAATCCGGAGAGGTAACACTCGTGCGGGTTCGACCCCCGCCTTCGGCACCATAAAGAACCTCAAATCATGCTTCTGCATTGATTTGAGGTTTTTGCTTTTATCCATCATTTGTTAGAAAGGTGAGACACTAATTTGAAGAACAAATTTGTTATTATGATCTTTTTGATATTCGTTATAGTAATTGGCGGAATATATTATTATTTAGTCGAAATAAAAGATGATGGGACCGAAAAAATTGTCATTGGCCGTATGAACGATTCTCGTTCACTAGATCCAGCCATTACTGAAGATTCCGAATCATTCCAGGTGACATCAAATATATATGAAACTTTAGTGACCTATGATAGCAGTGGCTCTGATGTTATGCCTGGACTCGCTGAAAGTTGGAAGGTCAGTGAAGATGGTTTGACATGGCATTTTAAAATCCGTAAAAACATTGAATTTCACGATGGTTCAAAGCTTGATGCTCACGTCGTCGCTTTTAATTTTAAACGATGGATGGATCCGAGTAGTCCTTATCATACTGGAGAATTTATCTATTATAATTATAGCTTCGGTGGGTTTCCAGGTATCATAAAAAGCGTTAACGCGCTCTCAGATACTACCGTTGAAATAATTTTGACAGAGCCATATGCCCCTTTTTTAAATATAATTTCTATGCCTTCGTTTGGCATTGCAAGTCAAACTGCCATCGTAAAGTACAACGATGCATTGAAAACACACCCTGTTGGAACGGGTCCGTTCATTTTTGAATCTTGGGTTCCAAATGAAACGATTAAACTGGTACGTAACAAGGCCTATTGGAATGGTGAAGCAAATGCTGAAATGATCGAGTTCGTCGTGTTATCTGATAACGATGATAAAATTGAACTTTTGAAAAGTGGCTCAGTTCACATAATCGATCAACTAAATGTATCGGAAATCGATTCAGTTAATGCAGATGATGCTTTAAAATTATATTATAGACCCTTTTTTAATATTGGCTATCTCGCTTTGAATAATAAGACAGAGCCTTTTAATGACATCAATGTTAGAAAAGCGATCAGTTTATTGATTGATAAAAATGATCTGCTTGATGATAAATATAACGACTTGGTGCGAACAGCACATTCTTTTTTGCCACCTACTATTGAAGGTTACCATGAAGGTTTAAAATCTGAACAAGTTGATGTTGTCACTGCAAAAAAACTATTAAGTAAAGCAGGTTATACGGACGGGCTTAAAATAACGCTTTGGGTAATGGATCGACCAAGAAACTACTTTCCTAATCCGATGGCAATTGCAACTTCAATAAAGGACCAATTGGCAAAGGCTGATATTACACTCACTATAAATGTCATACCTTGGGACAATTATATTGACGATGTGAAGTTAGGCAATCACCAAATGGCTCTGGTAGGGTGGAATGGCGACATTATTGATCCGGATAATTTCTTGTATCCATTGTTTGCTTCAAAATTCATAAAACCTGAACTGAACTTCAATTATTCATTGTATGAAAATGAAAATGTAGAGAGGTTATTGATGCAAGCAAGACGAACGACCGATAACGGGTTTCGAACGAGTATTTATCGTGAAATGCAGGAAATTATCGCAGATGACGTTGCTTCAATTCCGTTAATTCACACGATGACCGCAATTGGTACAAACACTAAAATTAAAAATTTTAAACCACATGTATCAGGATTTGGTGTTCTCATTGACCTTGATATTGATAAATAGTTATGGAAATTGGAATTATGCAATTTCCTCAGTTAAAAGGAGAAGCTGTGAACAATAAAATCAATCAATTTTTACTGCCGCTTGTAATAGGCTTCATACTATTAGGCATTGCGATTATTAGCAATCAAACCCCGAATCAGGATCTTCAAAATATGCCATCGTTACCGAAACCAATTGCAAAAGAGATGGTTTTAATCACCTCTGCAGGACAAAGTACTGACACTTATATCATTAAAGACATAGCTAATAAGTTGATGATTCACAACTATTTTATGCCACAAGCAAACACACTAGATCTTGACGATATTCAATCTGTCGTATTTGTTGTCGGATATAGTGAAATAAATGACACTTTGTTTGATACGACTTATGAAAGTGAGATAGATCGTATCAAAAATTTGATTGAGTCATGCAAGGAACTAGATTTAACCGTAATCACCGTTTTCATCGGAGGCGAACACAGAAAAGATACAAAAACAGTTTGGATGCTTGATTACATTGGCACCCATTCAGACTATATCATAACGACAGCAGATGGTGATAAAGATCAAATGCTTTACAAATTAGCGAGTGAACTTAAAATTCCCTTTACGATTGTGAATAAGCTAGATGATATATCTGAGCCATTTGCATCCGCATTCAGGTAGGTGCCCATGACTATTAAATCAAAAATCCTAAGTGGGTATCTTGTAATCGTCGCATTCGTGTTGATCATATTGGCATCTATGTTTCCAAAACTTACAGAATTTTTATGGTTAAACATCATCGCAAAAATTAGAGAATCTATCAATTCTGGTGATAGTGGTCCGCTTATATTATCGGGTGCTCTATATAATATCGTATCATCGATTCAAAATACACTGGTATATTTGGCTGCAATTTCATTGACATTGATTTTGAATAGAAAATTTAAGGTCAATATCTTCAAGTTTTCCGTTGCGGTACTTGCCATTTATTTTATAGTGAGTTTTACAATTTCCTTATGGCATATAAAACCATGGGAGGGGACTACTGGATTATTTGCTGCAATTGTAATTCTAATACTCTGTCATGAAAGTTTTAACGCCAGTGCTTATTTATATCGTAGCGTCATCGTTTCTATGATGGTATTTTTTGCATTTCAATGGTTAAACATCATGCCAGTTTTTTCTATTGGACCATTTGGTGTTACAGACATATCTGTGAGTATTAAATTGTCATCAAATTATCTGAATAGTGATATGGTATTAAATTTCGTAGCAATGGCATTTTTTATTCCATTGTTTATGGCAGCATGGGTGACAACGTCGCTATTTTCAAGCCATGATAGAAATATTGCCGTCGAAAAAGAAAACCATGCCAAGGAAATAAAACTTGAAGCGTTAAAATCTAGTGCTATGGAACATAGAATTTATCAAGAAATCAATGCGATTGCGCATGACTTAAAAACACCGTTGGTCACAATCAGAGGATTAAACTCACTGTTGGCGCTTTCAGGAGACACGGAAAAAATTATTGCGTATACCAGTAAAATCGAAAGCGCAATAGGAAAAATGTCAGATATGATCTCCGGATTTTTATACGAAACTACCAGACAAGATATTGATGCAGTTGATTTGATCAATTACATGCGGGCACAAATACCAGTAAATGATGATGCGCTAAAAGTAAATTTGGAATACTTTGAACCACTTACAAGAATTAATGTCAATAAAATTAGAGTTTCACGTGCACTGCTCAATATTGTAGAAAACGCAATCGTTGTGCCTACAAAGTCGACGACAAAAGTGATTACAATACGTGTTTTTACTCAAAATGATCAATTGGTCATCGAAGTGGAAGACAATGGTATCGGCATTCCATCGGCAGTTTTGGATGAAGTTTGGGAGCCAGGATTTAGTACGAAAGAGTCTACTGGCTTAGGGCTATTCTTCGTTAGAAAAATCGTAGAAGATAATGAAGGCACCGTTCATTTAACAAGTAGAGTTGACGAAGGTACAAGAGTTGTCGTAAGTTTCCCCCAATCAGAAAGGTAGTGTGAGATGCAAAAGGCAACAATATTAATTATTGATGATGAAGAAGATATCGTTTTTACCATTCAAGAGATTTGTAATTTTGCAGGATATAATTCTTTAACTGCCAGTAATGGTCAAGAAGGATACGAAAAATACAAAAAGTATAAGCCGGATCTAGTCATAGTAGATTTTCATATGCCGGGTTGGGACGGACTTAATACGGTTAAAAAGTTAAAAGCTCTTGATGAGACAGTGGCAATCTTAGTATTAACGGTCGATGAGAGGCAAGAAGTTTCGGATCGATTTATTGAAGTCGGTGCGACAGACTTCGCAATCAAACCGATCAAAGCACCAGATCTGATCGCAAGGATGAAAGTAAATTTGAAAATTAGTCAGATTCAGAAAGAAGCTAGGCGTGCCAAAGAAAGTGTCTTTGTCGAAAAAGGCATTTCGACAGCGACCTTGACGCTTATCGATTCTTACTTGCGCTCACAATCAACCGAACGCACACTCGAAGAAATCTCGGCGGGGGTTGGTCTTGCCTATCAAACGGTACATCGATACGTTCAATATATGGTTGAAATAGAAAGTATTGATGTCGTACCAATATACGGTCAACTGGGAAGGCCAAAAAATAAGTATAAAGCGCTATAGCTGAGGAAAATGCATAATTGTTAACGAATTATGAAATAATTTTGAATTTTGTTTCAGAGAAAAAAGAGAGAAAATCACGTTATGTCCTTTTCATAAGTATAATAAGGTTATCTTCAAAATTACCTTATGGGAGGACACTATGAGCGTTAAGAACACTACAGCAAAAAAAGGATTGTTCAATCGTTTTTTGAATGCTGTTGAAGTTGGTGGTAACAAGTTGCCACATCCTGTAACTATCTTTGTACTATTGTCATTATTAGTTATTATTATTTCTGAAATTGGTGCACGTACAGGTATGAAAGTTTCATACTACGATGCAAGAACTGCAGCTGATGCGACAGTTGAAGCTGTATCTTTGATGAATGCTGAAGGCATTCGTTATATGTTTAACTCAGCGACAAAAAACTTTACTGGTTTTGCACCACTTGGAACAGTATTGGTGGCAATGCTGGGCGTTGGTGTCGCTGAAGGTACTGGTTTAATCGGCGCAGCACTTAAGAAAGTCGTTTTAGGCACACCTAAGAAGTTAATTACAGCTGTTGTTGTATTAATGGGTGTTATGTCCAACGTTGCCTCTGATGCTGGTTATGTTGTTCTTGTACCACTTGGCGCTATTGTATTTTTAAGCTTTGGACGTCATCCAATTGCTGGTTTAACGGCTGCATTCGCCGGTGTATCTGCAGGTTTCTCAGCAAATCTATTGCTTGGTACACTTGATCCACTACTTGCTGGTATCACAAATGAGGCGATCAAAGTTGGTGGTTCAGATATTACTATCTTACCAACAGCAAATTATTACTTTATGTTTGTTTCAACATTCCTTTTAACATTCTTAGGCACTGTAGTAACAGAAAAGATTGTTGAGCCGCGTTTAGGCGCTTACAAAGGTGCTAAACTAATCGATTCAATGGAAGTTAGTGCTTCAGAG
>CAYLNI010000068.1:6425-7528 GCA_964384705.1 uncultured Fusibacter sp.
AAGGGATTAAGAGCAGCAGGGTTATCGTTAATAGTATTCTTTGGCATCATGCTTTTCCTAACTGTTCCAGATAATGCTATTTTGAGAACGGCAGTTGAGGGATCTACAAAAGGCGATTTAAATGCTTTTGTTCACGATGGTCTCGTTCCAACTATCATGCTTGCATTTTTAATTCCAGGTATTGCATTTGGTATTTTCTCAGGTTCAATTAAAAGTGATAAAGACGTAGTTAGCAGCATGGGTAAAGCGATGTCTTCTATGGGTGGCTACCTTGTGTTGGCATTTACAGCTGCTCAGTTCGTCGCATACTTTGGCTATACAAAATTAGGCATCATCTTAGCAGTTAGTGGCGCTAATTTACTTGAGTCAGTTGGATTCACAGGATTGCCATTAGTTCTTGCCTTTATATTAGTAGCTGCATTCATCAACTTGTTCATCGGTTCTGCCTCTGCTAAATGGGCGATTATGGCGCCAATCTTCATCCCGATGATGATGCAACTTGGCATTACACCAGAATTTACACAATTAGCTTATAGAATCGGCGATTCATCTACTAACATCATTTCGCCACTTATGTCGTACTTTGCAGTAATTGTTACTTTTGCTCAGAAGTATGATGAAGAATCTGGTATCGGTACATTGATCTCTGCCATGTTACCATACTCAATCGTCTTCTTATTAGGTTGGTCAGCGCTTATGATCGCATGGTACTTCTTAGGTTTACCAATCGGACCTGGCGCATATATGTTCTAATCAAGGCTTCATGAGTTTATGAATCATTAGACTGCCCCTTATTTTAAGAGGCAGTCTATATTTAAATGGGAGGTTATATGATTAATCAAGAAAGAATCGTCAATTCATTTTTAGAATATGTTAAAATTTCAAGCCCAACGAAGTTGGAAGGTAAGTTTGCAAAACACATGATCAATGAACTTGAAGGACTAGGTTTTAACGTTACAGTTGATGATGCGGGTGAAAAATTAGGTTGTGACACGGGAAACGTCATCGCCAAATTAAAAGGAACGACAGGTTCAGCGCCTATTTTATTTAGTTGTCATATGGACACAGTTTCTCCAGGTATGGATATCAAGCCAATCATCAAA
>CAYLNI010000068.1:7538-8288 GCA_964384705.1 uncultured Fusibacter sp.
GCACCATATATAGTGACGGAACGACAATCTTAGGTGGGGATGATAAAGCTGGTATTGCTGCTATCATCGAAGCATTTAGAGTGATTAAAGAGAATAATATCCCACACGGTGATATTGAAATCGTTTTTAGTATCTTTGAAGAAGGTGGCTTACACGGTGCGAAAAATTTGGATTATACTAATATTCATTCAAAACACGCTTTTGTTTTAGATAGTGGTGGCGATCCAGGACAAGTTATCGTAAAAGGTCCTGCTCAAGACAAGCTTGATTTCAAAGTAATTGGAAGACCTGCGCATGCTGGCGTCGCGCCAGAAGAGGGAGTCAGTGCCATCATGGTTACCGCAAGTGCCATATCAAAAATGACACTTCTCAGAATTGATGAGGAAACGACTGCAAATATTGGCAGAATTGAAGGTGGCACGGTTACCAATATCGTCGCACCTGAATGTACTGTGAAAGCTGAAGCGAGAAGCCTTGACAACGATAAACTCAAAAAACAATCTGATCATATGGTCGCTTGTTTTACAGAGGCGGCTAAAACATTTGGCGCAGAAGTTGAATGTACTGTTGATCGTATGTATTCAGCATTTAGCGTTGCTGTTGATGCAGAAATCGTTAAAAAAGCCTTTGATGCATGTGCAGCTATTGGACTAAAACCTTTTACAGCATCTTCAGGCGGCGGAAGTGATACGAATATATTTAATGCTAAGGGAATTACGGCGGTAAATCTCGGCATTGGAGAAAGAAAGC
>CAYLNI010000068.1:8348-14888 GCA_964384705.1 uncultured Fusibacter sp.
AGCAAAGCTCGTTCTTGAAATAGTAAAACAATACGCATAATAATCGTCCACTAAGTCGTTTTAATTTTGACTTAGTGGGCTCTTTTTTTATGTACAAGATCCTTTTATACCATGTATAATTAGAAATGAAATTACTAAATCATTTGAAGGAGACCTGAACATGAACTTAGAACGTTTAAAACGTATTAGGGAACAAATGCAGCACTTTAGTCTTGATCATCTAATCATCACTTCTCCAGATTCAATTTTTTATTTGCTGGATGAAGAAATACATCCTGGTGAAAGACTATTGGCTTTATCAGTGTCACGGACAACTTGTAATCTATTTATCAGTGCTTTGTTTCCGATGCAAAACGATCTAGGCATTCCTGTAATATACTATAAAGATACAGAAGATTCTCTGAAGCTTTTAGCTGATGATATTAAAGTGGGCAGTGTGATTGGCGTCGATAAAAATTGGCAGAGTCATTTTTTACTCAAACTCATGAAATGTCATCCAGAAAGTCGTTATGAAAACGGTTCACCTGCTGTGGACAACGTGAGACTTTGCAAAGACGCTATTGAAGCCCAGCGCATGATTAAAGCTTCATTGATCAATGACCAAGTCATGACAGAAGTCATGCAGTTTATTAAGGAAGAAGCACCATTAAGACCCCTTACAGAGCTTGATGTTCAAAAGAAAGTGGTCGATATCAATGCAAAGCTCGGCGTTCACGAAATGTCGTTTACCCCAACTGTCTGCTTTGGCACAGGTGGTGCTGAGCCTCATCATGACTGTGACAGCACCGTGCTAGAAATCAATCAACCGGTTGTTATCGACATAGGCGGTAGAGTGGACGGTTATTGCTCAGATATGACGCGTAGCTTTTTCTATGGCACGCCATCTGATAAATATCGAGAAGTCTATGAACTCGTTTTACAAGCGAATTTAAAAGCCATAGAAAAAGTGAAGCCAGGCGTTCCGTTAAGCGAAGTCGATAAAGCTGCAAGAGATGTTATAGAAGCTGCTGGTTATGGTGACTACTTTACGCATAGAACTGGCCACGGAATCGGCATCAATGTCCATGAATTCCCAGATGTCAGTGGCACAAGTGAGAATATCTGCGAAGTAGGAATGACATTTTCAATTGAACCAGGTATTTACTTACTTGGTGAATTTGGCGTTAGAATTGAAGATTTGGTACTAGTTACCGAAACGGGTTGTGATGTACTCAATCACGTTGAAAAGACATTGACGAGCATATAATTGTAATTAAATCAAATTTGTAAACTTTTCTAAATTTTCTGCATTAATCGTTGTTTACTAATAAGGCATGTGATAGAATGGTTTACATAACGTTCTATCTTTTTTTATAATAATGTCTATCATTGTGAATCGGACTTGGTGATATCTTTTAACTGAGTTCGCGATAAAGGAGAAAAATGGATCCATTAACTCATGGTTTAGTCGGTGTTGCAATATCTGCTTTCTCAGGTGATGCCGTATCAATAGAAAGTTCAATAACAATAGGTGCCATGTTGGGCGCGATGTCTCCTGATTTAGATTTTGTCATTCGATTATTTAAAGATGACGCAGCTTATTTAGAGCATCATCGAGGAAAATCACATTCAGTGCCGTATTTAGCAGGATTTAGTGTTGCTATCACCTTGCTACTCTCTACGATGGGCTTTGCAGGGTTCAATTTCTTTACTACATTGGTTTGGACGTTTTTAGGCGCACTATCTCATACTGGACTTGATATTCTCAATTCATATGGTGCAAAGCTCTTTAAAAAGAAAGTGAAAGCGAGTTTGTTGACTTTATATGACCCAGTCATTACGATGGTAGGTCTTTATTACATTTTCAATGGCAAAAATTCACCTCTTGAGCTCGCTTCAGGTGTCCTGTTGATCGTGGTTTACTTGTTTGGTAGAAATTTAAGCAGACGATTGGCGGCGACGAGACTCAATGCCTATTTCAATGAAAATTATACGAACGTCGATGTTCACGTTATTCCTTCTTTAAAAGCATTCTACAAATGGGATTTCGTAGCGCATACAGCGACACATGATTTCGTTGGACAGTTTAACCCTTGGATGATATTCAGTAAAAAAATAGACCGTATCAAAATCACACGCACATTCGAAGTAGAGGATCAGACATATTTTGATTTGTTTAAATCTTCGGCAGTTGGCGAGATGTTTACGCAGTTCTCACCCAATTTGCATATAAAAGTCATGAGAGATTCAGATAACGAGCATCTCATTTTAAGAGCAACAGATTTAAGATATTTTACAAATTCGGAATTTATGCATCATGCAACACTGATATTGGATAAAGATCATAATTTCATTGCATCGCATCTACATCCCTATAAACTAAAAAAAGAAATTCCAGTTTATCAAAACTAAAAACTTTCTATAACTGAAATTGCAAAATAAGAACGCGTCAATTATTCTTTTAACAGAAGAATGTTTGACGCTTATTTTTTTGGTATAATAGTAATGGAAGTTGTATAATTACCTTTTAGATTGCAAAATTCCGTCTATCAAATTATATAATGGCTCTGTCAAGCCGTTTTGAGAAATGAAATTCACATAATTTGGAATTATGCAATTTCCTAAGTAAAGATGGAACTATTTTTTTTTAATTACGTCATAATACTATACCTTTCATGAAAGGAGTGGAAAAATGGAATCAATGCTCATCGAAAAAAGCATCCAAGGAGACGTCGAAAGCTTTGAAAAACTCATTGTTAAATACAATAGGTATGTTTATAATATTGCATTTAGAATGATGGGCAATGAAGAAGATGCAAAAGACATGTCGCAAGAGACTTTGATAAAAGCTTTTAAAGCGATCCGTCAATTTAAAATGGAGGCCAATTTTTCTACTTGGTTATATCGGATTACAATCAACGTATGTAAAGATGAACTCAGAAAACGCAAAGAAGTTGTCCTATCTTACGATGCACAGCTTGCAGATGAAGGCACATTGAAGGACATCATCAGAGACGATCAAGCGAATCCGCTACTTATTTACGAGAAACTAGAGTTAAAAGAATCCATAGAACTTGCACTTAACAAGTTATCTGATGATAATAAATCAGTTGTCGTGCTCAAGGATCTACTTGGATATTCCTATGAAGAAATCGGAGAAATACTTCAGATACCTATTGGAACGGTTCGTTCCAGGTTAAACAGAAGTCGTAGTGCACTTAAAAATATTCTACAGGTTCAACTGGCAGACAATTAGAAAGGAGGGAGTTTTATGGAATGTGAACAAGCACGAAAACTGATGAATGCATTTGTCGATAAAGAAATCGACGATGAATCACTCAAAAAACTCAATGAACATCTAGACTCCTGCGAATCGTGTACCGTTGAATTTGAAGAACTCAAGTATATGGTTCAACTAATGGGGGAAATAGATTTGAAAGAATTGCCATTAGGTTTCGAAAATGAGTTACACGAGAAGCTCGTCATCGCTTCTAAAGAAATGGCAACAAAAAAACACGTTGATGAACAGTCAGTTACAAAGACGCACTTATTTGGAAGCTTCATTGAAAGACTCAGTCAATTTAAAATGAAACGTAGCTATTATGCTATCGCTGCAATACCAGCAATCATGGTTATCGTTATATTTGCTTCAAAAGGGTTCTTTTTAGGACAAGCTAAAGAAGAACAAGCTGTCTCAATGGAATCCTATGATATGATGCAAGAGACAACCGCAGCGGCTATGTATGGCGACAGCTCTGACGGCGCACGAGCTGGTATAGATACGCCACCGTCTGCTCCAGGTATTACAGGTGTCGAGGAACAAGAAAATGCCTTTGCAAAAGGGAGCAGCCCAACAGCGACAACAGAACCATCCCTATTAAATGCCGACACTGACGATTATAGAGACGGGCGCTTGATCATACAAACAGCCAATATACGTATGGACGTCGAGAAATATGACGAAGTGATGACAACGCTTAAAACAATGGTTTTGGATGCTGGTGGCTATATTGAAAACGAATCAACCTCTTATAAAAATTATTATTCTGAAACAGATAATCTGAAGTATGGGTACATCACCATCAGAATGCCTTCGGAAGCATACAATACAACATTGGAACAGATTAAAGCACTTGGGCTCGTAACGATGAATGCAAGCAATGCATCTGATATTACTAAGGCGT
This sequence comes from uncultured Fusibacter sp., assembly GCA_964384705.1. GTDB lineage: Bacteria > Bacillota > Clostridia > Peptostreptococcales > Acidaminobacteraceae > Fusibacter_C. The sequence continues at coordinate 12,512 of CAYLNI010000068.1, forward strand.
ATCGAGACACAGCAGCTGAAATCGAAAATTTGAAAGTAACTGAAGCAAGACTTCGTGAAATCATGAACCAAGCTGTTGAAATCGCAGACATTTTGACGATCGAAAACGAACTGACACGCGTCAGAGGCAGCATCAGTTCTTATGAGAAACAAATTAAGGATTGGGAGTCACTCGTGGACATGACGACGATTACTTTAGAAATGAACGAGGTTAAAAGCCTTAAACCTATCGTTGAACCAATTGACGAAAGTCTCTTTGGCAAAGCTAAGGAAGGGCTAATCAATACCATCAATGATATCAGACGCACAGTAGAAAACTTTGTGATATGGTTGATATCAAATTCACCAATCTTAGTGTTACTTGCAATAGCGGCTTATATCATCAGTATCATTTATAAAAGAAGAAAAAAAGGAGGCACAAAATGAAAAATAAATTAATGGCAGGCGTATCAATTATGTTAATGGTAGCTTTAGTTGTAGGCGTCATTGCAGTCAATGCCCCTACAGATCTATCGATGGCAAATACGGAAGGGGTTGATCCTAGATTGGTCAGCGTTCAAGGTTTAGGAGAAATCGTCGTTACACCAGACTTAGCATTTATCGATCTTGGTGTTCAAACAAAGAATGTAGATGCAGCAGTCGCGCAAAAGGACAATGCAAAACTCATGACAGCAGTTGTTGAAGCTATAAAAGCAGCTGGCATCAAAGCAGAAGATATTAAAACAACTGGATATAACCTGTATCAAACTTACGACTACGTTCTTGAAAAACAAAGTGACCCATATTTTATAGCAAACAATACAGTAAACATCAAAATTAGTGACATCACAAAAGTTGGCGCCATCATCGATACAGCTACTGCAGCTGGTGCAAATACAGTTAACAGCATCAGATTTACTGTAGCAGACGACAGCAAAGTCTATCAAGAGGCACTTAAACTTGCAATGGCTGATGCAAAAGGCAAAGCAACAGCGATTATGAGCACTTATGGCAAAGCACCAGGTTTACCATATGCGATCACTGAAGCAAGCAACGGCGGCGGTTTATTCTACGATTATTATCCTGCAAAAGGCGCTGAAGCAGCTATGGATTCTGCAACACCTATAGAGTCAGGAGAAATCACAATCACTGCAAACGTCACTGTATCATACGATTATTAAAGAACGACAAACACATTCATATTGTTATTGAATAGAAGGCCTTCGGGCCTTCTTTTTTTTTATTAGTGTGGCATTTATGATATAATAGAACAAAATGTATCGCTGCAAATTTCCATGAATTTTTCAAATAAAGGAGCCCAATATGAATCAAAAAATCGTAATCGTAGATGGAAACAGTTTAATCAATAGAGCCTATTTTGCCATGTCAGAACTTAAGAACTCAAAAGGTGTTTATACAGGTGGTGTGCATGGTCTTACATCCATGATATTCAACTTGATTGAAAATTTTAATCCGACGCACTTTTGCGTCGCTTTTGATATGAAAGGGCCAACTTTCAGACATTTAACTTATGATGCCTACAAGGGCACACGCAAAGGAATGCCAAATGAACTTGCCATGCAGATGCCGATCATAAAAGAAATCCTCGATGCACTCAATATTGCACGTGTCGAGCTTCAAGGTTATGAAGCAGACGACCTTATAGGTACAATTGCCAAGCAATGTGTTGATCGTGGCATGGAAGTAAACGTTATCACAGGTGATAAAGACGCCCTTCAATTGGTTGCCTTTGGTGCAAAAGTGCATATCACAAAGAAAGGCATCTCTCAACTTAAGCTCTATGAAGATATCGACGTCATGGAAGATCTTGGTGTCCATGCAAGCCAAGTCATTGATTATAAGGGATTAAGCGGTGATTCGTCCGACAATATTCCGGGTGTGCCAAGTATCGGACCTAAAACAGCTTCAAAATTACTTGAAACTTATGGTACGGTTGAGAATTTATTGGAAAACGTCGGTCAGGTTGAAAATAAACGCATACAGGGCCTATTGGTGGAACATGCGGAACAAGCGCTCTTATCAAAGAGATTGGCGACAATCTTCACTGAAGTACCCATAGAAGTTGATTTTGATCAAATGATCGTTGTGGATCCAAACCTAGATGTAGCTGTAAAAGCCTTTAAATTTTATGAGTTGACCAGCCTTCTCAACAAATTGAAGATTAATGCTAAAAATGAAGAACAACAAGTCGATCACGAATGGATTGAGATGGATTGCCAGTCCTTAAGCGATGCTTTGAAGCAAACCCTCGAGTTTACTTTTAAACTTTATTACGATGTAACCTATATCGTGACACACAAACTCGTGGGAGCAGGTTTTTACTTTGATGGAAAATCTGTTATTACACATGATGTCGACAATTTATTGTTGCTTAAGGA
>CAYLNI010000069.1:0-4459 GCA_964384705.1 uncultured Fusibacter sp.
TATATTTTAGATGGCGAATCAGAAGTGACTATCGGCGAGGACATTTTTACAGTGAAAGCAGGCGAAACCATCGTCATGCCAGCGGGTATCCCCCATGCACTTCTCGCTAAAGAGCGTTTTAAAATGATGTTGATTGTGGTTTTCAAACCAGCAGATGTCGTCAATTTTTAGACCAATAGTTTCAATTAGTTTAAATTAGTATAGAAAAACCTGAGATTGTCACATCTCAGGTTTTTTATTGTCATAAAGGAGAAATTGCACAATACCAATTTTAATGATAAACGTCATCACCAACCAAGGAAAGAGAAATGCATATAGTCATTGCTCATCGACCAAGCATCGCCACCCCATGAAAAGCCATATTTTTTGAATGTCGTAACGACATCGCCAATCGGCAATATAGAATATGGGCTGTCTCCAGGTTTCCAGAATGAGCCTGCAACGACTCGGCCATCAGATCGTATCATATAATTTTCAGCGGCATTGATGTCAAGTGCCAGTCCCCATCGATGTTCAGATGTTTCACTAGCTCGCCAAGCATAACCACCAAGATCCTTGATTGGGAATTTTTCTTTGCCGTTATAGATTTCTTTAAAGATTTGTACAACAGTGTTTGCTATGCCTTTGTTGACAGTGACATTACGTTTACCAGGTGTTTTCATGCCGTTGCTTCCTAATACCCATACTTCAACGGATACAGTAACAAGATGTTTTTTGGCTTCTTCTGCAGTTTGATAACGTTGTGCATCCGCAGATCCAAATATTGATGCAACTTTTACGGCATTCGTGCCAAGTCTGACCATAAGCTCAGAAGGTGAATACATTTCTTCTAGCGTACGAGGATCTCTATCCCCTCTACGACCACCTCTGCTTGCCGTCTCTTCTGCTGGTGTATCCCCCACGTATTGGTCAAAATTCAAACCGTTATCTTTTGGAATCGGTGAAGGTGTAGTTTCTGTCACTGCAACTGGTGTAGCTGTCGGTGTAGCTGCAGGCGCTGAAGTTGGTGGTGTTGCAACTGTAACTGGCTTATTTTTTTGAACGTCGCCGTAAACCAAACCGTTGATTGTTTCTATTGCTTGAGTTGCTTCTCTACTTTTGTTAGGCTCTGCAACGATTGTTTTAACTGCATTTTGAAGGATTATAAACGCTTCTGCTCTCGTTGTGACTTGCTTAGGTGCCAATTTCTTATCTTTCGTTCCAGATACAATATATCGACTAACCATCATTGCTGAAGCTTCCTTTGCCCATGTGCTCAAAACATCCGCATCTGAAAATTGTCCGTTGATTTCTTTGATCACTGAAGGTGCAATTGAATCAACCTCTTGAATCTTACTGATTAACTTTTGAATCATGACAAACATTTCTTCCCTTTTTATTGGGCCATAAGGTTTGAAGTTTCCATTTGGGTAACCACTCACAAGTTCTAAGTTGTAGGCCAAATCTGCAAAAGCGTTTGCATCGTCATTGAAGACATCTTTCCCCCATGTTTCTGGTAGCTCACCTGATACGCGAATATATGCTAATACGATTGCTTCAGCAAATTCGCCTCTTGTGATAGGCAATTTAAGAGATTTGTTATCGTATCCACTAGGTAAAATGCCCCACTCATCAGCTTCTGTTATGCCTGTTGCATACCAAGGTGCTGGCGTTACATCTGCAAAGCTCAATTGTCCTGAAAAGCAGACAGCAGTTATCAATATCATGATTAGTGTCGTGCTAATAGATTTATTTAAATAACGGTTGACTGTTCTCATCGCATATCCTCCAATTAAAAAACATATGTGTAGTTAACAAATAAACACTATAAAAAGTGTTTTTTGTTATCATAACACATATGTTTTGATTTTTCTTTAATTATACAGATATAATGCTGGTGAAGAAATTAATAGGGACAATGGTCCCGAATCACAGTCAATATCAGGGACCTTATGTCGTAATTTTAAGATATTCAGCAATTGCTTCCTTAACATCGAGGATATTCGACCCCGACATGGAGAATTCATCAAGCCCCATATCAAATAAAAGCTTAGTCGCTCGGAGATCACCAGCCATCTCACCACACATGCCGCACCAGATACCTGCGTTATGCGCTGCATCAATCGACATTTTGATCAATCTCAAAACCGCTGGATTCATGGGATCATATAAATGTGAAATATTTGAATTCATGCGATCAACAGCCAAGGTATATTGGATTAAATCATTCGTTCCAATGCTGAAAAAGTCTACCTCTTTAGCCAATAAATCTGCGACGATGGCAGCAGATGGAATCTCGATCATAATGCCAACAGGTGTGTCAGATTTAAATGGAACGCCTGCTTCAGTAAGTTCCATTTTGCATGATTCTATAATCGCCTTTGCCTTGAGTATTTCATCTAGCGTTCCAATCATAGGAAGCATGATGTGTACCTCTCCATAAACACCGGCTCGAAGCAATGCTTTAATCTGGGCTTTAAACATATCTTCATATTTAAAACAAAGTCTTATCGCACGCAATCCTAGAAATGGATTCATCTCAGGATCGAGCGACAAATATGGTATTTGTTTATCCCCGCCAATATCAAGGGTACGAATGACAACTGATTTTCCAGCCATCTTCTCAGCCACTGTCTTGTAGATTATATATTGCTCTTCTTCAGTCGGCATCGTTTCACGGTCCATAAATACAAATTCCGTTCTGAAAAGACCAATGCCATCTGCTCCATTTTCAATGACTGCATCAAGATCTTTCACAGAACCGATGTTGCCAGCAATCAAAATATCTCTGCCATCTTCGTACTTCAGTTTTAGGTCTTTATATTTTTTTAGGTCTTCACGTTTCTTAAGATACGACGTTTTAAGCGACTCGTAGTGTTCAAGCGTTTGTGGATCTGGATCGAGGATTGCGATGCCATTAACGCCGTCAATGATGACCTGTTGACCATTCACAACTTTTTTACTAATGTCAATCAGGCCCACAACAGCGCATATTTCAAGACTTCTCGCCATGATGGCGCTGTGCGATGTCACGCCGCCGATGTCCGTCAAAAACCCGATGACTTTGCTTTTATCGAGCTGGGCTGTATCAGATGGAGTTAAATCATGCGCGACGATGATCGTGTTTTCCGGAAGAGTTGAATTGCTATCTTGTATGCCTAGTGCATTGCGAATGAGGCGATTCCCAACATCAACAATATCTGCTGCGCGTTCTTTCATATAAGCATTGTCCATTTGATCAAATAGCGTCTTATAAAAGAGCTTCACTTTCTCGATGGCAGCAACAGTTTGCAGTGATTCAGTTCGAATCGTTTCCTCAATAGCGCCAATAAACTCAGGATCTTCAAGAAACATCATATGGCTATCGAATACTTTCGCTTCCTCTTCACCGATCGTTTCTGCTGTTTTCTGTCTGATTTTTTGGAGCTGCAAACGAGATGCCTCAACTGCGTCCTTTAGTTTGCACAATGATGCGTTAGCATCTGTACATGGCGTTTTATCAATCTCAATTTCGTTTTGCGCCATGATATAAATTTGACCAATTGCATACCCTTTTGATGCTGCTATCCCTTTTAACATCTCTTGCCACCCCTTTTTTAATAAAAGTCGATTTGATCGACATATTGCTCAATAATTTTTTTTGCTTGCTCAAATGATTCGGATTTTATGAGTTCATAGACAAATTGAATATTGCCAGTCGCTGACTTAGCCACACTTAAGGATAAAAATGGCGCCGCTTCTTCTCGCCCATTTATGACGAGAAGGACAAGCTGACAAACCTCCTTATCCCATATAATTGGGCGCTTGAGTTTGCCGATTGCTATGATTGGCGACATTGCCGCAGGCAGTAGTGTGTGCGGTATTGCGACGCTATTGCCACGTTCACAAGATGAAATTCTCTCTCTTTCGAGAATCATATCTAGCGCATTTGAATCAATCGTATAGCTTTTGGATATTTCACCAAAGAGAAATTTTATAATTTCATTTTTATCAACCATCTCTAGGTCCGGAAAATAAAATCTTGCATCAAAACATTGCAAGAAGTTTTGGAATTGACCTGTGTATGTGAAAAATAGTTCTTCATTTTCATGATATCTTGATCTGTAAAGAAGGAGTTGACGCGTTTGACTTCAATTGGCACATCAAATTGAACCGCTGGAATATCCGTGATAATACAGTCGAACTGTGATACATCTAAATAAGGTATTTCATAGAATTCAGCAGCTTCAGCTGTCTCTATAAACTTACCAAAATTTGTATAGAGCTCATGAATGAACAAATCGGATGCATTTTTCCCATTAGATAAAACCACGAGAACTTTCGATTTCATATGAAAGGACATAAATCTAAAATGCATGTAAAATCGATACGATAGAAACGCGATTTCTGTTTCTTGAATTTCGAATCCCAGTTGATTTGTAAGCCATTTTGATGCAATTACAGCATATTCAAAAGCGGGGTTGCTTCCCTTGCTTTCGAG
>CAYLNI010000069.1:4492-7149 GCA_964384705.1 uncultured Fusibacter sp.
TCCAACGTCTCTCTTTTCAAACCCATACGTCACACGATAGACCATACTTCTAAGGTGTTTTGCAAGCTCGAAATCAAAATCGGCATAATCTCCAAAATCCATTTGCAACTCAGTCTCTATATAAGCGAGTATTGCTTTACTATACTCAATAAAAATGCCTTCCTGATAAACCGAAAACGATTCGTTTTTCATAATGTTACGACGAGAAATAATAAAAATCGCTGTGAAGGCAATCTCTTCAAGTGGCCAATGTCCAAGTCCTAGCGACTCAAAGAGCCTATTTGCCGCTTCATATTCACTTTTACTACCAATATTGAGCATATCCTGTTTAGACAAAATCATAGGATGCCCTTTGTCGAACCGATATTCTGAAACGATGATGAGCTTGACCAGTTTTCTGAGTGAATTTGTAGAAATGGATAGATTATTTGTTACGAGTGCCTTGATCAGCAAATCGTTTATGACCTTTGGATCGCGCTTATAGAGTGAATCATCTTCAATGCTATTTGAATCTTCGTCAACATCTAGATAATCCACGAGTGCAACTCTAAAATGACTTTCTCTTCCTTTAATTCTGAGCCCATATTTTGCACGGTGCTCCAATTTCAAATGGTATTTTTTCAAAACACGACGCACTTCTCTCAAATCTTTAGTCAATGTCACACGGCTGATATATAGTTCATCTTTTAAATCATCCATTTTAATGTGCGATTCTATCAGCATCAAACGCCTAATGATGTAGTTAACCCTAGATGAGGTATTGGATGGAATCCAGTAGGCATCTAAATACTTTGCGTTAAACGTTTGAAGAAATACTCTAAATTCATTTTCATCGACAATCTCTATTGTGTACCCACTTCCTGTTTTGGAAATGAGTTTTGCACCACCAGCCATTTTGAGTATGTCTCCTACAAAAGCCATACAGCTGCGTACAGTCTTTGGAGAGGCACCCAATATGACGCCTAAGACATCGCTACTCAAAGGTTTTTTTGCATTGATCAGATGTTTGACGATGAGGATTTCCCGTTTACCTAACTGATGAATCATAAGATAACCTCAGTTGTTTCACTTGATGGAAGTCGATTGAGTGTAAGCTTTACGTCAAGCTTTCTCAATTGTCTACAAGCTTCTATACTTGTTTCTGTCAAAGCAACCGTGTCGTTTAATGCTCTAGTTGCATCTTTTGGCGCTTGATTGCCAAGATTAGCACAATCGACCATAACGCCTTGCTTAATGAGCTTCAGCAAGTTCTCTGGTGATCTGATGACGAGTAGGACGCGTTGACCATCGTATGCTCCTGTTAGAATTCTTGTTGCCGCTTTTTCAATCGTGAGCACAGAAAGACTTACACTTGTTGGTGTAGCAAGCTTCAAGGACATTTTAATCAAATCTGAATTTGAGGCATCATTATCTACAACCATGATTCGCGTGGCACTTAAGCTATTTGTCCAAATCATCGCAACTTGACCGTGAATGAGACGATCATCAATTCTTACATGTACAATTGCCATCTTAGCACGCCCCTTTGTCAATCGAGTTCATCGTCTGGTGATATGGTGACAATCTGCGCATTCATATACATAATCTGTTCTCTAGCAAACTCAATTTCATTTAGAATCATCTCTGAATCTAGACGTTCATTGGTAGGCAATAGCATGATAGATAAAACCAAGGCGAGGTTGATGCCAGTGATGATGTGATAGTTGTTTGATTTCAAATATTTTGTGAAGAATTGATTGACGCTACCATGCGAGATATCTGTGAAGATGACAATTTCATCGGAATCATCATAAGTTTCCATAACAGGGTCGATCAATTCTGATAAACTCTTACCATCTACATACGCGCATAACCATGTTAGGTCGTTGCGTTTCCCCAAAACCATCTCAATCGATTGTGCCATACCGTCTGCCATTTTGCCATGTGTGACGATCAAAAAATTTCTCATACGTGTCCTCCATGTATGCATGTTCATTATACTATACACTAATTATTTAACTAAACAACCATTTTATTCATATCAATAAGGTAATTTGCTTTGTTTTTTTAATTAGTGCGAAAAAAACGTTTCTACATATATTATAGTAGAAACGTCTGGTGACTATTTTGCTTCATTATTTGTCTTTAACACCCAATAAACTGTTGAATACCATCGTGATGATCGAGATGACAATCGAAGCCAAGATAGCATCCATCAGTCCACCAACATATATTCCTGGAATGAATGAGCTGACGACATAGACCATAATGCCATTAATCACAAATAAAAACAATCCTAATGTCAGAACAGTGACTGGCAATGTCAGCAATGTTAATATCGGCTTTAAGAAAAAATTTAAAAAACCAAATAAAAATGCGGCGCTTAATGCTGCAACGGCACCTGTCACGTTAAATCCAGGAAGTATATAGCCTGCTGCATATATTGCGCCAGCTGCGATGATCCATTTAATGACTAATTTTTGCATATTGACCTCCTTGTATTTTCTACATACTCTATTATACCATGATTAATCACTGCTTAAGCGTCATGTATTTTATTTCGATAGTCATCAAAATAATATTGACACAAAATAAAATGTATTGTATATTCTATTTAGATGACTATCAAATCACATTGTCGAAAACGACTAACAGGAGGCACTCATGACGATTGAAAA
>CAYLNI010000069.1:7254-8395 GCA_964384705.1 uncultured Fusibacter sp.
ACAAGTTTGTACAAGTTGAACTGAATATCATCGACATATTTACAAAAATGTTTGCAATTAGCTGTCAAAAAGCTGCTTCAGCTCAAAATTGGCAAAGTGTGTTGCATGAAACTTACCTTTCTTTCTTTGATAAAATACCGATGGCATGGCACGAGAATTTAAAAAAATGCACAGAACATGGCCTCGAAGATGAAGTTATGGTTGAAACGCTTAAGATTCAAAGAGCTGAATCAATTAAAGCGACGTTTATAGAGACGTTATCAGAAAGCGTGTAATTATGGAAAATTCAGTAAAACTATTTAAAGCACTCTCTGACGCTTCTCGCATTAAAATATTAGTCACACTCTTGGACAGCCCTATGTATGTCGAATTACTCGCTGAAAGACTTGAACTCACAGCTTCGACGGTTTCATTTCACCTAAAAAAACTTGAAGAAGTTGGTCTCGTTACGAAGCATAAGGACCAATACTACATCATATATGAAATATGTCGTCCTGCTCTCGATCAATCGATCGCATCACTTATCACTGCTAATGCTACAGAGCAATCCCTTGAAGATGCAAGAGAAGAGGCATATCGCAAGAAAGTGATCGATACATTCTTTAAATTTAACGCCTTAAAATCTATCCCTGTTCAACGCAAAAAAAGGCGAATCATTCTCGAAAAAATGCTCGAATCATTTGAAAAAGATAGAAATTATACAGAAAAAGAAGTCAATGCGATCATATCGACTTTCCATGAAGATTTTGCAACTTTAAGACGCGAATTTATAAACGAACAACTAATGACAAGAGAAAACGGCATTTATCGTCGTTTATAAAGTAAAAAGGTGCCACTACAAATCCAATTCCAAGATTTGTAGCTGCACCTTTTATTTTTCATCTTTGATTCACTTAAAGGATGCCCTCATGTTTCAAGAGCCATTCTTTTCGCCATAAACCACCAGCATACCCTGTCAATTTGCCATTTGTTCCAACAACGCGATGACAAGGAATGATGATTGCTATGCGGTTGTTGCCATTTGCAGCGCCCACCGCTCTGACGCTGTTAGGATTTTGAATCACTTTGGCAATCTCGCCATATGATTTTGTCTGACCATACGGTATCGTTTTTAGTGCAGACCAGACATCCTTTTGAAATA
>CAYLNI010000069.1:8539-10800 GCA_964384705.1 uncultured Fusibacter sp.
TTCAAGTCTTCTTAATGCGGCATCAATATCTTTTTTATCTCTGAACTCTAAAAGACATATGCCTAAATCGTTAGATACAGCAATCATCTCTCCAATCGGTGTATCAAAATATCTGAAATTCATCATACTTTCACCTCGAGGTACAAATTCGCAATTGATTTCATTTGTTTTATTTTATTCTATTATATCATAATCAGCATACTATTCAATTTTGAATATGATTTCTATCCTATTTGAACAAACAAAAAAGTGACTTTACATAGATTTAACATTGGCGAAAACAAGCATTTGCAACACTTTTAACATCAGATTATTCCAACAACTTCAAAGTGCCCAACATTACCTTGACAGATAGTTAACATGGATTTAACATATAGAAGTAATTTAAATCAAACTCGTGATTAGGGGGCAAATTTATGTCAATTGCCATTGGTATACTCGGTGGATTAGGCTTATTCCTATACGGCATGCAGATGATGGGTGCCGGGCTGCAGAAAGCAGCAGGAAAAAAACTTGAACGAATTATTGAAATACTGACAACAAACCGTTTTATGGGTGTTCTCGTCGGTATCATCGTGACTGGTATTATTCAAAGTTCCAGCGCAACGACAGTTATGGTTGTAGGTTTCGTAAATGCAGGCATAATGAAACTCTCTCAAGCCGTTGGTGTCATATTAGGTGCAAACATTGGAACAACAGTAACTGGTCAGATTGTATCTCTATCAATTTCAGAAATTGCACCTATTGCTATCGGCGTTGGTATGATCATCTGGATGACAACCAAAAAAGACTCTTATAAAAATCTTGGTGAAATATTAATTGGTCTTGGTATATTGTTTGTAGGTATGGATTTCCTAAGTGATGCTTTAAAACCTTTAAGAGAGCTTGAAGCTTTTAAAACGCTTATGATTTCACTCAGTGAGAATCCAATATTAGGCGTCTTAGTTGGCTTTAGTTTGACTTTTATTGTTCAAAGTTCTAGTGCATCAATTGGTATGCTCATCGCATTGGCTTCACTTGGCGCACTACCATTGTCAGCGGCACTTCCAATTTTATATGGTGACAATATTGGTACTTGTACAACTGCTCTAATTTCAAGTATTGGTGCTAGTAAAAATGGTAAGCGTGCAGCTATTATCCACTTAGCATTCAACGTAGTTGGTACATTGTTATTCGTCCTATTATTGACAAAACCTATTACAGCAATCGTCACATACATTGATCCAACAGATGTTGCAAGACAAATTGCAAACGCACACACGATATTCAACCTTGCGAATGTCGTCATTCAATTCCCATTTGCATTTATTTTAATTAAAATTGCTATGTGGGTCATTCCAGATAAAGACGAAGCAGTTCCAGAAAAATTAACGCGCTTTATCGATCGTATTTTAGAAACACCTACAATCGCCATGAAAAGCGTTATCAACGAAGCAATCAATATGGGTAACATCGCAAACGAAAGCTTAACGTTTGCCATGGCTGGATTATTTGAAAATCAACCTTCTAATGCTCAGCAGACATTTGTGCTTGAGAAAAAAGTTAACACACTTGAACGTTTAATTACAGAGTTTTTAGTGAAACTCTCAAATAAAGATATCAACGAATCCGATCGTAAGTATATCGATGGTTTATTCAACAGCATCAACGATATTGAACGCATCGGCGATCACGCTGACAATATCGCAGAGCTGATTGTGACCATGAGTGAAAACAATATCGTATTTACAGATCACTCAAAGGAATCTTTGGCAACTATGTATCGAAAAACAAAAACGACATTCGATTTAGCCCTTCAAGTATTAGACAAACCATCACAAGAAACTATCAATGAAGTAATTGCGCTCGAAGCTGAGATGGACGATCTTCAAAGGGAAGCTAGAAAAGGACATTTTGCAAGACTCCATACGCAAGAATGTACACCTGAATCAGGTGTGTACTATCTAGAAATTGTAAACAACCTAGAAAGAATTTCCGATCTCTCCAATAATCTCGTTCGCGTCGTATCAGAAACAGTTGAAATTGCATAATTACCTATTCCTCAATTAAAAAAGGTTTATGACATGGGTCGTTCCATTGTCATAAACCTTTTCTTTATTTTGAGTGTTTCCTTTGCATTATACTTTTTTCCAAAAACTTGGCGTCAACATCAAAAATAATGTGAAGAGCTCCAATCTACCGAAAAGCATTTCTACTGATAAAACCCATTTGGTAAAATCGCTAAACATCGCATAGGTCTTGGTTGGACCGACAAAGTCAAA
>CAYLNI010000069.1:10877-14758 GCA_964384705.1 uncultured Fusibacter sp.
AGAAGCGTACCAAGCAGAAACATAAGCAAGTATAGAAAAAAGAAACCTGAGACACTGGCAACAACATCACTTGAAAGCATTTTCCCGCCGACTTGTATGGGCAGTATCGCCCTTGGATGCAATATCTTAGAGATCTCTCGTTTAACCAGTTTAAATAATATAATTAACCGAATTACTTTAATAGAGCCTGCTGTAGAGCCCGCACTACCTCCTATAAACATCATGATAAATAAAATCATCTTACTGAAATCAGGCCATAAACCAAAATCTGTGGTCGAATATCCCGTCGTCGTCATAATGGATGACACCTGAAAAAATGCATGACTTAAAGTATCACCAACAGATTGATCAGCACCTAGTAAGTTTGCAAAGACAAGCAATGTCGAAGTCGATACAATCAATAGATAGATCTTGAACTCAGTATTGGCGAATATGTTTTTGAAGTTACCTTTATATAGGTCATAAAACAAAGCAAAATTGACACCGGATGCTACCATAAAAATTGAAATAATAAAATAAATGTAGTTGCTATTAAAATGACCAATACTTGCATTATAGTTTGAAAAACCACCAGTACCAACAGTACCAAACGTATGGATAAGAGCATCAAATAGTGACATCCCACCAAGAACAAGTAAGATTGTTTCGATAATCGTAATGCCTAAATACGCTGTATATAATATTTTAGCTGTGTCCTTCATCTTTGGTACTATTTTGTCAGTTACAGGTCCAGGTGTTTCCGCTTTAAAAATCTGGTAGGACCCTACCCCAATTGTAGGCATGATGGCGAGGGTCAATACAAGTATTCCCATTCCCCCCATCCAATGCATAAAAGATCTCCAGAATATAATGCCTTTTGGAATAATCTCAACGTTTGGAATCACTGTCGCTCCTGTTGTTGTCAGCCCGGATACAGCTTCAAAAAACGCATCTGTAAAAGAAGGCAATGCACCCGATATCGTAAAGGGCAATGCGCCAAATATAGAGATGATAAACCACCCAAATGTTACTATTGTGACGGCATCTTTCGCTTTTAAATACCTGTTTTTGACCTTCAACTTCGACATGAAAAGGCCAAAAACAACCATGATCAAAATGGTTGTAATAAATGCGCGTGCATCTCCACTTCTATAGTAAATTGATATACCAAGTGGAATCGACATCGCAACTGCTTCTATTAGAACTAAATTACCTAATACCCTCATGATCATTCCGTAGTTCATTTAAAATTCCCCGCTTGCCTTTATAAAAAAAGGCTTCGATTTTGTCTATTACGTCGTTTAAACAGAACACGATAACGCGATTGTGCGGTTCTATTACAGTTGTTCCATCAGGAATGATGACTTTACCATTCTTGACAACAGCGCCTATGATGATACCCTCAGGTAATTCAATCGTGCTGAGGGGTCTACCAACAATTCTAGTACCCTCCAGTGCAATGATTTCCATAACTTCTGCACTACCCCCGAGTAAGAGTGATAACGATTTAATTCTACCACCTTGAGCATAACGCATCAAGTGTGAGGCAGTAAGAAGTACCGGATTGATCACCAAATTGATATCTAGATCATGAAGTACGCTTACATAATTAGATTTGCTAACTTTTGTGATAACCTTCGGGACTTTATATTTTTTTGCGACGACTGAAAGCAAAATATTCTCTTCATCAAATCCAGTCAAAGTGATAACTGAATCCATATGGGCAATATTCTCTTCGATCAAAATGGATAAATCCGTTGCGTCTCCATGTATAATGAGTGCGCTTGGTAAATCAATGGCTAATTCCTTACATACTTCTTTATTTTTTTCTATTATTTTTACTTGAACACCTTTTTGCTCAAGTCTTTTTGCAAGGTAATAAGAGATATTGCCACCACCTAAGATCATAACGCGTTTGATTCTTTTATGATCAGGCTTCATGAGATGTTCTCTATATTGTTTCAAGAAGTTTTGAATTTCTAACTTAACGCCAATAATATACAATAAATCACCTGTGAGCAAGACTGTGTTGCCATTGGGTATTAACATTTCTTCATTTCTCTTAATAGCCACAATCAAGATCCGCTTTGGTAAATTGATGCTTTTGATGGTTTTACCATTTAATAGATACTCGGATTCGATTGCAAACTCTGACATGCCTACTTTACCGTTTGCAAAATCATCCATGTATATGGCTTCACTTTTTAAAAGCATCTTAGCAATTTCAGTTGCCGTTTCATAATCCTGATTGGTGATTAAATCAATATCCAAATTATGTTTGATAAAGTCGATTTGATTTGAGTAATCAGGGTTTCGAACACGTGCAACTACACGTCTACAACCCATTTTTTTAGCTAGTGTCGCAATCAACAAATTGGTTTCATCTGACCCTGTCACAGCGAACAAAATGTCTGTGACTGCAATATTGAGACGCGTAAGCATCTCAATGTTTAAACCATCTGCACGCATCGGCATCATATCAATATCCGATTGCGCTTTATACAATGCTTCGTCGTCGTTATCAACGACTGAAACATTGTTATCTTTAATTGAAAAAATATTGGCAAGACGATATCCAAGCTTCCCTGCACCAATGATTACAACATTCATCATTGCCTCCGTTTACATATACGATCATTTTTTTATCTTGATGAGCATCATCGCAACATCATCGTTGAAATCCGTATGGTTTGCCTTATGAATCATATGAAAACCATAAAAAATGTCCTCTAGAAATTCCTTAGGACTCACTTCTAACACATCAATCAAGTGTCGGCTGAGCGAGAACACTTTATCCCATGCTGTAAAATCAGAAGCCTCTCCAGCACAAAACAACCCATCCGTATATAAGAACAGCACGTCATCCGTTTCGATTTCCGTTGACTCAGTTTCATAAGTTATGTTCTCCAACATACCTACAAGAAAACCATTTTGTTTGATTTCTAAAAATGCCTTTTCTTTTGACTTATAGATCATCGGATAAGGATGTGCCGCATTTGCAAAATAGAGTTTGTTACTTTCTATTATACCAACGAAAGCAGTAAACATGAAATACTTGTCTTTCCCAGCGAAATCAAAATTCGAAAATATTGTATCATTCATTCCTGCTAAAATTTCATGAGGCATAATATCCTTTTTCTCAATAATCTTTCGATATAGGATTTTCACCATTGATGAAGCCATTCCAGCTGCAATACCATGTCCTGTAACATCTGCTATCATAAAATGAACGCGACCATCTATTTCAACACAATCGAAGAAGTCACCCCCTATCCCCAATGACGGATGATACTTCATGTAGAGTTCAATGGCGTCGAATCCTTTTTCTTTTGGCAACATGATATTTGCAAAAGTATTGGCATTTTTGAGTTCCTCATTTATTTGACGATTTAGGGCAATAATTGTCATCTGCTGTTCATATAACTTCAAAGCGTTTTTTGCCTTTAATGGAAGAATTATACGCATATCATCTGGTGACAATGGTTTTGTGAAATAGTCCACGGCACCTTCTTTCAACGTTTGTTCAATGGATTTGATCTCAGTTATCGCACTATTTACGATCACAGGAATGTCATGATAAGCTGGTACACTCTTTAACCGCTTCAAGGTTTCAAAACCATCCATAACAGGCATAACCAAGTCTAAAATAATAAGGTCAATTTGAGTACGACCTACGATTTCTAGTACTTCCTCACCGTTGATTGCTTCTTCAAAGCTTATATCGTAAAGATTTTTCGATAAAATATCTTTTATAAGGGAACGATTCATTGTCGCATCATCCGCAATCAATATGTGATAGGTCATTTTTTCACCTCCAATTCATTTTAGACATACAGCTTTCAGTTATGGAAATTGGAATTATGCAATTTCCTCAGTCATTCATCTCAAAAAATTGATCTAGC
>CAYLNI010000070.1:0-3817 GCA_964384705.1 uncultured Fusibacter sp.
ATGTCAATATAAAGCAGAGACCATTTTTTTGAATGATCGATCACAAATCCCTCTAAAAAAAGCATCAGAGCTGTTCGATTGCTAAGTCCAGTAAGTGTATCTGTAAAAGCGAGCACACGGTATCTTTCTTCGCTCTCATATAAAGATTTCTGGCTGTTTGTCAACTTATCATATTGCTCTCTCAGTTCTTCTTCAGATGCAATCA
This sequence comes from uncultured Fusibacter sp., assembly GCA_964384705.1. GTDB lineage: Bacteria > Bacillota > Clostridia > Peptostreptococcales > Acidaminobacteraceae > Fusibacter_C. The sequence goes on from CAYLNI010000070.1 coordinate 206, forward strand.
TCTCTTCGTTTAACGCAGCTAATTCAATATTATTTTCGTTCAGTAATTTATCTTTTGCCTTAAGCTTCATATTATCAACGATTAAAATGGCAATAAAGAACATCAAGACTATCAAGATGCCAATTGCAGGCATTAAAACATTCTTATAGAGTTGAAAATAGTCAGTTGGTTTATTGAGAATTATAGAACCCTTTGGTAAATCCTTTATTTTTAAACCGAATTGTTGCATCACGTTGTAGTCAAAAATAACTTTATTTGGACTTTCTTGTATCATGTTGATTTCGTTTGGATTTTCACCATTGATAATTGAAACGGCCATTCTAGCTGCAAGACGTCCTTGTTCTTCATAAGAGACCATCTCTCCACCAAGTAGTCCGCTGCCTACACCACCAATAGACATTCTAAAAACAGGAGCTTTCACTGATTCACTTATAATAGTGGTCGCTTCATCAATTGAATAGTCGTTTCCTGAAACATCCTCAAAATAGCTCATATAAAAAACGATGTCTTCAACGCCAATATTGGACAATTCTTGCTTAAATTCTTCTAGAGAATGCTCTGATGCATTTATAAGTTCAAACTGATAGTTAGAATAATTTTCTGCCGCCATTAAAAAACCTGTTGCATCGCCTATTCCCGTTGGAGAGTCATCTACTACGCCATATATTTTCTTAGCATTTGGAAACAAATTTGTCGCTAAATCGAGGTTGGACTTAAGTGAAATACCTTCGACGATTCCTGTGACATTAGGTAATTCATTCGCTAATTTTGCACGTTCCATATCATTGATGCAGAAAAAAACGATGGGCAAATCAGGCACAAGATTTTCACGATGATCCATTAAAAATTGTAGCCCATTATCATCACCAACCAAAATGACATCGTATTTTAAACCGTGATCTAACCTATACTTTAAAAATTTAAAATAATTCTCATAATTTTCTTCATTATCGACACGTTTCGTATCCATATAGTCGATATCGAGCGATATGCCCGCATCATTAAAAACGCTTTTTATGCCATTGATTTGATCTGGCAAAGTTTCAAACCCCGCATGATATGAACTTATAAATAAGACATTATAAACGGTTTTTTCAACCTCTGCATATGTATATGTGAAACAAGTATTGAACATAAAACTAATTATCATGACTACAATCGTCATTAAACTTCGCATTGTATTATATCGCATCTAGTCCTCCAAACTGATATGTATGACCTATTTTATCACGTTCATTTGAATAACACAAAATAAAGGCAGTGACTTTGATTCGATAAACTCGAACAAAAACACTGCCTTTACTTTTTTAAACTATAATACAAAACCTAACGCCAGTGCTAAAATGACAATGAGTGGCGCTGGCACTTTCTTAAATGAAAGAAGTAGAATCGTAAGCCCTGTGACTGCAAGATTATCCAGTGAAAAGCCACTCTTTTGCATGAGTATCACAGCTGCTACTGCTATTAAACCACCAGCGACTGCATTGATGCCCTTGAGAGAAACTTTAATTGCCTTGATTTGCTTTAGTTTTTCCCAAACTGGATAGACGAAGTAGATGAGTAGTAGACCCGGTAAAAATATACCGACACCACCAATAATTGCTGCAAGTACTTGATTGAAAACACCACCATCTCGATAAGACATACCTCCAGCGTAGGCGCTAAAGCTAAACATCGGACCAGGCAAGCCTTGTACAAGCCCATAGCCCGTTAAAAACTCCTGATGGGTCATAAATGCTCTGACATCAACCAGTTCACTATACATGACTGGTACAACGACCTGTCCACCACCAAAAACGAGATAACCATATCTATAAAAGCTTTCAAAGAGTGTGACCAAGCGATTGTCAAACACCAGACTCAATATGACGCCACCTATCGCAAAGATGCCAAATGCTATCAAATATCCCCATGGTGGAGAAAGCTTTACTTTATTCCATAGGTTTTTCTCGCCCGAAGCAACGATGCTTACAAGGCCGCCTAAAACAAGTAACAACGGAAAAATCCAAGGTGCATGAATAAAGTAGGTTATAAAGGCTGCCAAAATCATGAGGATACCTGTCATCCAATTTGTGACGACTTTTCGCGAAATCTTAAAGGCAGCTACGACGATAAAGCCTACCGCCATCGGTCCAATATATCTGAGGCCGCTTGCTGAAATATTTAAGGTTTCAAATATCTGATACACAAACGACAATATTGTCATCAGCGTCAAAACGGGCAGTGACCAAACGAGCATCGTCAAAAATGCAAGCATCGGTCCCCCCATTTTATGGCCAACTGCAACGAGGGCTTGTGTACTGGTTGGTCCTGGTAATATGCTACAAAGTGCGACGAGTTCAATAAGTTCTTCCTCTGTGAGATACTTCTTTTTTGTGACGAGTTGATCCATAAAGACGCCAATATGTGCTTCCGGTCCACCATATGCACCTAAAGAACATATAAATGCATCTTTTAAGAACGAACGCCAACTAACTGCGTGTGTCATTTTTGCCTCCTTTCAATGACTAATACTATTCTTTCATCTCCTTGAACAATTCATAAGCTTTTGCACGCGCCTCTTTTAAGACAACTTCGCCATGTTCAGTGATGCGATAATACTTTCGAATTTTACCCTCAACATTTTCTTCAGTTGATGCGAGCAATTGATCTTTTTCCATACCATTTAATATGGGATATAGCGTGCCAGCACTTATAGAATACCCATGATGTCTAAGTTCTTCGATCATCCAAAGTCCATAAATAGGCGATTTTGAAGCATGATGCAATATGTGAATATGAATAAATCCTAAAAAAAGTTTCCGTAAAATTTTATCCGACATAAAACACTCCTTTAAAAAAAGATTTTTATGATCTACTGTTCATTAAGCTCCTTACCAAATATGGCGAAAAGAAGTGTTCCTACTACACCAAAACTAAAAGCCACAATAAAATTAGTTTCAGGGCTTATATTCCAAAGCCATGCACTAGATAATGCTGCCATAGAAACAATCACATCTCGAACGAGATAATAAGTCCCAAACGTACTTGCTTTGTAGTCTTCTGGTGCCAAATCCATAATAAGTGCTTTTCTAGTTGGTTCACCAAATTCTTTGAGACCTCTTATGATAAAGGCAATGACAAACATCCAAAAGCTTTTAGAAAATAATAATACCAATGGAAACAAAGTAAAGAACACAAATGTGATAACAACAAATGGCTTCTTACCATATTTATCCGCGAGCATGGCTACTGGAATATAGACAAACATTGCAGTCACCATTTCAATGACAGTTAAAATCCCAAATTGTGTTGTACTCAATCCTTGGTTATCAACAACCCATATAACAACAAATGCATATGGAATTTGTTCAGCAAAACGAATCAATATATCACTTGCCAGCAGTTTTTTTAGCTCAGGGGTCAGTAGCGAAAATGTCTTTGAAAAGCTCAACCTTTCTTTTTTCTCAACTGAAGGAACTTCTTCCGCCATATACTTTTGAATTAAGATCATAGCTACAATTCCTAAAATAAAGGCAACACCAAAGGCAATTTTAACGCCTACTACTCGACCATATATACCTATTATTACGCCACCAATCATCGGTCCAAGCGCCATCGGAATCCGTCTGA
>CAYLNI010000070.1:3832-10419 GCA_964384705.1 uncultured Fusibacter sp.
CTTTTGTTTTTCGGAACCGATTTTGAAACCAAACTCATAATGGCAGGTAGAGATACTGCAGTCCAAGCTATAAAGAACACAGCGCCTATTAAAACGGCTTGCCAGGTTGGAATCAATATAACCAGCGCATAACCTGTCAATGCGATTGCGGTGAACAATTGAAGCGATTTTTTGTAGCCGAGTCGATCTGCTATATAGCCACCTGGAAAGGAATATAAAGCACTTAATAGATTGTCCATGGCATTTAACAACCCGACTGACCATAAGCTGCCACCAAGAGCAATGAGATATAGGGGCAAAAATCGCTCAGCCATTTTTTCACCAATACCGACTAAAATCACTAGCAAAATCATGATCTTCATGTTACTTTGTCCTGTGATCAATCTCTTTTTATAATCCTCTTTGTATTCATTTTTCATAAAACCACTTCCTGATTCGATTACGTTATTCGATATCGAATTGCGATATCGTGTTTCAATAATGATATCATATCACAATTTCTTTTGTCAACTCAAAAGTAAGTTGAATAGATAAAAAAACACCTACTATCTTTACAGATAACAGGTGTTTTTACTTGTACTTCAATTAAATTCTTTTATACAATCGCATTGCAAAGAAATAAGCGATGACGATGATGCCGAGGCACCACGATATGGCAATCCAAATATCGTTACCGACTGGTTGATTTGAAAGCAAGTTTCGTATCGCTTCCACAATTGGTGTTACTGGTTGATTTTCTGCGAACAAACGAACGGCTTTAGGCATCGTTTCAGTTGGTACAAAGGCAGAGCTGATAAAAGGTAAGAAAATAATTGGATAAGAAAATGCGCCAGCACCATCGGGCGTTTTAGCTGCAAGCCCAGCTATTACAGCAACCCATGTCAATGCAAGTGTAAATATGCCGAGGATTCCAAACACTGCGAGCCAATCTATAATACTTGCTGATGATCTGAAGCCCATCAAAAGTGCAACAAGAATAATAACAACAATCGATATGCCATTTGAGATGATCGATGTCAACACGTGTCCCCACAATACTGTAGAGCGTGAGATTGGCATCGAGTGAAACCGTTCAAAGATGCCGCGCTGCTTGTCGATAAACAGTCGATATGCGACATAGGCAATCCCGCTGCCAATCGTCATCAGCATGATACCAGGCAATAAATAATCCACATAATTCTCTGTGTCTGTTTTAATCGCGCCGCCAAATACATAAACAAATAAAAGCATGATAGCAATCGGTGTGATACTAACGGTTATAATCGTGTCCATACTTCTAAACACATGGCGCATGGATCGTCCAAACATGACGCCTAAGTCTTTGATAAAATAGTTTCTTGTAGTTTCCATTTATTTTACCTCCTTCTTGCCGATGATTGATAAAAAAACTTCTTCAAGTGATGGTTGTTTTTCGACATACTCTATTTTTGCAGGTGGAATCAATTTTTTTAATCCCTCTAGCGTATCTTGAGCAATGATTTTGCCATCATGAAGTATTGCGATCTGATCCGCGAGCTGTTCCGCTTCTTCTAAATACTGCGTTGTTAGGAAGATGGTCGTACCATTTGCAGATAGCTCCTTGACGATCTTCCACACTTCTAAACGCCCCTCTGGATCAAGGCCTGTCGTTGGTTCATCTAGAAATATGATCTTCGGATTTCCCACGAGACTCATTGCGATATCGATGCGCCTCTTCATCCCACCTGAGTACGTACTGACTCTTCTGTCAGAGGCTTCTTGCATCCCGAAGCGCTTAATTAACGCATCCGCCACTTCATTTGGATTTTTAATATGTCTTAGTTTTGCAATCATGATCAGATTTTCGCGACCTGTCAAAATCTCATCTATTGCGGCAAATTGCCCCGTCAAACTGATTGACCCTCTAATTGCCTTAGGATTCTTTTCAATGTCAAAGCCATTGATCACAACCTGTCCAGCATCAGCTTTTAGAAGCGTTGTCATGATTCTGATCGTCGTCGTCTTTCCAGAGCCATTGGAACCAAGTAGTGCAAAAATCCCCCCCTGTGCGACTTCTAAGTTGACACCTTTTAACACCTTAACATTTTTGTAGGCTTTTTCTATGCCTTTAATTTGAATGATATTGTTTTTCACGTTTTCCTCCTCGCTTTATAATGGACACTGTATAATTCGTAATAAGTTTAACTCTCTAAAAACAAAAGAGCCGACAACTGTGATTTTTCTCACATGTTATCGGCTCTGCGTCATGGCGTCTGGCTCTTCTATAACGACTATTTTAAGTTGCTTAACGTCAATGATCTTTTCATGTTTACATTTTGGGCAGAAGAGTGGAAAGTTTTTAAGCACTGTATCCACTCGCACTTTTACCCGAGTTTTATTGCCACATATTGGGCATAAAAGCCATTCGTGTTGGTCCACATAAACCTCCTCCTGTATTATTTTCTTAGCCCTGATTATTTTTTCATCGCTTTATTCATAGCTTTGCTCACTTTTTCGTTGACGGAATCTTGATAGCTGTCAAAGTATGTCTCCGATTCTTTGATGAGATCATCACAAAAGTTAGCGACGTTTTTACCTGTTACATCTAGGACTGCTTTTCCTTTAGCTGCGCCGTCTTCAAATAAATCAACGATTCCCGAAAGCAAACCGATTCCTTTTGTAAGTTCCACAGGTCCAACTTTATAAAGGTATTTTTGGATTTCCTCATAAACGATTTGATAATCCTTAGGTAGTGATTTGACACGTGCTACATGTGCCCGCCATTCTTTTTTGCCCTCTAAAATTTCTTTAATAGTCATGGTCCCCTCCTATTTACCTAGTCTTCTTGCAATATTCTTGTTAAGTTGTTTGCGCCATGTATTGCGAAATGATTTTGAACCCTCTTCACCGATTAAATCGTTGCAAAAGCCTTCAATATCATCCCCTAGAACGTCACTTATTTTTAGTCCATCTGCAGCAGTTTCTTCAAACAGACCTACCACGCCTTCGAGCACAGACATGAGATTACGTCCTGTAAAATCTGAATGTGGCCAAATGTGATTCTTAACTTTCTCCCACGCCACTTGGTAATCCGCAGGTAATTTTTTCACACGAGCTTCAAAACCCTTAAACTCTTTCGTCATATCACTTCCAGTTATTTTCTCCATAAATGTCATGATTTCATCTCCTTTAGTTCATCCATTTTTGATGATACAAATGTCCATCTTTCCCAGAACCTCTTAAGTTCCTCACGTCCTGCGGCATTGAGTTTGAAAAACTTTCTCGGCGGTCCCATATCGGAAGGCTTCTTCTCTATGTCCACAAGTTTGTTCTTTTCAAGTCGAACCAATATCGTATATACTGTCCCATCAACGACATCGGAAAAACCTAAGGCATTTAACCTTCGTGTGATTTCATAGCCATAAGTCTCTTCCCGATTGATGATATCAAGGACGCAGCCTTCAAGTACACCCTTTAACAACTCCGTTATATTATCCAAAATAACCACCTCTTTTGCTGTATTGTTTTAAGCACTTAGTATTTAGTATCACTGGTAATCAGTAATACAGGTAATCAGTATCACTTACTATAGCTATATAGTAACACACAGTACCTAGGTCGTCAATAGCTATTTAAAATTCTTTTAAAATAAAAAAGTGTTGCAACGCATCTAAACGATTAGATAGGTTTGCAGCACTTTTAGTTTATGGTTCAAGTTTAATAGTCTAGTTTAATAGTCTAGTTTAATAGTCTAGTCTAATAGCTTGTTGATCGATATACGTTCTATGACCTTTCCCTTTAAATGAAACGTCATGTATTCCGCATAACTATCTGGCTCATATCGATATTCATTGGCTTCATTTGTCAAATCACCACTTAATAATTGACCTTCAGGATATACTGCTTTGAGTTTGTCAAAGCTATCGCCAACTTTAATAGTTCCAATCGTTTGAACCTTTGGATCAGTAAGTTCAATGCTAAATACGTAATAAGTGTCATCGGTTGCCCCATTGATGGTTTTTAATACTAACCCTGAATAATGATACTGCTTTTCTGTCATGCCATTCAGTTGATCCATATTTTTCCCATCGTCTTTTGTATAAGTGTGCGTCTTAATTTCATCGGCAACGCCTAAAATGCCTTCAATTTTCTCATCATCTACTATATCAGATATGGCGATCGATTTGCCATTAAAAACTATACCTTGCTCTTTTTTCAGTGCCGTATTGTCTTGTGTCGTAACATTTGTCATTTCGCTTGTTGTTTCGCTTATTGTTTCGCTTATTGTTTCGCTTGTTGATTCGTTTGATGTATCGTTTGTTGTCTCATTATTTACATTTCCACAACCAATTAATGCAATTGTAATGACTATCAATAGCGTGATTACTATTAAGATTTTTACATGTCTTTTCATAGGCTTGCCTCCTTTGCTGAAAAAATAAGCTATTATTTATTATACCCATAACTCAGATAGAGTCATAATAAAAGAATCGCATTTTAACGGCCTCTTTAACAGCATCTGGCACTTCTCTAATTTAAGGTGAATACTAATAGTAATAGTAATAGTAAAGGCCCAAGATTTCCACATGGACGTCTTGGGCTTCTACAGTTTTATTTTTGTGGTGCAGGTGCTTTAATGACTATGAGTTCCAATACGTCAACATCTAAATTTTTAACATTCATTTTAATATTAAAGGGGATTTTAAGAACAGTTCCTGCATCATATTGAGTAACTTCCTGTTCACCTAACCCGATAGACAGTTTACCTCTAAGTACCGTCATATATACCGTTGAATTCGAGAAATGCTCGGGCAACCCCTCACCTTGGTTAAAAATCATGTGAATGTAATGTACATTATCATCCTGAATAACGCGTTCCACTAATCGCTCGTTTCCCATTGTTAAGTTAAATACTTGTTCTATCATATTGTTACCACCTTTCGTTTTTTAAATACTAGATAAATTGAAGCTTATTGCTTGCGTTGGACATTTTTTTGCGGATTCATGAATCATATGTTTATTACCCGCATTAACTTGTTCAAAGCTCGCGTAAGCTTTTTTGTTATTTAGCGCATATACTTCTGGTAAGATCTTTACACAAATACCGCAGCCAATACAATAATCTGAGTTAATTTGAACTGTATTTTTCATGATCAAAGTGTCACATGCCAAAAGATCTTTTCTGTCGATCAATTTTCCTGTTAGCCATGCCATGATCAGAATAGCGACCACAGTTAATCCCCAACGAATGCCCATAAATGTAACGCCTAAAAATTTGACCTCATTGGCGAGCATAGGTAATTTTATAACTGCCCATGAACTTAATATAATAACGATATTAGAAACACTTGCCCCCTTTGAAAGCAACATCTTACTGATTGGAAAAGCAGCATAAATTGGCCCAGCCGAGATACTGCCTAAAATAAGAGAAAATATATTCCCTAAAAATCCTGATTTTTCACCAAAATGTTTGATAATCCATTCTTTCGGAATCAAAGCTTCAATAACTACTGTTAACAAAAATATAACGGGCAGAACTTGCATCATTTCAATTAAGTAATAAACGCTATTTCCAAGAGCCGAGGTCGCTTTATTGGGCATCACTATGAAGAGGGCGGCATAAATGAGTGCAACCAATACAAGTAGTTTGTTCTTTTTCAAAATCCCTTTAGAAGTCATATAAGCACCCCCATCACTGCTGCAATACCTAGTGCTGCAATAAAACTGAAAACATTTCTCGTCATGGCAAATTTAAATCCAAACGCTCTTTTTTCAAGTGGAAATGTCACGACGCCCACCATTGTGAGTGTTGTCAAAAATGCCACAGCGGGAACAATACTAGCCCCAACATCTACAAAAGAACCGACTAGAGGAAATGCAACAAATGCTGGAATCAGTGTGATACTACCTGCGATGGCTGCAATAATTGTCGCCATCGCTGTATTCTCTGATCCTAGAACACTTTTAATCGACTCGGGTGGAATAAATGTCAATACGATGCCAATAATGAAAATAATCGCTATGATTTCTCCCAGCATATTTCCCATCATACCCTTTGATTTTTTCATTGCCTCAAACGTATTCTTTTTACTTTTTGCGAAAGAAAAGCCAGTTAAAGCGATCGAAATACCCCAAAATGATAAAGTAAAGATATCCATTTAAAATCTCCTTTCAAAACGTCTAGACTGAGTATATACTAGTCACATAAATAAAGGTGTTACCAAGGTAACACCAGAAAGGAAATATTATGAATTCATTAATAAACGATTATGAAAAATTTTCCCTACTAAGAACGATACCAAAATCCTTTTGGGAAGAGAATTCGAAACGTGATACGGGCATTGAAATAAAGAAATTTGGTCAAGGAGAAATTATACATTTTGATGGTGATTACTGCAACGGTATTGAAATCATCATAAGTGGACAAGTTATTATTGAACGGATCGATGAAGCAGGCAATCTTATGACAATCACTGATTTTTTTCCAGATGATATATTGGGTGCAAATTTATTATTTTCTAAGACCCCACGTTATCCGATGATGGTAACAGCAAAATCAAACTCAAGCTTACTCATCATTCCAAAAAAATTGGTTTTTGATTTTTGTGCGACTAATATTGATTTTTTAC
>CAYLNI010000070.1:10439-12796 GCA_964384705.1 uncultured Fusibacter sp.
GTTTACTTAGAATATATCTCGGACCATACGATTCTACTTGGTGATAAACTCAAGCATTATGTGAATCGCTCAATTCGCGATAGCATAATTGCCTATCTAAAAAGCGAATACAAGCTTCAAAATAGTCATACGATACAACTCCGATTATCAAAAAAATCTCTCGCTGATCGCATCGGTGTGCAGCGCACGTCCCTTTCAAGAGAATTACAAAAAATGAAAAATGAAGGGCTCGTCAAGTACGATAAGAATAGTATAACCATACTTGATCTATAGCGTAGCGTGCCGAAAGTGACATAAAAAAGGGCTTCCGAGATTCCGCACCATTCTGATGCGAACTCAAGGAGCCCTATATTTTTTTATATTAACTTATTTTGTAATTCTATCTTCTTTCTAGAAACGCAACAGCTTCTACGTGTGCCGTATGACCAAACACGTCAACGGGTTGAACCTCAGCCACTTTGTAAAGGTCATTCTCACAGAGCAGTTTCATATCTCTAGCAAGTGTCGATGGTTTACATGAAACATAAACGATACGTTCAGGCGCCATTTTTAAGATCGTTTCTATGACGCTTCCCTCACAACCAGATCTCGGTGGATCTACGACAACAACATCTGCACGATGTCCTTGCTCATATAGCTTTTCAAATTCAGTCTCAGCATCGCCGAGGATAAATTCAACATTTGTAAGTTTATTAAGCTCAGCATTTTTACGAGCATTGACGACTGCTTCCTCAACGTTTTCGATACCGTACACTTTTTTCGCCTTTTGTGCGAGGAACAACGAGATCGTGCCCGTTCCAGAATAGAGCTCGTAAACTGTTTCTTCACCAGTGAGTTTTGCGAAGTCCATTGCTTTCTTGTAAAGCACTTCAGTTTGTTTCGCATTCACTTGATAGAACGACTGTGGTGAAATTTCAAATTTAAGGTCTGCAATTTCATCAGTGATCGTCGCTTTTCCAAACAATATTTTGTTTTCCTCGCCAAGACCTTTGATACTATGCGATGCATGTACATTCTGTACGATGGATACAATACCAGGTACTGCGTTTGTAAGCAAATTCACGAGGGTTTTTGTCATCGCAAGTTTTCGACCACTTGTGATGAGAACGACCATGATTTCACCTGTTTTTTCTGATTTTCGAATCATAACGCTCTTAAGTGTGCCCTCATGCGATTTTTGATCGTAAGGCGCTACTTTGAAGTCCCTCATGTATTTTCTGATCATCTCGATGATGATGGCGTTTTTCTCATCCTGAAGCAAGCAATCACGCACGTCGACGACGTTGTGAGAGTTTTTCTTATAAAAGCCGATGATCGGTTGAGAAATTGACCCTTGAACTGGATACAAGCCTTTATTTCTGTATCTGAAAGAATCCTTCATACCTATAATCGGTTGAATTTCGATATCGGAAAATTGACCCACGCGTTTAAGCGCATTGAGGACCATATTCTCTTTATATTTAAGCTGTGCATTATAATCAAAATCTTGAATCTGACAACCACCACAAGATTGGTATACGCTACATGGCGCTACAACGCGATCAGCTGATGGTTTGATGATCTTTTTGAGTTTTGCTTTTGCATAGCTTTTCTTTTGCGTTTCAATTTGACATGTGACGATATCGCCAGGTAATCCGCCATCTACAAAAACGGTCATGCCTTCTGATCTACCGATACCTTCGCCTTCATCGCCAATGTCTACGATCTCTATTTCAAGAAAGCGATTTGTGATCATCACATCTGCTTGATCTGCTGCGACATCTTGATCTTCTTCTCTGCCCTTTGCTGGCTTTTCAGCTCTAGCAGCTTTCACAGATTTCATAGGCTTGTCGACTTGATTTGGATTGACTGGTCTTGCAGGTCTATTGGTTTGACCAGGTTTGACTGCTCTTGCCGGTTTGTCTGGTCTCTCTGATCTCGTAGGACGCTCAGAACGTTCCATTTTAACTGGACGCTCAGTCTTAACTGTTTTTTCTAATTTATCACCTGAAAATGCGTTTTTATCCTTCGCAAAAGATGCGTTATTTTTAGTTTTACCGCCAGTTTTACTGCTCGTTTTGCCGCTCATTTTGCCGCCAGTTTTACTGCCAGCTTGGTCTTTCTTCTTTTCGAACTTCATATTTTCCTCCACTATTCCGTAACACCATAAAATCAATACTTTTTCAATTTCCCTTAAGTATATCATGAAACATAATTAAAGGCTTGTACCTTTACAGGTCAAGCCTAATTAATTTTAAGATTTAACATCTATGCTATTATTTCATCGTTATTTTTGATTGCCTTTGTTGCCTAATACGACAGGAATAACCATTTCGTTCTTTTCATCCCTTACAATTTTTAGCTGGATGGTATCACCG
>CAYLNI010000070.1:12841-14516 GCA_964384705.1 uncultured Fusibacter sp.
CGTCGTCAAGTCATTCATGTTGTAGACATTTTCATCATTGATTCCAATGACCAAGTCCATCACTTCAACACCAGCAGTTTGTGCAGGTGAGTTCTCATAGACATAACGTACTAAAACACCCATTGGGATATCGTAGAGCTTAGCAGTGCTTTCATCAATATCAACACCGCCAATGCCAATATATGGACGAGATACATACCCATTCTCCATCAGCTCGCTGACGATGGTCATCATCTTTTCAGTTGGAATGGCAAAGCCCATACCTTCAACATCCGTTTCGGCAATTTTAGCTGAATTGATGCCTATTAGCTCACCCTTACTGTTTACGAGTGCGCCTCCAGAATTACCTGGGTTGATTGCAGCATCTGTTTGAATGTACATCACATTCGAATCTTCGTCAACTTGACGGTCAACAGCGCTGATTATCCCCTGTGTAACGGTATTGTTATACCCAAGTGGATTGCCTATTGCGATTGCAATCTCACCAATCTGAATTTTCTCAGAATCTCCAATGGCTATCGGCTTGATTTCTTTTAACAAATCCGCGTTAATGTCTTTTTTCTCGATTGCTAACACAGCCAAATCTGTACTTTCATCAAATCCAACGACTTTCGAATTTACGATCTGATCTTTGGCGATTTCTACGATTACGTCTGTCGCATCACTTATAACATGGTAATTGGTGACGACATAAAACAAATCAGGTGTTTGATCAAAGATGACGCCAGATCCCGTCACTTGAGATTCCTGTTGGCTGTTAAACCAATCGTATATATAGGTTTTACTCGTAATACCGACAATGGAATTGCTGACATTCTTGAAGATTTCGGTGACGTCAGCCTCTGAGATGCTACTGTTGATCCCTGTTTCATCAATGTATTGTTTTACCGATTTATAAATTTCAGATTTATAATTGCTTTCAAGTAGCGCTTCAACGCGTTCACTGATTTCTGCATCGTTCAAATTGATCTGACCGTTATAGTAGCCAATCGTATACGCACTACCGCCAATTAGAACGACTGAGAGTAATACCATAAGAACTGTGCTCATTTTGATCTTTCCAGATTTTCTTACAGGGACAACCACAGCTTCAGAATGTTCTTCAGAAATTTCTATTGATTCCTTGATCGATTCGCCACTTTCAATATCTGCTTCATTTTCCGAGACATTTTCTACTTCATCTTCTGTGACATCTTCTGTGACATCTGCTGTGATATCTTCTGCATCATAATCCATATCATCTGTGTCATGGTCAATTAGTTTGTCTGTAAGTTTGTCTTTTCGTTCGTTCTCGTCCATCTTGAATCACCTCATCGCAAGTATTAAAACATCGTATGGGAAGATTTTGGCAGTTCTATTTTTAATACGCCATTCTTAAGCGTTGCGCGGATATTCTCCTTGTCTACATTTTGAACTAAAAAATTGCGTCTGAAAACGCCAAATCTTCTCTCACGGCGTATAAAATCATAGTCTTTTTCCTGGTTCATTTCATGCTTCTGCGCAATAATGCTCAAATAACTGTTTTCGTAAACGATGGTAATATTGTCAATCGTGAAACCTGGTAATTCCGCTTCTACAAAAAAGCAGGTTTCAGTTTCACGCACGTCCACATCGAACGTGTTGATGACATTTTCACCTTTTTTGATAGCACAGCTGACTTTCTCCTCCATGACAT
>CAYLNI010000071.1:0-6324 GCA_964384705.1 uncultured Fusibacter sp.
CCAGAGTTTAGTTTTGCCACACATGTTGCGAGGGCTACCTCAGCCGCGTCGATATCGGCTTGTTCTGGGTCCTTGCTGATAAAGCAGCCTCTGCCGAGTTGCTCGATTTCGATGGCGGGTAGGATGCCAACAACCGCCGTTTCGCTATACTGCATGTCCTTGACGAACTGTCCAATGTAGACTTTTTTGCCTGTGCAAGCAGCCCGTAACGCGAGCCCAAATGCGGCAGTGGTTTTACCTTTTCCGTTTCCAGTATATATGTGGATATAACCTTTTGTCATGTGCTTCTCCTATCGTCTGTGATGGCTTTGTTATTATTATACCACAGAGATAAATCAAGAAAAATCAATCGTTTGTCAAAAGGTCATGAGTCAATCTGCCTGGCACCACCAACTCATGAGTCAATCTGCCTGGCACCAATAACTCACCTCAGATTTGCTTCTTGTTGAAGATGACTATGGAAAGGGCGAGAAGCAGTGCGATAAGAACGGCGGAAACGCCAACTGCAGAGACAAAATCGGCGACATCCTGTCCACCAGTGAGCAGATAGACGTTATTTGACGCGAGTGTTGATGGGTTGAAGGGATTTGCGGCTGGAAAAATGTTGACCACAGTCATCACGACCACAGCAGCCCCCGTAAAGAGCAAACTGCCATAGATGTTCTTGAAGATGATGCCGCCTAAAAGGACCAGCGCCAGTAATAAGGTGCCAAAGAGCCAAAGGCCGAAAAGGGCGAGAAACAGGTCGTTGACGCCAGCCGTCGTCCAGAAATATGCGGTATAGCCATAGGTGACGCCAACACATATGAGGTAACTCAGTGTCCATAGGGTTGTCGCGGCGAGCATTTTTGAGAGGACGACCGTCTGTCTTGGAAGTCCTTTTGTGAGCATGTTGACCAGGGTACCTTTGCTGAATTCGCTCGCCATGATGCCACTATAGATGACCACCAAAACCATGAGACCCGTCTGAGAGACGTTCTTGAAAAATTGCATCCACGAATCGATTGCGGTTGGTGGTGCAAGTGTGATGAACATGCCTTCCGGTAGAACGGATGCGAGCAGCTCAGGCATTACTTTGGCGATAATCGGGTTCATGAAGCCAAAAAGTAGGAAGACCGTGATCAGGATGAAGAACTTGTACGTGCGGATGCTTTCCATCCATTCTTTTTTGGTAAACGCTAAAAAGGCCATCATGAGACCACCTCCATAAATAGGTGTTCAATGCTCGGTTCGATAATTTCAAATTTGCTTGGGAGAATATGTTCGCTGACTAGGCACTCAAATACTTTGGTTTGTAGGGTTTCAATGTGCTGCGTCGTCAGTTTGATCCCAAACTCAGTTTCTGTGATGCTGTCCACGTGTTGGTGAACATTGATGCAGGATAAAAAAAGCTTTTTGTCTGATTCTGTAGCGAAGGCGATGGATAGTCCCTCTTGCCTGTGTTTCGCTTTAAGCTCGGGAATGGTGCCCGTTAGGGCGATTTTGCCTTTGTGGAGCACGGCGATCTCGTCGCAGATGCGTTCAACGTCGGATAAAATGTGCGTGGAAAAGATGACGGTGGTCTTGCCTTTGACCTTTAAAAGGATGTCGAGGATTTCTTTTCGGCCGACGGGGTCAAGCGCGGAAGTCGGTTCGTCGCAAATGAGGAGCTTTGGCTCGTTGAGAAGTGCCTGAGCGATGCCAAGCCTTTGTTTCATACCTCTTGAGTAACCGCCGATTCGTTTGTTTGCATTTTCCAAACCCACAAGCGTGAGAAGCTCATCGATGCGCGCTGTGGAGACAGTTTTTGACAATCCTGTGATGGCGCCGCATAGCTTTAAGTATTCGGTGGGCTTCATATAGTTATAGAACTCTGGGACATCGGGCAAGTAGCCGATGAAGCCGTTTGTCTTGTTTTGTCCGTATGTCACCCGCTCGCCACAAATTTTGATTTCACCTGCATCTATTTTCAAAAGACCGAGGATCATCTTCATGGTGGTCGTTTTGCCTGCACCATTTTGACCGATAAAACCGAAGATTGACCCTTCCTTTACGGAAAGTGAAAGGTCGTCAAGAACCTGATTTTCTCCAAACCGTTTGCTGACAGAGGCTATTTGCAGGATATCCACTATTCTTCACCTCTTCCAAAGACAAAGTATACAACTGGACCGATGATTTGCACAAAGCTCATGATGACCCAAAAGATGCGATTGCCGAATTTATAGTTCTTGTGCGTCAAAACGTGTACGAGTGCTGCAATTGTCAGTGTGAGTTCCAAGATGATGATCGGGATGAGAATTGGTAAGTACTCCATGAATTTGTCCATTTTATGAACCTCCTAAATATGGGGATTGTATAATTTCCTTAAATGTTAAGTTTATAGAGACACTGCTTAAAGCGCGTATCGTCTTTATAGCCTTCGAAAGCAGGGTTCTGCGTGAGTCCAAAGAGCATGCTTTCTTTGATGACTTTCTCGCCTCTTGGTGCTTGGTTGCCCAGATCAAAATCTTTGATCCAATCCTCGATGGCATCGAAGAAGGCGTCACCGTGGAGGGTGACAGGGAATTTGATGGAAAGGCAGACTTGAGTGTATTTTTCGATCATGGTTAGCGCTTTGTCGCTGTCGCCGTAACGCGTGTAGGCTAGTGCGGCTGAGTAGTAAAGCTGCGCCATGATATTTTGATTAAGTGCATCCACTTCAAAGCTCTGCGCGATGGTAAGAAAGCGTGATAGTGTCGCTTCAAAGACTTCAAGTGGACCTGTAATCGTCTGAAAGTATGTCGGTGCAATTCCGATTAAGCTCAGCAGGTGTTGGTACATGCTCACTTGGAGAACGGATTTGGCTTCATCGTGCTTGCCAAGCATTTGATAGGCAAGTGCCAGAGTTGCATCGTCGCCGATCAGGGGCTTGATAGTTCCTTCTAAGAGGTCGAGTACCATCACGGGTTCGCCGAGCATCATATAGCCGATGGCTTCAAAGGAATTGGCCTGTTTCACGACCCATACGTCGTCACTTTCTTTCTTGATGCGTTCGCAAAGCTCAATGGCTTCTTTGAGGATGATTTCTTGCTTTGGCCTTCCTTCAGCCAGCATATGATGGTTGATATATAGCAGTGCCATTTGCAGCAAAAGTGGAAAGCAGGCATAGTATTTTTTGATGACTGCCTGGCAGGTATCATAAACTTCGTCAAATGGCTTTGAGCCAAAATCCTGTGTCAGTCGTTTGTATGTTTTCTGGATATCCGTCTTCGTCATCTGCGGCATATAGCCGATGAGTTCGTCGATGCTTATGTTGAAGAATGTTGCTAGCTGAGGCAAAAGCGTAATGTCTGGATAGCTTTGCGCGGTTTCCCATTTAGAAACGGATGCTTTGGTGACACCTATATATTCCGCAAGAGCATCTTGGGTGATGCCCTTTTCTTTCCGATTGGTAAGGATTACGGTAGCGATGTTGATTTCTCGCATGAAAGCCTCCTTTGATTGTGTGCTTGTATATTCTGATAGATTCTGATATTATTATGCGCCTCAATTTGATCGGTGTAAATGGAGCTAAACAATATTTTGGTTGATAAAGTTAACCGATGCGATACTTATGCTGCATTGTGATGCATTGTGATGCATTGTGATGCATTGTGCTGCACGTAGACTCGTGGTGATGCATCGTGCTATATCTTTATCCCTGGCTATCAGATATGCCACGTCACTGAATAACTCTAACTGAATAAGGGTATATTCAAACTATGAGTCGAAATGCCTGGCACCACCAACTCATGAGTCGAAATGCCTGGCACCACCAACTCATCTCACTCACATAAGGAGGACACAAATGAATCCCTTTGGATTTCAAATAGACAACAGTTATTTAGAGTTGCCTACTGAGTTATATACTAGGCAAGCAGCGAAGCCCGTTAAAGAGCCGAACATTATTTTACTGAACGAGGATTTGGCAAGAGATATAGGCCTTAACAGTGAGCAATTAGGTACGCCTGAAGGCGCTGCGATTTTGTCTGGTAATTCGATGGTCGAAGGCGTTTCATCTTTCGCACAGGCGTATTCTGGTCATCAATTCGGCTATTTCACCCAGCTTGGTGACGGAAGGGCACTGATAATCGGCGAGCATCTTACACCAGATGGTCAAAGAGTCGATATACAGCTTAAAGGGTCTGGTCCAACGCCATACTCAAGGCGGGGAGATGGCAGAGCCAGTTTAGGACCGATGCTGAGAGAGTATTTGATCAGTGAAGCGATGGCGCACCTTGGCGTTCCAACAACAAGAAGCCTAGCGGTTGTTCACACTGGGGAGAAAGTGATAAGAGAAAGCCTACATGATGGTGCCATTCTCACACGAGTAGCGTCCAGCCATATTCGCGTTGGAACGTTTCAGTTTGCGGCCTCTCAGTCATATCAAACGCTGGAAGCGATCTATAAATACACGCTGAATCGACATTACGCTCATTGTTTAAGTAAAGACGCTACCCCTGAATGCTTACTCTTTGAATTTGCAAAGCGTCAAGCCAAACTCATCGCCAAATGGCAGGGTGTGGGATTTGTTCATGGCGTCATGAATACAGACAATGTCTCTCTCGCAGGAGAAACGATAGACTACGGGCCATGTGCCTTTTTAGATACGTATCATCCCGATGCGCTGTTTAGCTCAATTGACACAGGAGGGAGATATCGATACAGGAATCAGCCACTTATAGGAAAGTGGAATCTTGCGCGATTTGCTGAGTCATTATTGCCACTTATGAAAGATGAAGGAGAAAGAATCGGCAACGCAGCACTTGATTATTATGATAAAGTTTATGAAGCGGAATATTTACGCATCATGCAACAAAAGTTAGGCTTATGTGAGGGTGCATCTGAAGTTTCACCAGAAGATTCATCAGTTGATTCACCAGAAGATTTAAATTTGATCAATGAACTCCTTGTATGTATGACGCAGGAAGGGTTAGATTACCACGATACTTTTCTAAAGCTTACACTTGGGCACTATGATACCTCATCCAATTTCCCTTCAGAAGCCTTTTCTCAGTGGCATAAAAAGTGGACAATCCGAAAGTCTCAGCAAAGTGCAGATGTGGCAACGCAAAATGAATGTATGAGAATGCATAATCCAGCGATTATTCCACGCAACCATAATGTTGAGCGTGTGCTAAGTGAATGGGTTGATAATAGCAATGATCAGCCATTCAAAGCATTGCTTAAGTTACTCGAAAATCCATATCAGTATACTGTGGCACAAATTGAAAGTGGTGCACCGCAGAAACATTGGCCAAAAAAATACACGACGACATGTGGCACGTAAATAGTTGAGAAACCTCGAAAACGAAAATTCTTGACATATGTCACAAATGGTTTAAGATAAAACTGTATAGACCACAAACAATTCAGGAGGACACCATATGAAAATTGCATTGCCATCAAGACAAAATATGATCGATGATCACTTTGGCCATTGTGAAGCTTTTACGATCTTTACGATTGATGATAACAAAGAAATCGTCTCCAAAGAAATGCTCCCGTCACCAGTAGGTTGCGGTTGCAAATCTAATATCGCACAAACGCTTTCCGAAATGGACGTGAGTCTCATGCTCGCTGGCAACATGGGCGAGGGTGCAGTCAGAGTGCTTGATTTTTCGGGTATTGAAGTGATTCGAGGCTGTTCGGGTGAAGTCGACGACGTAGTAGCCAAGTGGCTTGCAGGCACTTTGACTGATTCTGGTGTTGGTTGTGACGCACATGGTGAAGGCCATAGTTGCCACGAATAGAAATGAGTGGATGAGTGGGTGGTGCCAGGCATATTGACTCATTATGTCAAAATAAATATTATAACAATTATCGCCTTTGTCCATGAGAGGCGATTTTTTCATTTCTATAATCAATCCATCATAGTTCCATCACAACTTACATTTATAATCACAGTTAGCTAATTGTGTATTATGAAAAATTAAAAGCGGGTGAGGGGTTACGATGGATAAAAAAAGTAGTTTGGTAAAGCGAAAATGGCGAATCAGACATGTGGTTCAGCTTGGTTTCTTTTTGTTGATCGCATTGATAGCTGTAAATAAGTTCTTAGTAGAAAACGGCGGTGGGATAACATTTTTCTCAAGCGCATCATTACATTCGATATGTCCTTTTGGTGGCGTGGTCTCAATCTACAATTTATTGACCGTCGGCACATATGTCCAAAAGATTCACAGCTCAGCGCTTGTGTTGATGGGGCTGGTATTCTTACTTGCAGTGTTGCTTGGACCAGTCTTCTGTGGCTGGGTATGTCCGCTTGGTACATTCCAAGAATGGATAGGAAAATTAGGAAGAAGAGTTTTTGGTAAAAAATACAAC
>CAYLNI010000071.1:6360-14409 GCA_964384705.1 uncultured Fusibacter sp.
TATTTTAGAATCCTTGTGATGATATGGGTGATCTATATTACCGCAAGAACTGGGCAATTGGTATTTTCTGATGTGGATCCTTATTATGCGCTGTTCAATTTTTATACGGGTGAAGTGGCGATCCAAGCCCTTGTGATACTCGCAATAACAGCAATCGGTTCACTATTTGTCGAGCGGCCTTGGTGCAAGTATTTATGTCCATATGGTGCGCTATTAGGCTTCACCAATAAATTCAAACTCTTTAAGCTTAAGAGAAATGAAAACACATGCATATCATGTAATCAATGTACACAGACATGTCCGATGAACATCGATGTCGCAACCACCAAAAAAGTGACACAGCTCCAGTGCATCAGCTGTTTTGAGTGTACTTCAGAAAACACTTGCCCTGTTCCCGAAACAGTAGACATAAAGTGGGGTGAGAATTGATGAAACTTAAAAATAGCCATATAGGCGTGTTGATCGTCCTCATTTTGATAGGTGGCATTTATGTCGCAAAGGGCTTTGATCTTTGGGCGACGGAATCAGAAAAAATTCCAGTAAAGCTATCCGAAGGCGTCGGGGCAGGTACCTATGACCCATTTGACATTAGAGGCTCCTATACATTCGAAGAAATAGCGCGTTTATTTGAAATAGACATCACTTTGCTTGCGGAAGCCTTTCAATTAGGCGATGCTAATGCCGCAAATGCACGTCAATCCAAGGATCTTGAAGCCATGTACGGTGAGCTTCCAGCAGGCGTAGAAATTGGCAACGAATCTGTTCAAGTCTTTGTTGCGATTATGAAAGAACTGGACATTGAGGGGGCAGATGCTTACCTTCCAACGAGTGCCGTACAAGTGCTATTACGTGCGAACCCTCAAAGATCAGATGAAATCATGTCCTATTTAGATAGCCACCAAATAGATGTGACCGTAAATAGTGAGACAACGGCAACCGTTTCTGAAGGGAGTCCGGAAACTGCTAGTGAAGGAAACATAGCAAGCACGTCAAAGGAAACCGTGGAAAATGCTTCCGAAGGTGAAAATGAACTAAGAGTCAATGGTAACACAACATTTTCACAGGTACTTGATTTCGGCATTACAAAAGAGCAAATTGAAGCCATCCTCGAAGCAAAAATGCCACCAGAGAATCAAAGTGTAAAAAGCTATTGCACGGACAATGGGCTGAGCTTTTCGACGGTTAAAGATGCGCTCAATGCACTGATTGAGTGAGTTGGTGGTGCCAGGCAGATTGACTCATGAGTTGGTGGTGCCAGGCAGATTGACTCATTATGTCAAAATAAATATTATAACAACGGTTACTTACAAATGCATAGTTATAGGCTATAAGTCACTGCAATAAATTCAAGCCGCATCTCAATTACATGAGACGCGGCTTTTTTATTGTCTTTCTATACTATTTCGATTTTGCTCGTGAAAATATCAAATTGAAAATATAATGTAGTCCCATTGATACTGGAATAAAAACTAGTATAAAATAGAACTCAAACTTTATCGGAGTAAATAAAAAGTATAACAAATAAATGAAAACTGTTATTAAAATGATTTTAATAATGTATCTATTATAATTCATGCTGATCCCCTTATATTGTCAGATATTAGTTTAAGAATACACTAATTGTTCCAATGTGTCATCCCACATAGATACGGGTTGACATCTGAAGAAGAGCACCCGCTCACTCTTTGCCACACACCTTACCAAAACAAAGTTTTTACAAATGATACTCGATATCAATCACATCCGACTAGCAGTACAATAAGACTATAAATTAAACAATTTCTTAAATAAGTCGCTAGGAAGTGATGACATGACACTATTTATGAGTACGGTTTTTATAGCGGGGTTCTTATCCTTTTTCGCACCGTGTACGTTTCCGCTGATTCCCGTTTACGTCGGTATATTGACAGATGTGGAAGGACAAAAACATAAAAAGCTGCAGCCTTTTATCAAGACGTTTCTATTCGTTGCAGGTCTTTCGACGACGTTTGTGACGCTGGGGTTCGGAGCAGGCATACTGGGCGGGCTCATTCAGCTTGATGGTTTCTACATCTTCGGTGGCGCGCTTGTCATCCTCATGGGGCTCCATCAGATGGGCATTTTAAGGTTTACATTTTTAGAAAAATATAAAGCAATGCGCTTTAAAGAAAGCAAGAAAAGTCGATACTTGACTGCATATCTGCTCGGGTTCACATTTAGTTTTGCATGGACCCCTTGTGTGGGACCGGTTCTTGGCGCAGTATTAGTCGTTGTCTCGGAGGGTGGACAAGCTTTATATGGTGGATGGTTGATGTTCCTCTATACACTAGGTTTAGCAGTGCCATTTGTGATTATGGCTGCACTTTCAACATTTGTTCTCAAATACTACGATCGACTTGAAAAGCATCTTGACCGCATCAAAAAAGTCGGTGGTTTCCTCATCGTCATCATGGGCATCCTGTTGATGACGCGAAACTTGACGACTGTGACAGTTTGGATTGATAAACTATTTTAAAAGGAAGGTATGATTATGAATAAGAAACTTATATTAGCAATTGGTTTGGTTGCAGTTGCCGTGATCGGCATAAGCATTTATGGCAATATGAAAGTCATCGACCCTATGACTGAGGAAGCCGCGATGACAACGGAGATGATGTCAGAAGAGATTACCGATGAAAGTATGGCGGCAGGCGAAAGTGTGATGACGACAGAAATGATGTCAGACGAAGCGGCAATGACGACAGAGATGATGACAGAATCAAGCGAAATGATGAAAAATGAAGGCGATGCTGCACCTGCTTTCAATTTGATGGATGTATCAGGCAATGCTGTTTCACTTGAGTCATTTAAAGGCGAACCCGTCTATATCAAGTTTTGGGCGTCTTGGTGCTCAATTTGTTTAGCTGGCATGGAAGAACTCAATGAGCTATCAGCTAATATGGAAGGCTTTAAAGTCATTACGATTGTATCACCCGATTTCAATGGCGAGCAATCCAGTGACGATTTTATCGAATGGTACAGTGGTCTTGACTATGAAAACATCGTCGTTCTCTTAGATCCAGACGGTGACATTGCAAAAGAATACGGCGTGAGAGGCTATCCAACATCCGCTTATATCGGCTCAGATGGCGTCTTAATCAAACAATTACCTGGCCATGTGGAAAATGCCAAAGTTATTGAAAGCTTTAAGTCAATTTACTAGACGATTTTCATTGATATCGAACGAGCGTTGGCATGCAAAATAATTATAGTTAAACTTATGATAAATCCGACAAGAAAGGACTGACAGATATGAAAAAATGGCTGACGATATTACTCATGTCGCTGATCGTGTTCACAGGGTGTGCACGCGCTGCAGTGAGTGTTCCAAATAAAAACGAAGGCCTTGACTGGAACGAAGACCAGTTCGGAGAAATATACCTTGCAGGTGGCTGTTTCTGGGGTGTTGAAGCCTATATGGCGCGCATTTACGGCGTATACGATGTCACCTCGGGATACGCAAATGGCACAACGGACGACCCAACTTACGAGGAAGTGTTGACCGGTGACACGGGTCATGCCGAAACAGTCCACGTCACTTATGACCGCACAAAAGTGGATTTGGCCACACTGCTCCTTTACTATTTCAAAGTCGTCGATCCAACAAGTGTAAATAAACAAGGAAACGATGTTGGTTCGCAGTATAGAACGGGTATTTATTATTCAAATGATGAAGATCTGGGCGTTATTCAATCCGTGATCAATGAAGAACAAAAGAACTATTCAAAGCCTTTCGTCGTTGAAGTTGAGCCGCTTGCCAATTACACATTGGCAGAGGATTACCACCAAGATTACCTAGCAAAAAACCCAAACGGATATTGCCATATCGATTTGACAATTGCTGATGAATCCGTCATCGATCCCAAAATGTATGTAAAACCAGATGATGCAACTTTAAAAACAATACTAACTGAAGCACAGTATCAAGTTACACAGAAAAATCAAACAGAACGCGCATTTACAAACACCTATTGGGACTTTTTCGAACCTGGCATCTATGTAGATGTCGCAACTGGTGAGCCGCTATTCAGTTCTAAAGACAAGTACGACTCAGCTTGTGGATGGCCTAGCTTTACAAAACCGATCGTCGCTGAAGTGGTCACTTATCACGAAGATTCGAGCTTCAATATGGTTAGAGTTGAAGTGAGAAGCCGAAGCGGAGACTCGCACCTCGGGCATGTGTTTGAAGATGGTCCGAAGGACAAAGGCGGCCTGAGATTCTGTATCAACAGCGCCTCCATCAAATTTATAGAACTTGAAGAAATGGACGCAATGGGATACGGTTATCTTAAATCTTATGTAGAATAGTGTTAATAAGGTTAACAACATTCATATTACAAATTTAAGTTGGTATAATGCAATTGAATATTCGCAATAAAAATTTAGAGGTGCTTATGTACAAACTATTAATCGTAGACGATGAACCCTTAATTCGAAAAGGCATATTGACCTTGGTGGATTTTGAAAAACTAGGCATCACAGAAGCATTTGAAGCATCAAATGGCACAGAGGGGCTAAAGCTGTTTATTCAGCATGCCCCTCAACTTATTTTACTCGATATCAACTTGCCGGTGATGAATGGACTAGAGCTTGCACAAGCGATCAAAGAAATTGATAGTCAAGCAAAAATAGCCATGATCACGGGCTACGACTATGTGGATTACGCCATCAGCGCACTTAAAATTGGCGTTGATGACTACATACTTAAACCCGTTAGCAAACAGGATGTCACGGACGTCATTGCAAAGCTAATTCAGAGATACGAAAGTGAACGGACGAGTCGCGAAGTTCAAAACGTCGTGAGTGCGTTGATACAGGAGTCGGATGATTCCACATACCATCGATTGCAAGTGTTGATCGACCAATCATTATCAAATCCGGAATTATCTTTGACATCCGTTGCGCACAGTCTCGGCTATGCGCCGAACTACCTCAGCAGTCTATTTAAAAATTTGTTCGGCGTACCTTTTCAAGAGTACGTCTTGTCCCATCGCCTCGAAAAGGCAAAATTGCTCCTGCTGACAACGTCGCTGAAAAATTATGAAATCGCTGAACGCGTCGGGTTTGAGGATGTGAACTATTTTAACACGCGCTTTAAGCTCAAATACGGTGTTTCTCCAAAGCAATACGTCACACAAGTGAGGCAGCCCAATGAAAATAAATAGATGGTTATCATTTTTCAAATATATAAGGGTACAAATCGCCACCTATTATCTCATCACGAGTATCCTTTTAATCGGCATTATGGGGACCGTCCTCTATTACAGCCTGACGAACATCATGCTGGACGACGCACTTGACAATACGAAAAAGGCCGTCGAAAAGAGTGGGCAGTCCATCGCGCTATATGTGGAAAAACTTAAGGCCATTTCGCAAATCATAGCAAACGACAGCGACGTCATCGCATACCTTCAGAGCCATGAAGCAGGCATACGGCCGGATGTCGTCACTTTGCTTGACAATGTCCTGTCTACAGATGAACAGCTGCTCACTGGCATCCTCGTAAGTAAAACGGGAGATATTTTATCCAATGAAGCGGCACTGGATATGCGCATGTCTTCTGACATGATGAATGAGGCGTGGTACATCGACGTGATGGAGAAGGGCTCCATGCCAGTTTTGACATCGCTGCGTAGGCAAGATTTCACCATGGATAAAAGCCTGTGGGTCATCTCCATCGGGCAGGAAATCACGGATGAACAAGGCAATCACGTTGGGCTATTGATTCTCGATTTTTCCTATGAGGTGATCGAGCGGTTTTTAGAGGACCTCAATCTAGGTTCTGAGGGCTTTGCCTTTATCATGACGGAGTCGAATGCGCTGGTCTTTCATGAGGATTCAACCTACTTTGAGTCACCAGACAAACTCGCTGAGCTCACAGCCATCCGCAACATGCCTTTTGGGTATGACCGCAACATGGGTAAGTTGATCCATCAAATCGCCGTTCAAGGCACGGATTGGTCTTTGGTGGGCGTCTCCTCACTGGATCACTTAAGTGCTGCAAGACGTCAACTCCTTGAAGTGATTGTCTTGGTTGCCATTTTACTCACCACGATAGCCATCGGTAGCGGCATGCTCATCGCTTCGAGAATCTCTAAACCGATCCGTTCGCTTGAAGGTGCGATGCACGATCTCTCAAGTGGCTTTGCATCAGCTGTGGAGATTCCGAATAGCTGCTATGAAGTGGACAATTTACGCGTGCGTTTCAATGAAATGAGTGTGCAGATAGAGACATTGCTTGCGGGAATCAAGGAAAAAGAGCATTTTCTTAGAGAATCTGAAATAAGGGCACTGTATAGTCAAATTAACCCGCATTTTTTATATAACACGCTGGATACGATCATCTGGATGGCGGAATTTAAAGACACGGAAAAGGTTGTCGCCATAACAAAGGCGTTGGCACAATTTTTCAGAATTTCGCTCAGTCAAGGGGATGCGCTGATTCCATTAAGTAAGGAAATAGAACATGTGAGACAATATCTATTCATACAAGAACAGCGTTACGGCGATCAACTCAGTTATCATATCGAAGTCGATCCGGAGTTGGAGTCGGCCTTGGTTCCCAAAATCATCTTGCAACCGATCGTTGAAAACGCCATTTATCACGGCATCAAGCCTCTGGATCGCCCGGGAAATTTGTATATTGAAGCCGCTATTGTGAAGCCTGAAAATTTAGAATCTGAATATTTAGAATCTGAACATTTAGAGGAAGATGCACAATTAGTTATCACGATCCGAGATGATGGTGCTGGATTTGATCAGCATTTGGTGAAAGAGACCAGCAGCATGACGAAACTCGGTGGCGTTGGCCTTGAAAATGTAAACCGTCGCATCGAGCTCCTATATGGTCCGCCATATGGACTTGAAATTCATTCAAGTCCTGGGGAAGGTACGACAGTGCAAATTTTGTTACCGCACAAAAAATAAAAATGCTCATCTATAAAGGATACTATCCTACATAGATGAGCATTTTCGTCTACTTATATAAGGGGGATTATATAAATGGAAAAGTGGATGGGGTTTGTTACTAAACTCAGTATACATGTCAGATGTTAACTAATAATTAATGGCATGTAATCAATTCAACAAGAAACTGTGAACAAAAATGGAAATTGCATAATTACCTATTGAGTTGCATAATCATAGTTTCACATGGGAACAATGGTTTTTTTCGTTATTTTCACGAGAAAAACATCTATAAATTGGAATTATGGGATTTCCTTAAAATATGCATTTGTTTGTTTACGCCATTGGAACTAAGCCAGGATTATTTACGTCTTAACGATAAGACTAATTGTAATGTGGAGGTGGCATATGAAAAAAATGGCTTATACCATGGTGGTGATCATGGTTTTATTGATTGGTTTGACGGCATGTTCTGGTAATACGGCAAGGGAATTGCCAAAAGCTGAAGCGGTGTTGACTGCGAAAGTCATCAAGCTCTATGAAAGTTCAATGTTAGTTGTAGGTGAAAATGCTTATGATCTTTTCATGGTGCCAACTGATGCAAAAATCTTTGATGAGAAAGACGCGGAAGCTGACAGAGCAGCACTTTTGAAAGGTCAAAAGATAGAACTTGGGTATTCGGGTGCGATAATGGAATCTTATCCAGCACAATTGGCAGGACTCGAGTATATCAAAATCGTTGAAAATGGGGATGATTTGGTTGGTTTGTATGCGACCGTCATCGATGACCTATGGAAAACCGATGAAGGTCTTAATTCAGGCATTGAGATCATGGCATTTGATTTGTCGCTCACAACCAATCTAAGCGAGTCAGAAAAACAAGCACTTGCCTATGTTGTGGGTAATGCCTATGAATTACAAGGTATGGTCGCAACCTATGACGCACTCGTGGAACAAGGCTATGTTGACCCTGACAGTCTCAATTTTGAAAAGGGATTGCTCTTCAAGCTAGAAGTCAAAGATACGTCAGACGATAAATTTACCTTTGATGCCAGTGTTTATATTTAAATAAAAATACTACATTAAAAGCTTTTATAGCTTTTTAAAGCCTCCTATTTAGACCTT
>CAYLNI010000072.1:0-417 GCA_964384705.1 uncultured Fusibacter sp.
ATTTATCAGCTATCAAAGGTAGAGTGCCATTTGTACATTTCTTCGACGGTTTTAGAACATCACACGAAGTTCAAAAAATCGAAACAATCGATTATGCAGAATTTGATAGACTCGTAGATCACGAAGCAATCAATGCATTTAGAAATGGCGCACTTAGCCCAGAACATCCTGTGACTAGAGGCACTGCTCAAAATCCAGATATCTTCTTCCAGGCTAGAGAAGCTTCAAACAAATACTACCTTGCACTTCCTGAAATCGTTGTTAACTATATGAACGAAATCAATAAAATAACTGGTAGAGATTACAAACCTTTCAACTACTATGGTGCACCAGATGCTGAAAATATCATCATCGCGATGGGTTCTGCAACAGAAGCAATTGAAGAGGGACAAAATTTCCTTACAATCGAGAGAATTT
>CAYLNI010000072.1:427-1935 GCA_964384705.1 uncultured Fusibacter sp.
GGCGAAAAAGTAGGTCTTATTAAAGTTAGACTTTACAGACCATGGGCTTCAAAATACTTCTTCGACGTATTACCAGCAACTGTTAAGAAAATTGCAGTACTTGACAGATGTAAAGAACCGGGTGCAGATGGCGAGCCATTATACAAAGACGTTAGAGCAATGTTCTACGGCAAAGAAAATGCACCGATTATCGTAGGCGGAAGATACGGCTTAGGTTCAAAAGATACCAACACATGTTAAGCGCGTATACGATGAACTCAAAAAAGCATCACCAGCTAACGATTTCACAATAGGTATCGTCGATGACGTTACTAACTTGTCTCTTAACATTGAAGAGCAAATCGTTGCTGAAACTGAAGGCACAATTCGTTGCAAATTCTGGGGTCTTGGTTCAGATGGTACTGTTGGCGCAAATAAGAGCGCGATCAAAATCATCGGTGATAAGACTGATTTATATGCACAAGGTTACTTCTCATATGACTCTAAAAAATCTGGTGGTATTACAGTATCTCACTTAAGATTTGGTAAAAACGTTATTCGTTCTACTTACCTTATTGATGAAGCGGATTATGTAGCATGCCACAATCAATCATACGTTCACCAATATGATTTGTTAAAAGGCCTCAAAAAAGGCGGCACATTTGTACTCAACTGCAAATGGAACACAGAAGAATTAAATGCATTGTTACCTGCTGCTATGAAGCGTTTCATAGCAAAAAATGCAATCAAATTCTACACAATTGACGGTACTGGTATTGCGGAAGAAATCGGCCTTGGTAACAGAATCAATATGATCATGCAATCTGCATTCTTTAAACTTGCTGAAGTTATCGATTTAGATCAAGCAGTTAAATACCTTAAAGAAGCAATTGAAAAATCATATGGCAATAAAGGCGCTAAAATTGTCGACCTTAACAACAAAGCGGTTGACTTAGGTATCGAAAGACTTGTTAAAGTTGAAGTGCCAGCTGATTGGGCAAATGCTGCTGATTCTACAGGCGTAGAAGCAAAAGGTGAGCCTTCATTTATCACGAACATCTTAAGACCAGTCAATGCTCAAAAAGGTGATGATTTACCAGTTAGTACATTCAACGGCTATGAAGATGGTACGTTTGAACATGGTACAGCTGCATACGAGAAACGTGGTATCGCAGTAAACGTTCCAGAATGGCAACTTGAAAATTGTATCCAATGTAACCAGTGTTCTTATGTATGTCCACATGCTGTTATTAGACCTTTCTTACTCACTGAAGAAGAAATGAAAAATGCACCAGCTACGTTCAATACAAAAGCGGCAATCGGTAAAGGCCTTGAAGGCTTACAATACAAAATCCAAGTGTCTCCACTTGACTGTACGGGTTGTGGTAACTGTGCTGAAGTTTGCCCAGCAAAACAAAAAGCGTTAATCATGAAACCACTTGATACACAAGTAGAAGATCAACAAGCTAACTGGAGTTTTGTATCTGAACTTCCTGTTAAATCTGATAAAATGCCATTAAATACAGTTA
>CAYLNI010000072.1:1973-9866 GCA_964384705.1 uncultured Fusibacter sp.
AGGTTGTGGTGAAACACCTTATATCAAAGCGGTTACACAACTTTATGGCGATCGTATGATGATTGCAAATGCAACGGGTTGTTCTTCAATCTGGGGCGGTTCTGCACCATCAACACCTTACACTAAAAATGCTGAAGGCAAAGGTCCAGCTTGGGCAAACTCATTATTTGAAGACAATGCTGAGTATGGTTACGGTATGAACCTTGGCGTTAAAGCGATCAGAGCTGCAATGGTAGACAAATTCGAAGCACTTGTTGCGATGAATGTTGATCCTGCTGTAACAGCGGCATTTACTGAGTGGTTGGAAACGAGAGACGATGCTGAAGGCTCAAAAGCTTCTTCTGCAAAAGTTCTTGAAGTTCTTGCAAACAACAATGTAACTGATGCGGCAGCAAAAGAAATATTAACTTACGCATTTAACCAAAAAGATTACCTCGTAAAACGTTCTGTTTGGATCTTAGGCGGCGACGGTTGGGCTTATGATATCGGTTTCGGTGGTCTTGACCACGTAATCGCATCAGGCGAAAACGTTAATATCCTCGTATTCGATACAGAAGTTTACTCAAATACTGGCGGTCAAGCTTCAAAAGCAACTCCAGTTGGTGCAATCGCTAAATTTGCTTCATCAGGTATGAAAGTTAAGAAGAAAGACCTTGGTATGATCGCAACAACTTACGGCTATGTTTACGTGGCTCAAGTTGCTATGGGTGCTAACCAAAATCAATTCTTAAAAGTTATCCAAGAAGCAGAATCTTATGAAGGTCCATCACTCATCATCGCTTATGCACCATGTATCAACCATGGTATCAGAACGGGTATGGGTACGACACAAAGAAGAACTAAGGAAGCTGTTGAGTCAGGTTACTGGCATTTATGGCGTTTTGACCCAAGAGTGAAAGCTGAAGGCAAAAATCCATTCTTCTTGGATTCTAAAGAGCCAACTGCAAGCTTTAGAGAATTCTTACTTGGAGAGACACGTTACACGACTCTACAAAAACAATTCCCAGAAGCAGCGGAAGAGTTGTTCTCATTAGCTGAAGAACAAGCTAAAGACAGATACAATGGTTATGTAAGAATGACTAAAATGGAGTTTTAATTCCAAATAATTATGGCGATTGCATAAGCAATCTAAATTTAAAGGAGATGTCTCGCAATGATTCGATCATTGTCGGGAGATCTCCTTTTTTTCGTTGCATTCGCACGCCCAATGACATAAAATATATTTAGACTGCCGAATGAATTGAATGGACTCAACGGTAGAAGAAAGGAAAAAGGATGAATTTCGTTCGAAATAAAACCAGATTAAAAGGCGATATTTATACTGTTATTAGAAGTTTGACGTTGCTTGAGAAAATCTCTAAGTGGACGAATACAAAACCTGAAGAGATTGTAAGAAGTCATGATCAACGCATTGATTGGACAGTGTCATATGGTTCTGAAAAAATGACAGACTGTCAATTTAACGTGATGCGATGCACGTCAGAAACAGAATTTTGTACTGAAGTACATCTGCTGTCTATGGTTTCAAATGCAGAGGAGGCAGAAGCAATCGATGCTTTCTCAAAAGCACTACTTGAAGAGTTGAGAATCAGTTACAATAAAACTTGGGTTATTGGGGACAA
Organism: uncultured Fusibacter sp.; assembly: GCA_964384705.1. Classification (GTDB taxonomy): domain Bacteria; phylum Bacillota; class Clostridia; order Peptostreptococcales; family Acidaminobacteraceae; genus Fusibacter_C. The sequence goes on from CAYLNI010000072.1 coordinate 3,596, forward strand.
TGAACTCAATGCAAGCATTTTTAAAGAATCATTTTAGTTGGAGGGGTTATGAAGACGAGAGTTATAGGAAATACTGGAATAGAAGCTTCAGTTCTAGGACTTGGGTGTATGCGTTTGCCGATGGATCAAGAGGATGCGGGAAAAATAGATAAGTCAAAGGCGATTGAGTTGATTCGATATGCAATTGATAATGGCGTAAACTACATAGATACAGCTTATCCTTATCATGATGGAGAAAGCGAACGTCTTGTAGGCGAAGCGCTTAAAGACGGTTATCGAGAAAAAATCAACTTGATTACCAAATCACCAAGTTGGTTAATTGAATCGCAAGAAGATTTCCATAAGTATTTGGATGAACAACTTGAAAAACTTCAAACGGATCATCTCGATATCTATTTATTGCATGCTTTAAATAGGGATAGATGGAACAATTACTTGAAAAACGGTTTGTTTGAGGCGATAGAAACGGCAAAAAAACAAGGTAAAATCAAACATATTGGTTTTTCATTTCACGATGATTACCCTGTCTTCAAAGACATCATAGATGCTTATCCATGGGAAGTGTGTATGTTGCAGCTAAACTTTATGGATATGGATGAACAAGCCGGCATCAAGGGTTTGAAGTACGCTGAGGAAAAAGGTGTGCCTGTGATAGTCATGGAGCCACTTAAAGGTGGTATGCTCGCTTCGCCATCGGATGATATAACAGCCCTTTGGAATACGCACACAGAGACATATTCTGCTGTAGAATGGGCACTGAGATACATTTCGAATTTTGATAATGTCAAAGTTGTATTGAGTGGGATGTCAAATTTAGAACAATTAAAAGAAAATATTGAAATCGCAGATCGATTGACACCTGGAAACTTGGACCAAGACGCACTGGATATCGTCGCTCGCGTTCAGGCATCATATAAGTCAAAGATTCAAGTACCATGTACACAATGTGGTTATTGTATGCCGTGTCCGCATGGTGTTGAGATTCCAAGGTCTTTTACATTTTTCAATAGGGGGCATATTTTCAATACGCTTGACACGATGAAAACGCAATATAGTGCACAGATAAATCCACAGGGTAAAGCTGGAAACTGCGTAGCTTGTGGTGCGTGTGAGCCGAAATGTCCTCAAAAGATTGAGATAATCGAGATGCTGCAAAAGGTTGCCGCTGCATTTGAATAGTGATACAAAAGCAAAGTTGCAATAAAATTTTAAGTCTTATTATTATTGTTGAAACCCATAAAGAAACCGTCTATAATAAAATGAGCATAATAATAGTTTATCGAAAGAGGTGGCATTTTGAAAAAAGGTGATTTAATATGGGGGGCTATACTTCTTGCATTTACAGCATTTGTAATCGTTCCTGAAACACATGTCCTATTTGTCAATTTTACGACAGCACATCCTTATGTAAGTGGTTTTTTAAAATTTGCTTTACTGGCGACCATGGGTGAAATGTTAGTCGGTCGACTTGTTTCTAAAAAGTGGAAAAAGGCACCAGGATTCATATGGCGCGTCGTAGTTTGGGGTTTCTTGGGCATGGTCATTACCTTGATCTTCACTGTATTTAGCGGTGGTGTTATGGCAGCTCTTGATAAAGGTCTTTTGATAGGTAAAGGCAGTGCATTGGCATTTGCATTCTTTACGAGTTTATTGATGAATACGACCTTTGCACCGACATTTATGGCATTCCACCGTTACACCGATACGTACTTAGATCTTAAATATGGTGATAACGTTGCCAAACCTTCAGTCTCTCAAGTTGTAACGCGCATTGACTGGAAGGGTTTTATTTCCTTTACTGTTCTTAAGTCGATACCTTTTTTCTGGATACCAGCGCATACAGTGACTTTCTTATTACCACCTGAATACCGCGTGTTGGTTGCAGCGTACTTGAGTTTGGCACTTGGTTTATTACTCACAGTGGCAAAAGGCAAAAAGTAATAAGGAAAAAAGAAAAAGAAAATAGAAAAAAGTAAGGGCTAATTCATTTGCGTGAATTAGCCCTTTTGATTTGCATTTTGTTTGATTTTAACTATGAAACAATTATAGATTAAAAATGTCACCAATAACCGGTAGATGAATCTCAGCAGAATGGATTTTTTGAATTTCCTCTGCCAAACTATTTCTCGATGCTAGTTCACCATGGTTGATGAAGATCTGCTCAAGTCCTTTAATTGGGCGTATCCAATCTAGGAGATGTGCTTCATCAGCGTGTCCAGAAAAACCGTGTAGATCGTGTATGGTGGCATTGACGCGTACATCCGCATCCAAGATGCGCAGTGTTTTCTCACCATTTAGGATCTTTCGTCCAAGCGTGCCTTCAGCTTGATAACCAATAAAGACGACGTGCGTGTTTGGTCGCCATAAATTGTGCTTTAAATGGTGCGTGATACGACCAGCTTCACACATACCGCTTGCTGAAATAATCACTTTTGGCATTGGGTTGTGGTTGAGTGCAATTGAGGCTTCTATCGAAGTGACAAGATGTAGATTCGGCATCTTAAACGGTGGCACTTCATAATTTTTTACGAGGTCACTCATATCCGGAATATGACTTTCATATATTTTGGTTGCTTCAAGGGCCATAGGAGAGTCAACAAAGATTGGAATATCTCTTAAAATGAGTGACTTTTGATCTTGATGTGTCGTGATATAATGATTCAGTTCGAATATAATTTCTTGTGTGCGCCCAACCGCAAACGAAGGAATGATGACGTTGCCGCCCTTTGAAGTCGCTTCAATCAGAATGTCGACAAGTCGTTCCGCTCTAAGTTCTATTTCAGTATGCAGTCGATCGCCGTAGGTTGACTCTACAATGAGACAGTTTGCCTGCTCAATAATTTCTGGTGGCATTTCAAGGAGATTTGTGCCATTGCCTAAATCACCTGAAAAGACCATAGTTTTCTCGACACCAGCATCTTCATAGTATAAGATGAGCGTGGAAGAGCCCAAAAGGTGCCCTGCACGAACATACATGAATCGCAAACCATCGGAAAGCGTATAAGTTTTATGATAGGGAATCGGATAAAGATATTGCAATGCTTCAATAGCGTCATCTTCTGAATAGAGTGGTTTCACTGGAGGCAACCCGGCTCTCTGGCGTTTCTTATTTTCCCAAACTGACTCAGTTTCGTGTATTTTACCCGCATCTTTTAGTAAAACTTCAGCTAGATGACTGGTCGGTGGGGTACAAAATATTTTTCCATTGAACCCTTTTTTCACAAGCAACGGCACCCTTCCTGAATGGTCAATGTGTGCATGTGTTAATAAGATGCTGTCGATTTCGCCTATTTTAAAAGGCAAGGTACTGAAATTTAGGGCTTCTTCATCAGGCGTACCTTGAAATTGACCGCAATCGATCAGAATCTTCTTGCCCTTGTATTCCAGTAGTGTCATGGATCCAGTTACCTGACCTGCAGCGCCTAAAAATTGAATTGTCATAACGACCTCCATAAGTCTTTATTCAGCTATATTTTAATTCTACCCAATTTTGAATTAAACTAAAATTTAATATGTCTTTATAAGCAATGTTTGTTAAAATGAGAAGGTAGTGTTTATTCAAAAAAAAGGAGTGTGGCATGCAAAGAAAAAAATGGAAATATCTCCTGATCCTTTTTACTGTTGGTATTATTGCGACAGGATTTATGGTTAATGATCAGATTCAAAAGGCAGATATCCAAAAAGAACAAATGAGACTTGAAAATGAACAAAAACAAGCACTCGAAGAGCAAAAAAGACTTGAAGCTGAAAAGGCTGCTGATGAGGCGAAAAAAATTGAAGAGGCAGCGAAAGCAAAGGCTGAAGCTGAAGCTAAAGCGATGGAAGCAGAAAAACTCAAGCTTGAAGATATCAAGAAAAATACTTACTATGTCAAACTGGGTGGCACAAATTTGCTTTCAGAAGCAAATACCGCTTCCAAAGTGATTAAAAAAATACCGGCTAAAACTGGACTTTATGCTTCAGATTATATAAAAAACGATGTGGGTGAAATTGCCTTTATGGCAGTCAAAGAAAATTCAGAAGCGACTGAAGTGTTAGGCTATGTCGCTTATTCGAGCATGATTGACTCTTTGACGACTTTCATCGACAATCCATTTGACGATGCTGATTATACCCCTCAAGCAAAAAATGGTTCATTTGAATCAAACCCCAAAATTGATGTCAAAGGCATCTTTGTTACGGGCAATACAGCCCAAAGCGAACGAATGGATGAAATGATTGCTTTAATAGATGAAACAGCTCTCAATGCAATCGTCATCGATGTCAAGGACGATGTGGGGTACTTGTTATTTTCATCTGTCGCCGCAGCGAAATACAACCCAAATGCCAACGATAAAGTTTATATTGATGATATAAAGGCGTTTGTTGCAAAGCTGAAAGAACACGACATCTATTTAATTGCACGTATCGTATCATTTAAATCACCTTTTTATGCACAAAACCATCCAGATCGTGCGATTGTCTATAAAGATTCCGGTAAGCTCTATACGGACTCTGACCGCTTGCCGTGGGTATCACCCCACGATCGAATCATGTGGGAATACAATGTTGAGATTGCAAAAGAAGCGGCCGAACTTGGCTTTAACGAAATACAATTTGATTATGTCAGATTTCCAGCGATAGGCAATCCTGAAGCAATCAACTATCGAAATGAAACAGATGAGTCACAGACTGCGACCATCCAAAACTTTCTAAAATACGCTTATGAAGAACTAAAGCCATATGAAGTCTACATTTCAGCAGACGTCTTTGGATGGGCGGCAACTGCAACGGGTGGCATAGGCATTGGCCAACATTGGGAAGCCGTTTCAAATGTTGTGGATTATATTTCTCCTATGATGTATCCTAGTCATTATGGACCGAATACATTTGGATTACCTGTTCCAGATGCCTACCCATATGAAACCATCGATCGTTCTGTAAAAGATGCCATCGAGCGCAATAAAAATTTGTACACACCAGCAGGCATCAGACCTTGGATACAGGATTTTACTGCAACTTGGGTCGAAGGATATATACCATATCGTACAAAGGAAGTAAGAGCACAAATCGAGGCACTTAAGGACAATGGAATCAATGAGTATTTAGTGTGGAATGCGGGTAATTACTATAGGAAAAATGCATTTATAGAATAGGAGGCTTCATATGTTAGCGAGAGAGATTGCAGAATCTTTACTAGAGATTAAAGCTGTAACAATCGTAGATGAAAATAACCTGTTTACTTGGGTGTCGGGCATTAAATCGCCGGTTTATTGCGACAATCGCATGACGATTAGTTATCCAGTCGTTCGCGACCTCATAGCAGAAGGTTTCGCAAAAATCATCAGAGAAACGTATCCAGATGTAGATATCATAGCAGGTACCGCAACGGCGGGGATACCACATGCGGCCTGGGTAGCTCAAAAATTGGGCCTTCCTATGGTCTACGTGAGAAGCAGCGCAAAAGAACATGGTAAAGGCAAACAAACAGAAGGCGTCATGCCACAAGGGTCAAAGGTCGTATTGATTGAAGATCTTCTTTCAACGGGTGGGAGCTCAATGAAAGCTTGTGAAGCACTCATCGCAGAAGGAGGCAACGTCGTTGCTACTTTGGCGATATTCAGCTATAATTTTCCGCAAGTTGATGCGTTGTTTACAGAAAAAGGCATACCATATGCGACGCTTACAGATTACGAAACGCTTTTGCCGATTGCAGTAGAAAAGGGATATGTTGAAGCGTCATCCTTAGAAACGCTACTAAAATGGAGCAAGAATCCAAAAATATTCATGGAATAATATGACTTAGAGGTGAAAATTGAGAGTTAGAAAAAAACCTGGTGCATTTGAGGCACTAGTTGAAAAAAAGAAATATTTTATCGCTGAACCGGAGGCTAACAAAGGTAAGTGGCAATCCGTATTTGGGAACGACCATCCTATCTATGCTGAGTTTGGAGGTGGTAAGGGTAAATTTATCATCGCTATGGCGACAAAATTTCCAGATATCAATTTCATAATGGTAGATGCTGTGACTGAAGTACTTCTTAAAGCCGTTGAAAATGCAGAGGCACACGAATTACCCAATTTAAAAATGATCAAGATCGATTTGCAGTTTGCACTGAATTACTTTAACGAAGGTGAACTCGATCGTATCTATCTTAATTTCAGTGATCCTTGGCCAAAGAAACGGCACTATAAACGACGATTAACGTATCGTGACTTTTTGGAAACTTATAAAACCATACTGAATCCAAAGGGTTGGATACACTTTAAAACAGACAATAAGAGTCTTTTC
>CAYLNI010000072.1:9901-14257 GCA_964384705.1 uncultured Fusibacter sp.
CTCGTCATGCGTAAGATTTCACTAGATTTGCATGCCGATGAATCAATTGACAATATTATGACCGAGTATGAAGAAAAATTTTCTTCGATGGGGCACCCCATTTATCGCGTCGAATTGACGTTCAAACGCCTTTAATATGGATTAAAAGTAGGAGGTGATGCCATGATAAAGAAGACATTTTATATGATATTGGCATTATTTATCCTCTTAATGACAGTTGCATATATGGGAGGCGTGTTTAATGATTTGACGTTCGAATCGCCTTTCCTCAACAACTTCTATAGCTTCATGTCATTTTTATTGCGTGTTAACATCATCTGGATTGGGCTCGTGATTTTCCTTGAGAACAACAACCCTTCAAGAACCATGGCTTGGTTACTCGTCCTGATTCTACTTCCTGTTGTCGGTTTCTTTCTTTACATTTTGTTTGGAAGAAATTATCGCAAAAAGCGTAAGGCGAAAGCGAAGATATTAAGCGATTCTGACCGAATGGAAAAGGCCGCTGAAATTCAATCTGGTTTGCTCGAATATATCGATTTGCCAAATAGTGAGAATTTGGGCAACAGAAGACTCATGCAATTATTGCTAAAGAATGCGAAAGCGCCATTTTCACTTTCGAATGAGGTGACGGTTCTTACAAATGGCTTGAGTAAGTTTAACAGACTGTTCACCTGCATTAAAGAAGCGAAAGACCATATACATCTTGAGTACTTTATCATAAAGGAAGATCGAATTGGCAACGAACTTAAGGAGTTGTTAATTCAAAAATCTCAAGAAGGGGTGAAAGTGAGATTGGTATTTGACGACGTTGGTTCCCTTGAACTGAGCCGCAAGTATATCAATAGTCTCAAAAATGCCGGTGTTGAAGTCTATTCGTTCTTTAAAGTGCCGATTCCATTATTTTCTAGAGATTTAAATTACAGAAATCACAGAAAAATCGTCGTAATCGATGGAGAAGTCGGGTTTGTTGGCGGTTTGAATATTGGCGATGAATATATTGGAAACTCTGAAAAATTTGAGTTTTGGAGAGACACGCACCTAGAAATTAAAGGTGAAGCTGTATATGCGCTTCAAACCATTTTTTTAAATGACTGGAACTACGTTGCCGGTCAAGAAGTTCAAGGCGTCAGGTATTATCCAGAGATAAGGGTTACAAGAAAATCGCTCGTTCAAATTGCTGCTTCTGGTCCTGATTCAGAATGGAAGAGTATATTACAGGCATTTTATAAGATGATTTCTAACGCCGTTCATAAAATCTGGATTACAACGCCTTATCTTGTGCCAGAAGAGAGTATCATGATGGGATTGAAAACGGCTGCTTTAAGTGGTCTAGATGTAAAAATCATCATACCGTCTCAACCAGATCATTTTTTTGTCTACTGGGCTTCGCAAGCAAATATACAACAGCTTCTAGAGGCTGGCGTTAAGATTTATCAGTATAAAAACGGATTCATTCACTCAAAGATTTTAATCGTCGATCAGCTGGTCGCTACTGTTGGGACGGCCAATCTCGACATAAGATCTATGGAAATCAATTTTGAAGTCAATGCTTTTTTATACGATGTGGATGTCATTTCCAGACTAGAAGAAGATTTTATACAAGATTTGGATGATAGTACCGCTTTTGATTTAGATACGTTTAAAAAGAGACCATTCCACAGGAAGTTTTTAGAAGCGATGGGGCGCCTCGTTTCACCATTACAATAACATGGAGGCTAAGAAGTGATTTATTTTATTGGCATTGCAATTATGATTGCACTGGATCAAGTTACAAAATTATGGGCTGTAAACACCCTCGTTGGCAAAGGAGCAATGCCATTCATTAGTGGCATTCTTGGGTTTAGATATACCGAAAACACAGGTGCAGCATTCAGTATTCTCAGAGAAAAGCAGTTGCTTTTGATTTTGTTGACCTCTGTCATCATCATTGCATTGATTGGCTTTCTTATAAAATCACTTAGAACGGACGTTCATGTTGTTGTGAGAGTCGCATATATGTTTCTCATCGCCGGTGCGATTGGCAACTTGATCGATCGTGTGCGTTTAAACTTCGTCATCGATTTTCTAGAATTTAGATTCATACAGTTTCCAATTTTCAACGTTGCAGACATGTGTGTCGTAGTGGGTGTCAGTTTACTTGCAATAGGTACTTTATTTTTGAAATATGATTTTTAAGAATTATTTCTAAATATTAGAGTTTTTTAATGAAAAATTAAATGCGACGGTTTTTATATTGTGATAGAATATATTGCATAGTGTATACATCGTTCGATATTTTAGGAATAACTCAGTTTAAATGCACTAGGAAGGATAGAAAATGAAATTTTATATTAAAGTGTTTCTTATTTCATTCGTGGGCTTTCTCGCATTGTTCACAGGAATTTTGTTTGCGATTGATGCAATCGTTTCTCGTGATAATGCTCCTGAAGTCTCAGTGGAACAAACGACTGAAACCACTGAAGTAAATGGTACTGATGAAGGTGAAGCCGGGGGCGATGACAATAGAACGGAACTTCAAAAAATTGCGGATGCATCATCTAGAATCAATATCATCGCATTTGGTCTAAATGACCACTTAGCTGATACTATGATGCTTTTTAGCTATGATCCCGAATTAAATAAAATTGATATCTTATCTATTCCTAGAGATACGTATAATCATATTGAAGGTTTCAACGATCTTGCTCAAAAGAAAATGAATGCCGTTTATGGTTTCCCGGAAGTGGGAGGCGCTGATGGGATGAAACGCGTTTTATCCGAGTTTCTAGGCGTTCCAATTCACTATTACTTAAAAGTGGATTTTGAAGCGGTTGAAGCAGTCGTTGACACTTTGGGTGGTTATGAAGTCGATGTGCCATTTGACATGGACTACGATGACTTCTATGATACACCACCACTTCGAATTCATTTCAAAAAGGGTTATCAAGTTTTAAATGGCGAAGATACGGTTAGATACCTGAGATTTAGAAAAAACAATGATGGATCAAGAAGTATGGGTGACATAGATAGAATTCCTAGACAACAGCATTTTGTAAGTACAATGATGAACAAAGCGTTAAGTAGCAAATTACCTTCCGTCATCAACACTATCATAGGTGGCGAGTACGTGACTACCGATATGACCCTCGAAGAAGCCCTTGGCTTTGCTATAAAAGGCGCTTCTTTGGAATCAGACGCGATTCAGTTTTACACGTTGGAAGGTGAGGCACGCATGATAAGTGGCGCATCCTACTGGATTCATGACCCTGCGTCGTTAGAGAAGACACTTTACAGCTTCTATGGATTTACGACGGGAACAGAAGAAGCAGGCGGCACAACGGATGATGCCTCCAATGAGACAACGGAGGAATCAACTGGCAACTAATAAATAAAGCTCTGAACTCGATCAAAGTGATCTGGTTCAGAGCTTTTTTAGTTTTTTTGATAGCTTAAAATTTATTTTTTTTGCAAAGAGTCAAAGATCGTTCTGCTTAAATTTGTAACATCTCCAGCACCCATAGTCATGACGAGGTCGTCGGGCAATGCATTTTGACTAATGTAAGTGTTGATTGCGTCAAAGCTGTCAAAATGCTTCACTTTGACATGTTCTTTCGTCATCGCTTTCAGTAAATCGAGTGAACTGACTTCGCCAAGGTCGACTTCACGAGCGGCATAAATGTCACAAAGAATAACTTCGGAAGCGCTTTTAAACGCACTGGCGAACTCGTTGAGCAGTTCTTTTGTTCTTGAGTAAGTATGCGGTTGGAAGATACATAAAATGCGCTTGATGTCCGTCATACGCGCAGCAGCCTCCAAAGTGGCTTTGATTTCGTTTGGATGGTGTGCATAGTCATCGATGATCGTGATATCTTGAGCCTTACCAATAAATTCAAAACGCCTGTTGGCATTCTTGAATGTAGATAAACGCGTCTTGATCGTGTCTGGTTTAAGAGCATAGATGATACCAACCACAAAAGCTGCTAGAGCGTTGTAGATGTTATGTTGTCCTGGTACTAATAGCGACAAGTTGCAAAGGACTTTATCTTTGTGCATGATGTCAAATGTCGGGTAACCGAGGCTATTGTATACGACATTTTTTGCGATATAGTCACAGTGATCCGACAAACCGAAAGTGAGAACCTTACCACGATAATACGGAATAATTTTTCTTGAGTTATAATCGTCACCATTTAATACCAATGTGCCTTTGTCGAGGATGTTGCTTGAAAATTTAACGAAAGCACTGATGATATGGTCGAGATTTCTATAATAATCGAGATGATCTTCGTCAATATTCAAGATCACGCCAACTTTTGGATAAAATTCAAGAAAATTCTCTTTATACTCACAGGCTTCTGTTATGAACAGCTGGCTTTT
>CAYLNI010000073.1:0-827 GCA_964384705.1 uncultured Fusibacter sp.
CGGTAAGCCGGCAATTGTTAACACACTGCAACCCATAATTCTAAAATCGTTGATGAGTGTAAACAAGCCCGCGGCCAAAGTATAGGAATCCGGACTCGTCAACAAAACTCTAGGTAATAGATAATCCATAAAAGGTCCAATAAACGACCAAAGCGCTATGATAGCAAGCATCGGTCTTGCAATTGGCATGATGATCAATCTATAAACTTGCATGCTAGAGCAACCGTCGATACGCGCAGCATCATCTAATTCGGTTGAGATGGAATCAATATAACCTTTGAGAATAAAGGTGTTACCAGCTATTCCGCCACCAGAGTAAATTAAGATGAGCATCATTTGTCTCGAAAAAGGAGGAATAACGGAGGAAAGGATTGAATGCATCGTATAATAAGCTGTGATCCCTGCAAAAGCAGGAATCGTTTGAATGAGCATAATGGCCATCAAAGATGCTTTTCTGCCTTTGAATCGATATCTAGAGTAGGCAAAACCAGTAAAGCTGACGATCATTAATGTCAATACCGCCGTTACAGATGCGATAAAAATCGTATTTTTTACCCATGTCAAATACAATGTATTGGTAAAAAGATATTCAAAGTGTTCCATAGAAAAAGTAAATGGATCATTGACTGTCAAATATTGCTCTTGACGTCCGTTAAAAGCTGAAATAACCATTTGGAAAAGAGGCCATAAAATGGCTATCGTCCATGCAAACAATACAACATAGGACAAAATGAGCATAATCACACCAAGTGTGCTTAGTGGTTGCTTATCGGAAAGGTAAAGTTCATTTTTCTTTTTCAAACGTTTCATTATAACCTCTCCTCCTT
>CAYLNI010000073.1:867-1963 GCA_964384705.1 uncultured Fusibacter sp.
AATCCAATAAAAGCAAATAACATCAATCCGAGTGAAATGACAATCGTGATCGCCGCACCAATGGATTGGTATTGATTTTCCATGGTCAATTTATAGATATATGAGATCAGAAGATCCGTGCTACCTGCCAAGTTCCCATATTTCGAAGGGTTGAATGGTCCACCGCTGTTAAATAAATAGATGATCGAAAAATTGTTGAAGTTGAACGTATATTGACCTACCAATAAAGGCGCCGTCTGAAAAAGCACAATCGGTATCGTGATGCGTTTCAATTTTTGCCATTCGGTCGCGCCATCTATTTGTGCCGCTTCATATAAATCACCTGGAATCGCTTGAAGGACACCAGTTGATAATAAGAATACATAGGAACTGCCGAGCCACGTCTGTAGCAAGATCAAAACGATACGCGACGCAATAGGATCCGTTTTTACTGTCAGACTAATATTAAACATATCGTTTAGTAGTGTCGTTATCGCTCCACTAGGTGAAAACATGACACTGAAAAACATAATCGTGATAAAAGCTGGCACTGCCCACGGCAACAAGAACACCACTCTAAAGAAAGTCTTCCCCTTGATTCGCTCGTTGTTTGCTATGATAGCAAGCATGAAGCCTACACCGATTGCCAAAGATGTTGCACATATAGTCCATATCACAGTCCATCCTAAAATTGACCAGAATACGGAACCCGCCAAACCTGATCCTGTTGCTATCAATTGATAGTTATCGAAACCGACCCAATCGAATTTCGACTGATTTTTCGGATCCATACCTGTAAAAGATAACAATACAGCCGTCATAATCGGAACTAAAACAATAAAAACAGTAACAATTAATGCAGGTACAGAGACCAAATATGGAAATCCATCTTGTTCAACTTTGGAACGCGTTTCAAACCAATTTCTTGGTCTGATGCCCTTTATAACTGACTTCTCCACGGACAACGTATCAAAATAGGATAACAGATAAATGCCTATCGCAAATAAGAGTAAAAATATGGATATGATGCCTTCAATCATGAAGATCAATGACTTATCAACTCTTTTACCATCGGCTGCGAGGGTCATAAGTCCAGAAATACCATCACCTTGGTAAT
>CAYLNI010000073.1:1984-13776 GCA_964384705.1 uncultured Fusibacter sp.
ATGGCTATCATATAAATGAAAAGCGTGCCAATGGCAAATAAAATTGCTTTCAGGTATTGTTTGTTCAACAGTTGACCTAACCCAGGCAAATAAAAAGTCGTCCAAGCAAAGAGCGTTCTCGTTTTATAAACTTCAGATGGCGTTTTACGTCTAGAATCCGAAATATTTGATTTTAAAACGTTTACATCGCGGCGGATACCCGTTTTTAAGATGTATTTTTTATTTCGAACGACTTCCTTTGTCGACTTGACTTCTGACTCATAGCTTTTGAGAACGGTGACTTCCTTACGCTTGTTTTTCAGCTCTAAGATACCATTCCTAAGTGCTTTTTCAGAAATTTGCTTGTCTCTGCGCTTATCCTTTAACTTGGCTTTCGCTATTTTAAAGAGCTCATTTTGCTTTGCTTCGAATGCCTTCAATTCAATTTTTATTTGTGACTCTTTAGTCATGTCTATTTTCGTTAAATGATCTTGAGCTTTAAGCAATTCCGCTTTCGTGGTTCTATACTTCTCTATGATTTCAGGAAGCTGCTCCATGATAATGCGATTGCGTTCATATTCAAGCTCCGCATCGTATGATAAAGCGATATAGGACTTGTAAAAACTAGCCTTCTCTCTACTTTTATACAAATCAACTTCAAACCGTCTAAGCTTTGAATCCAGAGATTTGTCGAGTTCACTTGCATAGAGTTTGACTTTAGCGTTTAGCGTCACTAAAAAATTGCGTTCCGCCTTTTTATATGCTGATAATTCCACATTATATGGATGATTTTTCTTATTTTTTGTGAGAACACTGATTGCTCTAACGACTTTTTCTTTATCTGAGGCACTAACGGATTTTAAAGTATTTTGATGTCTCGCCAATTCGAGCAAATATTGATTTTTTCTGACGTATTCATTTCCAATGTCATCATATAGAAATTCATTGTAGTTTCCCAAGACAGTCCCACCTTTACTTAGTTTTATATTCCTGGATTTGATCAATTAGTGACAATAGGGTCAGCAACATAACGGCATATCCCAAAATTGTGACATAGAAGAAAACTGAACCGAGTTGCCATTCGACAACGGTATAAGCTAATCCCCCCAAATTTAATACAGTCCACATAAATACATATAATTGATTAATCCTAATCTTTATATAAGCGAAATACGTATAGATTCCAAATGTTACGGGGATAATAATTTTAGTGAAAAAAACACTTAAACAGACACTGATGTAATGACTCAAATATAAACTTGAATCTCCTGTGATATTATTGTCCAAGAGAAACTGGTTAAATAGGGATAAATCTTTAACGCGAAACATCACTTCAAGGGAAGCGGTAACGATAACAAGTGCGCACGAAATTAAAAGAATATAAAGTTTTCTAATAGGTATAGGCGTATTTGTGTTGGTGTTGGTGTTGGTGTTGGTGTTCGTATTCATAATAATTCCTTTCTGAAGTGCGACACTGTTTAACATTTTGTTGTGACTATTGGTATTTTCAAAAAAATTAAGAGAAGAAAGGCTAACCTCTCTTCTCTTAAAGTTGAGTTTCTAGAAGTTGAGCATCATAGCTTTAAATGAAGCTTGAACTTCTGCATAAGCTGCTTCAACTGTTGCAGGTTTTACAGCAGCCCAAGAAAGTAATCCAGTTTCCCAAGTACCCCATACTTGACCCCATTCAGTAAATAATGGTCTTGCAGGTGCATTTGAGTAAGATTCGATAACTGCAGCAACAACTGTTTTATCAACGTCAGTCATATCAGAAGATTCGTATACAGCTGGATCTACGTTTTCCATGATTTTTCCAGTTGCTTTGAAGAAATCTACTGCAAATTCTGGGTTGATAATTTCTTCGATCATAGCTTGAGCAAGTAACATTTGATCTTCGTTACCTTCAACTCTTGCATTGATACCCAATCCCCAGCCACCTTGCCAGTGAGTAAGTGGTGTACCGTTTAAAGTAACTTGACCGATTGGTAAGATTGCTAAATCAGCGCCTGCGTTAGCAAGGTTTGATAATGAACCAGTTGACCATGGACCTTCAAGTCTGACAGCAGTTTTGCCGCCTGATGTGAATGATGTATCCATGTAACCCCAAGCAGCTGTACTATCCCATAAAGAAGTACCAGCGTCATTGTGTGCTTTCCAGTAATTAAATAATGAAGTGAACGCCGCTTGCTTTTCAGCAGGAAGGTTTGCCCAATCTTCAGTTAAGTCAGAATATAATGTGCCATCTTCCTTCATGCCTAACATTTCGATTTCAGCAGCATTAGTAAGTGCTACGCCAAACCAAGCATTGAAAACAGGAACGAGCATTGTTTCAGGTGATAATGTAGTGAATTCGATTGGTTGTGTTAAATCAACGCCTGCTGCTTCTGCATTAGCAGTGTTTGCAAAGTTGATCAACGTTTCAATGTTCATAGGGAATGCTAAATATTCGTCTTCGATCATGAAGTTGCCACCAAGACCAGCATCGTAATCAGCAAATCCGCCTACGTTAGCTGCCATTGAAAGGGCATCCATACCAGCTAATGCTTCGTTTTGTGCCAAACCGTAGATTCTATCTGCTGGAAGAGCAAATACGTCAGCTACGTCAGCATTTGTGATGTCTGTTTTGTCGATTGTGTCTAAGTGATCAAAAGATGCAACTTCGATCATTTCGATTACTGCACTAGGATATTTTGCTTTAACTCTGTCAGCAGCTGCATTGTAATACTCGAGCCATGACGTTTCAACTTGTACTGAAATAGTTGCGTCCAAATCCATCATTGCTTCTGTCGTTGCTTCAGTTGATTCAGCAGCACCAGTTGTCTCTTCAACAACTTCTTCTTTGCTACCACAAGCAACTAATGAAAACATCATTACCATGATAAGCAATAAACTAATTAACTTTTTCATTTTAAATCCTCCTACATATCCCATTTAAGTACATATGGAAATTGCGTAACAACCTAATTATGCAATTTCCTCTCTGATTTGCATGCATTTTGCATCAAACCTTTTTTTTGTAAAGCCATTTTGTTATGATACGAAGCAATAGTTGCACAAATCGTGCATGCGTTTGCACATTAATCATAAAAAAACAACCTCATTTACGCTCATTATACATCCAATATTTCATTCTGGCAACAATTTGTTCACATTTTTCTTATATTTACTTAAAAATCTATGCAACCGATAGCACTGTTGTATTTACAACCGTACACAGTCTATGGAATTATTACCCTGAATATTTCCCTTTAATCTTAACTTTGTGTCATTTTGTGCACGCGGGATAAAAAAAGATATGCAACCAGATGCTAAATTACTTATCAGTAACATAGTATCTGATTGCATATCAATCAAATCAACACGTGTTCTTCACACGAATTATTCAGCTCGCTACTTCATGTTCAAATTGGCTATTGTAAAGATCTGCATAGAAGCCATTCTTAGCCAACAGCTCGAGATGTGTCCCCTGCTCAACGATGTCCCCGTGATCCATAACCAAAATTAAATCCGCATCTCTAATCGTAGAAAGTCTGTGAGCGATAATAAAACTCGTCCTGTTTTCCATGAGACGCTTCATTGCCGTTTGAATCTGAACTTCTGTTCGCGTATCGACTGAGCTTGTCGCTTCATCCAATATCAGGAGCTTTGGATTGGATAAGAATGCCCTAGCGATAGTAATCAACTGCTTTTGTCCTTGAGAAACGTTTGATGCTTCTTCATTTAACAACATATCGTATCCATTTGGAAGCATGTGAACGAAGCTATCGACGTGTGCCGCTTTCGCAGCAGCAATGATTTCATCATCTGTCGCATTCAGGTTGCCATATCTGATATTGTCTTTTATAGAGGCATTGTATAGCCAAGCATCTTGTAAAACCATACCAAACTGATCTCTAAGATCGAATCGTGAATAATTCTGAATGTTTTTTCCATCTAATAAAATCTCACCAGAGGCAATGTCATAGAATCTCATGAGCAATTTTACCATCGTTGTTTTACCAGCTCCTGTCGGACCGACGATTGCAACTTTTTGACCTTGCAACACTTTTACTGAGAAGTCATTGATAACCGTTTGATCTTCATTGTAACCAAAGTGAACATTTTTAAATTCTACAACACCTTGAACATTATTCGCGTCTAAAGGTGCATTTGTATCTAGAACCTGTTCAGGTTCATCAAGGAACTCGAAAACGCGTTCCGCAGAAGCTGCCGTTTGTTGAAGCACATTAGAGATATTTGCCAGCTGTGAGATCGGCTGCATAAAGTTTCTGACATATTGAATGAAAGCTTGTATATCACCGACTTCTATCGCATTTTTTGCCGCCAATGCACCACCGAGCACACATACCGCAACATAGCCAATATTGCCGACGATGCCTATCATAGGCATCATGATGGATGATAAAAACTGTGCTTTCCATGAAGTTTTATAAAGCGCCTCATTGAATCCTTCAAAAGTCTCAACACTTTTTTCTTCGCCGTTGAACGCCTTGATAATAACGTGACCACTATACATTTCTTCAATATGGCCATTGACGTTTCCAAGAAGCTTTTGTTGCTCTTTGAAATACTTTTGAGATTGCTTGACGATCATCATGACTAAAAATAAGGAAAGTGGAATGATACAAAGGGCTACAAGCGTAAGCTGGCCACTGATGCTGATCATCATGGCAAGCACACCTACAACTGTAGTGAACGACGTGATAATCTGCGTCAAACTCTGATTGAGTGTGTTGCTCACAGTGTCGACGTCATTTGTAATCCTTGATAGTACTTCACCGTGGTTGGTCGAATCAAAATACTTGAGTGGGATTTTATTAATTTTTTCGCTGATATCTTTACGCATGTTATAACTGATCTTCATGGATACGCCAGACATGATATAGCCTTGAATATAGGACAACAAGGCACTTAAACCGTATAGTGCGATAAGTGTCAGCATTATGCCAGAGATATATTCAAAATCAATACCAGTAGTACTTCCGCCTATTTTACCCATGACGCCTTCAAACACTTTTGTCGTCGCTTTACCGAGTAATTTCGGACCATAAATGCCGAAGATGGCACTCCCTATTGAGAAGAATATGACGAGTAAAATACGACCTCTATAGGCACTTAAATAACCGATTAATCTCTTATAAGTGCCTTTAAAATCCTTAGCTTTTGCGCCACTTAAATTGCCCATGGGACCATGACCCATGCCACCGCCTCCACCGCCACCACGTCTAGAGGATTTCATGTCTTGGTTGTCTTTATTATGTTCGCTCATGACAATTCCTCCTTACTGAGTTGAGAATAGGCAATTTCTTGATACGTTTCACATGAGGCCATCAATTCTTGATGTGTCCCTTGACCGACGAGTCTGCCTTCATCGAGGACCAATATTTGATCCGCATTTTTTATCGTTGAAATACGCTGCGCCACGAGAATCACAGTCGCATTGTTTGTCTTTGTCTTAAGTGCATTTCTTAAAGCTGCATCCGTTTTATAATCCAGCGCAGAAAATGAATCGTCAAAGATATAAATCTTTGGTTTTTTAATGAGGGCACGTGCAATTGATAATCTCTGTTTTTGTCCACCTGACACATTTGAGCCACTTTGTGAAATCGGCGCTAAGATGCCTTCTGGCTTTTCTTTAACAATCTCAGTGGCTTGCGCAATGTCAATGGCTTCATCCATTTGATCCCTACCTGCCTCAGCATCACCAAACAGCAGGTTACTCTCAATGGTTCCGCTAAATAGTGAGGCCTTTTGTGGCACATAGCCGATGATACTTCTGAGTTCCTTTTGCTTTATCGTATGGATCGCAACGCCATCTATACTGATTTCACCTTCAGAGACGTCGTAAAATCTCGGCAACAAATTGACGAGCGTCGTTTTACCAGATCCTGTGGATCCTATAATCGCCGTCACTTTTCCAGCTTCAGCTTTGAAACTGATGTTTTTAATCATGTTTTCTTCAGCTTCAGAGTATTTGAAAGACACATTTTTAAATTCGACAATGCCTTTTCCTTCTGGATCAATAGATACAGGATTTACTGGATCCAAAATCGTTTCTTTGACGTTTAAAACTTCAGCGATACGACCTGCACTGACAGACGCTCTTGGCACCATGATAAACATCATCGAAAGAAACAGGAAAGACATGATAATCTGAATCGCATATTGCATAAACGCCATCATATCGCCAACTTGCATCGCTGATTCCGCTATTTGATGTGCCCCTACCCATACGATTACTAGAGTGACGCCGTTCATGATCAACATCATGACTGGGAATAAAAAGATCATCACGCGATTTACAAATAAATTCGTCTTAGTCAAATCTTCATTGGCTTCATCAAACCGTTTTTCTTCAAACTTCTGCGTGTTAAACGCTCTAATGACCATCATGCCCGTCAAATTTTCTCTCACGACGAGGTTCAACCGGTCGATCAACTTTTGAACCGCTTTAAATTTTGGCAATGCAATTGAGAAGACCACCATGATGATGCCCATGAGAATGATGACCGCAACTGCGATGATCCACGACATTGAGGTACTCTTTTCAAGGGCTTTCATGATACCGCCGAAGCCCAAAATTGGCGCATAAAACAACATTCGGATCAACATGACCATAAGCGTTTGAATTTGTGTGACGTCATTTGTGCTTCTCGTGATCAGTGAAGCCGTTGAAAATTGATCAAACTCTGCATTTGAGAATCCTTCAACTTTTTTAAAGATAGCACTTCGTAAATTTCTGCCTAATCCCGATGCAACTTTAGCTGCAATAAAACCTACAGTAATCGATGTAATTGCGCCGATTAACGAGATCACCAGCATGATGCCACCAGTTTTCAAGATATAGGCCCTTTGAATGGATTCTAGGTCGCCACCAATTGACTCAACATAACCACTGACTGCTTTGTTGCCCATTTGCACGATAAGCAAATCATCCGTTGATGACAGGTCAATTGGTTCGCCCTCCATCATTGACACTGCTGTTATCATCGCTTTTGAGAGGATGATCTCAAGCTTCGTCAAATCATCCTCAGAACTTTCATCCAGATAATAAACATCTTGGCCATTTAACTTTGAATAGGTTTCAGCCAATTTTTCATATAAATCAGCATCGCCAGCTTGCGTTACAAGTCGATAATTTGCCTCGACAAATTGTTTGTCCGTTTCAGACATCACTTGCTTGATGCCGTCGAGATCTGATGTCACCATTACTTCTGGAACAGCACGATCAATACCGTTGTTTTGAATGCCATTGTTCACAATGTTGGACATGTAGTCCGGCAATGCCAAATCGGTCATTGCTTGAACATACAAGAGTCCTATTGCCACCAATAAGGCTAATGTAAACGGCTTTAAGAATCTAATCAGTTTCGTCATTTGTTTCTCCTTAAATAAGTGTTGTCGTTTAAAGCCCCGTTTGTTGTTCGATATTACTCAGTTTCTTTAGTTTCCATTAGTAATCTTTCAAGAATGTCTAACCCGTTAATGATGGCGTTAAATTCAGCTTCACTCGCTTGATTGAGTTTTTCACTCCATTGTTCTTCGATGCGTTTGAACTTAACTGCAGATTTTTGTCTGAAATCATCCGTTAATTTCACTAGGATCACGCGACCATCTTCTTCACTTTTCGTTCTGGTGATGATTCCTGAACGTTCAAGTCGATCAATGATACCAGAAATTGTGCTCATGGAAAGCTCCATTTGCGATGCAATCTCGCCAATTTTTAGAGAACCCGATTTGAACAGAATGCCAACGACCATGCCTTGAGGTCCAGTGAGTTTCATCTCTCTGAAATTCTTCTCAATATTGCCATGCATGCCTTCTTTTAATCGCTTTATTCTCTTGATTACTTCATATCCCTTTTCAAGTTCAATCATGTCATCTCCATCTTAACTGATCTTAATTGATCTTAATTGATACTATTATGGACGATCAATATTAACCTAGTATGAATTTTCCTATTATTTCGCCTGCGATATTTCGCACACGATGTTTCGTGTACGAAATATATTCTATCGTTTTCTGAAGCACCTGTAAAGTCATTTAATTGACCTATGTCTGAACATTTCGTAAACAATTCGTGAACAAGGCTCACATGGCTTATCCCAATATAAAAAGCCGTACAAGTTGGATAACCCTGTACGGCTTTCTATAACATTAATAGCAATTTTAAATACTATTTATTTGTTTCATTTCTAATTTACTTCTGTGTAAAATAATCGAGTATTGAATTGGCAAGTGTATCTGCAAAGCGCTCTTGTTCATTTGGATCGCTCAACCATTCGAACTCACCCGGATTTGGCATAAAGCCAGTTTCAAGCAAAATTGAAGGCGACCATGTCCCTCTTACGATGTAGAAATTCATAACCTTAGCGCCTCTATCTTTACGGCCGAGGTTCTGAATCACACTGCTTCTCACTTTTTCTGCAAAGGATTTTGCCAATACATCTTTGTAGAACACGGAGAAACCATTTACTTTACTCAAATCCGCTGATTCTTCCAAGCTGTCTGCATGAATGGCAATAAACAAATCAGGCAACACTTTTCTCGACAATGCCAATCGATCATTTAAACTGACATAGATGTCATCCGATCTCGTGAGCACAACCTTTGCGCCAAGTGCTTCAAGTTTTGCTTTGATGCGCATCGTATATTCAAGTACGATCGTCTTCTCTGGCTTTAATGAACCGAGGAGTCCAATTGCACCAGAATCCGTGCCCCCATGACCTGGATCTAGCATGATGACAGCACCTTTAAGGGGTTCTTGTGGATTTGTGCTCTCAGAATAAGCGACAAATTTTTTCTTCATGACGAGTTTGATGCCACCGTTTATATCTTCCAAATAATAACCGGATAACTGCGAAGGGTCTTTAATGACAAAATCATATGTCGTCGTTTTTCCATTTGTCGCGTGTGTCGCACTTTGCAGCATATGCGCTGTCGGTAAGACTAGCGGTTGACCATTACTTGTTTGACCAAGTGTGACTGACAGTTTCGAACCATTGTATGAAACGGTTGTGATGACTTTTTCATTCATAAAGAAGTGGATTTCATCAGTTTTTGTCGATCGTATATAAGAGACTTTGCTTAGAACATTCCCTTTTATACTGCCACCTTCAACGGTTGCATTATCTTTTTTAACCCAGAGTCCTGAAGACAATCTAACAAAATCACCATACTCACCGGTTACAAAATCTCTCATACCTCTATGCAAGATATAATGTGCGCCATTTGAAGTTGTAGCTGTTTGGTAGCTATCGACAAAATCCTTAGTTATGGTTGCAATATAAGGAGCGCCCTCTATAGCGACTTTAACGGATGCCTTAGCTGTTGCTGTGTAAACGCCACCTTTGTAAGTCATTTTGTAAACGGGTTTTCCAAGATCGACAATCCTAGGTTTACCCGTTTGAGTGGCAACTTTTGTTTTATACGTATAAGTCGTCGCATATGGTTTTGTCGACGTCGTGGATTTTACAGCTGGTACAAGTGTGTAGGTTTTACCATAAAGTGTTGCTGTTACTGTAGCACCAATCGGTGCTTTGCAATAAAAAGAAATTTCTTCATCATTTTTGATCATACGTGTATTTTGAGGCCAAATCGAAGATTCGATAATTTCAACTTTTGCCATTGGTTGCGCCTGTGCTGGTGAATAGCGCGTAATGGTACGTGTGACACTCTTGCCATTTTGCTTGATCACAAAAGTATTAGTGCCTTTGACGAGTGGTACATAAACACCATAATACCCTTGTGCTGTTTTGATTTTAATCTCTGAGCCGTTTAATGTAACTGGATACCTCGGGTCTGAAGCACCACCAATAAAATAAAAGGCACTCGTCGTTTGCGTATCTCTAGCTGGTCTTCCGATGACGAGCTTGTCTTGAATCACCGTTTGAGCTGGAGGTATCGTAGAACCATTATAAAAATTGGTAACCAAATTTCTTAAATCCGCATTGTTTTTAAAGAAGCCATATCTAAAAAATATGCTACCATCGATATTGGCGTAATTCTGATTCAATTTGAGCTGTTTGTAGATCTCATTGACACCATACCAAGGGCTAGAACTATCTTGATTGCCAACGCGATATGCGGCATGACCTATATATAGGTTGACAGTCGAATTTTTAGCGACATCGCTCCACCAGCTGACAAGTTTGCTATAATCGGCAACTGAGTAGCCTATGTTCCAATAGAGCTGTGGTGCGATATAATCGATCATATTGTTTTGAACCCATTTTTTTGTATCTGCGTATTGACTGAAATACGATTCGAAGCCATTGGTTGCGCTACCTGTTGCGATGTTTTTTGGGTTTGCCCATATGCCAAAAGGACTCACACCAAACTGTATGGTCGGATCTTTTGATTTGATCACCTTAAAGACGCCATCAATCAACTGGTCGACATTGTTACGTCTCCAGTCTGCCAATGTAGCAAAAGTACTACCGTGGGTGGCATAAGCTTGTGCATCATTAAACGTCGTACCTGGATAAAAATAATCGTCAAAGTGAATACCATCCACATCGTAATTGTCGATGATTTCAACGATACTGTCTTCAATATGTTTGCGTACTTCAGGCAAACCTGGATTGAAGTAGAGATTGCCATCAGAGTGCTCGACAACCCATTCAGGATGCAGTTTTGCAGGATGCGTCGCAGATAATGAGGCGTAATTGAGTGCTGGCTCACTTGCCGTTTTTTTAGTGATTCTATACGGATTAATCCATGCGTGGATGGCTATGTCGCGTTTATGCGCTTCTTCGATCCAAAATGCAAGTGGATCAAAACCATCATTTGGGGCTAGACCTTGTTTCCCAGTCAAGTATTTGGACCAAGGATAAATGGTTGACTTGTATAGCGCGTCTGCGGAAGGTCTGACTTGAAGCACTATGGCGTTTAATCCCATTGCATCAGCTTCTTCGATGATTCTAAGCGCTTCATTTTTAAGCGTCTCACTGTCCGTCGTCGCTTTGAGTGGGTAATCGTAGCTACCCAAAGCCCTTTAAAATCTTCGTTGATTTCAGCTTTTCTCGCTTCAGTCAACGGCGCTGCATAGCTTAAATACAGTTCATTTGAAAATAGAGCTAAAGCTATACAGAAGATGATTGAAATTATCGCCTTATTTTTCATTTGCACTCTCCACTTTTCTTCACTATCATTTACTATCATTTTTCACTATTACAAATTGTCTTTATTGTCCTTTTATTTTACATGATAACCATAGTAATTGTGTAATTAACATCATTTCTTAACAGCATTGTAATATAAAAATAAAGAAAGAACTGATCCCGGTCAAAAACCGAAGTCAGTCCTTAATATCAACTTTTCGTCAATTTTAAAACAATTAAACCTTTATTCTTCCCACCTGACGATATTGTGCGTTTTGGTGCAAATTGCGTCAAATACGATGCCTCTTTCTGTACAAATTGCCTTATAAGCTTCAATATCCGCATCGCGGCCCTGTAATTCCGGTGATACGAGACATAATTTATACCCAAGCGCTTTCATCTCATCAAAAACGTCACGTTCAAGTGGAAAACGCGTAAAACAATCAACCCATACCCATTTGACGCGACCTGCCATATTGCGGATGGTATCCATGCCCTCATATTCCGAGAACCGGAGTGCAATATTGGATTCGCCGCTATTTGAAAGCAGAAAAATCATTGGAAACGACGAATCCAAGAAGAAGTAAGATTTAACATCCGCCTTTTGAATCATCTCAAGCACGCGATGCTCGATGCGTTCACTCTTGATGTTCAAGATCATCGTCCCGTGATGATAATGCTTCAAATAATCTTCAAACCGTTCCCCACCAA
>CAYLNI010000073.1:13798-14069 GCA_964384705.1 uncultured Fusibacter sp.
ATCATGTGAAATGACGATTTCATCGCCCAAATCTCGAAGGTCCAGCTCGACCCCATAAATAGTCGGCAATTTGATCAAGTCTTCAACTTTATTGATTCTATGGCTTATAAATTCCATGTTTGACCCCTTTACTAAACTCAAGTGTCCGTTTGATAAATTTTTGTTTCGCTTTGAAAGTCTGGTCATTCCATTTTGATTGGCCATGAATTCGCGCCGTAAAAAGAACATCAAAGCGTTTAATTGTCAAATCTCTTTCACGCGCCATATAGTA
>CAYLNI010000074.1:0-4618 GCA_964384705.1 uncultured Fusibacter sp.
TCGCCTCGGCGATAACCACAGTTTCAGCGGGAACGATATTTGTAACCGAGCCACCTTCGATGCGGCCGATATTGGCGGTCGTTTCTGAATCGATACGGAGCAAGTTCATTTTGCTGATCGCATGACTTGCAACCATGATGGCACTGATGCCTTCTTCTGGAGCGACACCTGCATGTGCGGGCTTGCCGATTACTTTGAACTCGAGTTTATCTTGCGCAGGTCCCTTGACGATAATCTGGCCTGGATCGCCGCCACTGTCTAGTACAAAGACTTGCTTCGACTTGATCTGTTTGAAATCGAGGTTCTTTGCACCATGTAAGCCACCTTCTTCGAAGATGCTGAAGATCACTTCGATATCGGCATGCTTCATATCGTTTTCTACCACGGTACGGAGTGCTTCGACGACGGCGGCAATCCCCGCTTTATCGTCACCGCCAAGGATCGTCGTGCCATCGCTATAGATGATGCCATCGCGAATTTCTGGTTTGATATCGATGCTTGGAGAAACGGTGTCCATGTGGCAGCTAAATAGGATTGTTTCGCCATCAGTATTACCTTTTAGCCTTGCAATGACATTGCCCGTATCGCTGCCTACTTTTTCGCCAGCGTCGTCAATTCTGACTTCAAGGCCGAGTGATTCTAATTCTTTGCTTATAAATGCGGCAAAACGACCTTCTTGTTTTGTAGGGCTAGATATTTGAACGTATGCCATGAAGGCATCAACCAATCTTTGTTCATTGATCATTTTGTAGTTCCTCCTGAGTTGAATTAATCTAAATTAGGAATTGCATGAAGAATATATTTCTTTGTAATTATTATAATTTCTTAACTTTACGGTTTCTTACCCATAGGCACGATGTAGACGACAAATTCGTCGATGCCATCGAGTTCAAAAAGTGCATCTGACTTATATTGGTCATAAGAAGCGATGGCACATGCACCTGCACGGATACCTTCTGCAGCAAGGTAGAGATTTTGTCCAAGATGTCCGAGATCAATGAGCATGACTTTATGAGATTTGAGCCCATAACGCCATTCTGCACGATAGGGAACAGCACTGAAATAAAAGACGACGTTGGCTGCCTCGACAAATTTTTGACCGTTGACCGATTCGATGAGTTGCTCAGAGGAAACACCTTGAGTTAACTTTTCGAGTTGATGGTTCAATGGCAAATAGTGATAGGCACCATTTTCAAGTCCATCTATGTTGTTGACCACTAGATAGGTTTCAAAGGCGTGTCTTGCGCCGCCAGATGGTGCAGGTCTGAAGCTGGCGATGTTATCGCCGATCACCTTTTGAATGCGACACGTGGATTCCAGCAGATAGGCAAGTTCGGTTAGGCTCATTGGCACATCGCCATATTGTCTGATACTACGCCTTTTGTTTAATGCGTCATACAAGCTTGCTTCTTGAGCTCCAGGAGCGACCTCATTTGGCAAATTGATGATCTCTGCGTCTGGCTTTGGCGCTTTTTGCAGACTTGGTGCAGGAACACCCTTCATCTGGTCCGAAGCCGCCTGATTTTGAAAGCTGTCAAAATTCGATTTCATAAAGTTGCGATTTGAGTCTATGCTGTTCATTTGACCTCCCATAAAGCGTATTTCTATTGGAACAATTTATTTTCATATGCGTCTAAAGACAGTATACTAAATTTTTAGAATCTTTGCCTACCATATTGAGACAAATTTTGATAAAATGACAACTAGGCATTGCAATATTAAGTGAGGGCATTCGATGGTCAGTTTGAAGAAAGTAACTAAATTATTGGTATTTGGCATCATCATGTTTATCTTGATCGCGATAGGGTTTAACTTCTATCTCGTGCCAACATCAAAAAGGATTAGCGATGACAATGTAAACCATATGGAACAACTTGTGTCAGGATCACTATCCATGGAACTGCCACTTCGTGGTATTGACAATGTATTGTCACAATCTAGTCCTGAATTTAAGAATATGCCGGATATCAAGCTCACAGAGGCATTTGAATTCTACCAAACAACACTTTATAAACTTGCTGAAACAAGTATTGGTGAATTTGATGCACTTTATAACAACTTGGAACAGCTCAACACACTGAGTTTAAAAAGACACAATGATCAAATTGCTAAAATGTATGCGCTCATAGAAACGCTTAGACACAGTGCAGAGCGTATCGATAAATTGACAAAGGGAAGCAGAATGGATGCCATGCCCTTTGAGATCATCAACGATTATAGCCTTTCCCTATCAACGGGTCTTGTTGAACTAAAACAAATAAACAAGTCAATAAACGATGCGATATTTAGAGATACAACCATCTTGCTCAACACGGTGTTTGTCATATTGATCCTATTAATCATCGGGTTGACACTTGGTGTCATAAAATACGTCCTGTACGATCAGCAATTCATATTAAAGGGATTTTCTCAACTAGAGAAGCATCAATACGACATCGATGCATTGCCAAATGGGAGACCGATTTTCAAAGAGGATCAAGCAATTGTAAAGATGGTCAAAGAACATATTGAAGAAGAAAAATTCACCAAAGAGGTCAAAGAGCTTATACAGACACACTACTTGATCGATGATCTCATTGAGTTATTGTTTGACAAGGTCAATTTGAAATTCGACATTGATAGAATCGGTATCGCCTTTGTAGACTACAGCAAAAGAAAATTCATCGCAGAGTTCGGCGTTGCAAATTTTGACAATATTCGTCTTGGACCTGGCTTTGAAGTAAATTTTTCAAAGACATCTCTTAC
Organism: uncultured Fusibacter sp.; assembly: GCA_964384705.1. GTDB lineage: Bacteria > Bacillota > Clostridia > Peptostreptococcales > Acidaminobacteraceae > Fusibacter_C. Next base: position 2,746 of record CAYLNI010000074.1, read on the forward strand.
GACGACACTATATTCTAAAAAGTCCTTTATTACTGAAGACCTCGAAGAGGCTTTTAGTGCCAAGCCATATAGTGCTTCTTTAAAACTGCTGCGAATGGAGGGGATCATGTCCAACATGGTCATCCCACTCGTGATGGGTGATGCGGTGTTTGGCATGGTGTTTTTCAGTTCGGTAAAGAAAAAGCATTTTACAGAAGATCACTTAAGATTGGCGGAAAAAATCATTTATGAAATAAGCGGCCTTCTCAATAGAGCTTATTTCACAAAAGTCGTCTTTTCAAGAATTACGAGTAGTTTCGCTGAGCTCGTCGATAAAAAAGACAATGAAACGGGCGATCATATCATGCGCATGGTCCGTTATTCGGTCGTTATCGCTGAAGGCTTACGCGTTCGTAAAATACCTGGCTATGAAGTCAATCGCAAATTCGTACTTGAAATTGAACGCAATGCATCCGCACATGATATAGGAAAAGTAGGTATTCCGGATGAAATTCTCAAGAAACCAGGCAAATTGACGCCTGAAGAATGGCGCATCATGAAGACACATGCCGAAGTTGGCGCTGATGTTTTTAAATCGCTAAGAGACGGTTTAAGTGTATTTGACGCCGATTTTTACAGATTTGCTGAGGACATCGCACGTTATCATCATGAAAAATGGGATGGCAGTGGCTATCCAGAGGGGCTTATTGGTAGCGAAATTCCACTATCTGCTAGAATTGTCGCGGTGGCAGATGTCTTTGATGCATTGACCTCAAAACGCACGTATAAAGAGCCGTTCAGCTTTGAGGCGTCTGTAGATATGATCAAGGAAGCTTCAGGCAAACATTTTGATCCCGTTATCGTCGATTGCTTCATCGCCAATTTAGATAAGGCGTGGGTTATATATCAAGAGATAGAGTGACCCGTATGAATTTTTTTGTCTATTTGCACGTATTGCAAATAGACATTTTTTATTTTTCAGACTTTTGCAAAAATATCGATTTGCTATAGTATATTGTCACAAAAATCGTTATAATAAAACAATGACAGTAGACGTAAAATCTTGGGAGGTATTTTGTGAAGAAAGTCAAGAAAGAACGGATTTCCAAAAATAAAAGCAAAAATAAAACCAAAATTCAAGGTATCAAAAAAGTGAAGAATCCATTCGGATTTAAGCATTTAAAAATCAGAAATAAAGTGCTGATCGGTTTTATGCTCATGATTATAGCCATGATATACGTGACTTTCTCATCTTATAACTTTGTCAATTTAATCGTGAACACCTATATCCCGGTTATCGAAGCGCAAAATCAGCTTGGTACACGCGTTCAGGCCATGAATTCAACACAAAGAGACTTTTTACTTGTAGACCGAACGAATGAGGATTTTTATAAAGCCGCTTCAGACCTCGCAGAAGGTGATTTCAGTCAGACAGATAGAACGTTGGCTTTTCAAACGCAGTACGATATGGCCCTTACTAATATAGAGACGCTATTGGGTGCAGGACTGATTAAGAACGACGCTGCACTTGTCGAACAAATCACACAACTAAAGCAAGAAATAACACTTTATAAACAGAACTTTGATGGCATGCACTTAGGCATTCAAAAAAGAGGCTATGATCGCTATGGTGTCGTCGGAAAAATAGATACTGTGAAAAAACAACTTAAGACCAAGCTGGCCGCGATGCCTCAGGATTCGAATCTGGATAAGGCAATCGCCAATTTAGATATGGCACATGTCAACTATCTCTATACACAAGCACCGAGGTTTTTAGATCAAATTAAAGATCAACTTGGATATCCGAACACACAAATCATGCTTGGGGATTTCAATCAGGCATATAAAGATGAATATAAAACAATCTCTGAAGGTTATTTGGCCGCCTTTACTG
>CAYLNI010000074.1:4631-5828 GCA_964384705.1 uncultured Fusibacter sp.
TAGATGATACAATCGGTCGAGATGAAACTGAAGGATATTTTGGGGCAATCTCAGCTTCAAGTGCAAAGGTAGGCGAAGTTGCAACTCAGTTCAACTTAGATGTTAAAGAAAAGCTTAAAGATGAAATTAAAATGTTGATCATGAAAATGCTGTTAATTGTGGCAGTTATTATTGCGTTGGCAGTCATATTTGCATTTACATTGGCAACGGTCATCTCAAAACCGATCAGCAATGTAAATAAGTGGCCATCGTACCCATTTCAGAAGGCGAAGGCGATTTGACCAAGACACTTAATATTGAGACCAAGGAAGAAATGGGTACGATGTCCACTTATTTCAATCAATTTGTCACCAAGATCAGAGACGTCGTCGTTCAAGTGAAGAGTAGCTCTAGTACCTTGTCGAGCTATACTGATGAAATACACGATGCTATTGAGCAGGCAAACGAGAGTATAGAATGTATCAACGTCGAAGTACAGAGTATGATCGATGGGCTTCAAAGCAATGCAAGTGTCGTGGAACAAACGACAGCAAGTATACAAGAATTGTCGGGCAGTGCACAGATGATAGCAAGTGAAACGGGCTTGGTGGTTAACGATTCAGGACAGGTGCTCGCAGCTTCTAAAGCAGGTGCAGAGAAGTTGACGCGCGTTGTAGAGAGTATCGAACAAGTTAAGCAGTCGTCGGAATCTATGGCACATGTCATTGAGACACTTAAGTTATCTTCAGAAGAAATAGTCGGAATTGTAGGGATTATCAATGCCATCGCAGAACAGACGTCACTCCTTGCCTTAAATGCTTCTATTGAAGCCGCTAGAGCTGGTGAACATGGAAGAGGCTTCTCGGTTGTCGCTGATGAAGTTAGAAAACTCGCTGAACAGAGCAAAATATCAGCATATCAGATCAACGAGATCATCACGCATATCTCAGGTGACATTCAAGGGGCAAGTTCAACTATGAGCAAAGAAAAAGTACTGGTTGAACGCAGTGTGAAAGAAGTTCATGACACCAACGTCAGCTTCAGTGAAATTTTATCACTTATCGAAGGCATTGATGTCAAGCTGGCAAATATTCGTCAAGGTGCGATGCAACAATCGCAAATTTCTGAAGAAATGGCGAAGGCAATCGATGATCTATCTTACGTGATGCAAGGCAACGTCGCATCATCAGAGCGGATCGGATCAAATGTCGAAAATCA
>CAYLNI010000074.1:5853-13909 GCA_964384705.1 uncultured Fusibacter sp.
GTGGCGACCTTTGAAGAAATTGCTGCCAGTATTACCGAGCTAAAAAATATGGCATCAATTCTAGAAAGAGAGACGAACCGATTTAAAATCGATTAAGCCATTAAAGCATTAAAGCATGAAGGCGTCGCCGAGCAGATTATTCAGCTAGGTGACGTCTTTTTTATCGCACTGACTTGAAATAATAAAAGGACTAGGCTATTCTATATAGAGCACAATCGAGAAACGAAAAGGAACCTTATAGGAGAAAAAAATGCAAATAGTTGAAGCCTATCTACATGTGCTCGATGCACAGAGCAACGTAAAATTATTGTCGGAACGGCCAATGCAGCTCGATCTGGAAATCAGCGAGTACGCAGGCAAGCACATTGAGGGTTTCTTTGAACACCTAGATATATCCACCTCTGATTTGATCCAAGCGACAAAACTTACTGGGGACCGTATTGACTTTAAAGAGTTGTCACTCGCTGTGGCAGATCTTTTTTTCGAGGCGATGCAAAAGACCGATGACATAAAACCATGTGACTTGATGTGTCTAAAATTTAATCGCGAAGACATCGATTATATCGGCTTTCTTAAGCTCAATTTTAGAACGAGCTACGCTCATGCAGTAGAAATGGAAGACAACCTCATCACGAATAAGATTATCAGACAAGTCACAACGCTTCCTTACAAATCACAAAAAGTCGAAGAGGGCTTCTTAATGGATTTGTCAGGCAATAAAGCTTTGATCAAAGACAAACTGGTTACAATAGACGGCACCAAAACCAAATATATCGCTGAAGAGGTCCTTGGTCTACAAAGTGATATGACGGTCAAACGCAAAATTGACCTGATCACGAAGGCCGCTCAAAAAGTCATGGAGAAATACGATGACCAACCCCTTGTAAAGACAGCAGCAGTTAAGAAGATGATCACAGCGCACCTCGATGAAAATGGTGCGCTTGATATGTCGACCATTGTCAATCAATGCTTTGAGACAAAAGTGGCACGAGAAGCTTACGTGCAAGAACTTCAAGATAAAGGCATCGAACCTGAGACGCTTTCAGTCAACGAATCTCAGCGAAAGAAGTTGAGACGCACTCAAAAAATAAAAACGGCAAGTGGTGTTGAGATCGTTTTGCCATTTGAATACGTCTCAAGAAGTGAAAACCTTGATATCGTGACACATCCAGATGGCTCCATTTCCATCGAACTTAGAAATTTAGGAGAAATATTATGAGGTTAAACAAGTTTTTAAGTGAAGCGGGTGTCTGTTCAAGACGTGAAGCCGACCGTCAAATCGAAGCGGGTAAAGTATTCGTCAATGGCGCCGTAGCAACACTTGGAACGCAAGTCACCGAAACTGACGAGGTAAAATTTGGCGATAAGGTGATTCAGGCAGTGACTGAAAAGGTGGTTCTTGCATTTTACAAACCGGTTGGTATTGAGTGCACGAGTAATGTGGATGTAAAAGATAACATCATCGCCTATATCGATTATCCGACGCGGATATTTCCAGTTGGTAGACTCGATAAGAACTCTGAAGGGCTGATTCTTATGACTAATGACGGTGATTTAGCCAATGGCATTTTGAAAGCGCGCTATTTTCATGAAAAGGAATACATCGTCACGGTGGACAAACCGATTTCTAGAACGTTTTTGACGCGAATGTCTGAGGGCGTTGAAATTTTAGACACAATCACGAGGCCTTGCACGGTCGAACGCGTTGATGATCGTACGTTTAGTATCATTTTGACGCAGGGACTCAACCGCCAAATTCGACGAATGTGCGAAGAGCTTGATTACCAAGTGGTTAAACTTAAGAGAATTCGGGTATCTAATATCTTGTTAGGCGATCTAAAAAAAGGCGAATGGCGCCATCTAACAGAAGAAGAACTTGTCACGTTACGTGGCAATATTGCATCAAATGATGACACGGCATATATTACTCAAGAACCGAGGTAAATTTGCCGATAATTTAGGTAGAATCGTATAGGTATTGAAATTATGTATAGGGTTACAGAATAGGAGAAGCGCATGCTAACCAATATCATTTTGTCAGGGGTAGCGACTTTCTTAATATTTTTAATGGTAGAAAGCTATAAGAGTGTCAAACAATTTCTCATTTTTAAACGCGTGCGTGAAGCGATTCTCATCGCGACTTTTAATTATCTTAAAAGAACGCCAAAGGGTTTTGTGGATTTGTCTAGACTCAAGCATTTACTACTTGATAAACTTAAGGAAATCAAACTTGGGAATTGGGTTAAAGAGATTACGATCACGTGGCAATCAGTGGACGTTATTCAGTTCGTCTTTGAACTCGAATTTGAGAAAATTAAACCTAAGTACAAATTTATCATCGGACTCAAAGATATAGAAGAGATCATGGAAAAAACAAAAACAGTGTAAGGATGTGAACCATGAAAAAGGCTTTTGTCATTTTATTAATTGCCCTAGCTTTATTTTTATTCTACAGCATCATCACACACGAAAAAGCCCCAGATAACATAGAATCTTATCGTTTTGAATTTGACGAGATGGATAAGGATTTTTGGCTGGTAAGTGAATGGGAGACGTTTAATCGCTCATATGACCTAGTAACTTTGACGGATGGCCTTTTAAAATTGTCATCGGATACGACTGGCGTCATGCCTTACATGCTGAGCAAGCCCATCGAACTTCAGAGCAAAGATGTCCTTACAATCAAACGAAAAGTTAAAATAAGCCATGGCAATGAGACCTTTTCAGGCGGGTTGTCCCTTTATCAAACGGCGGATTTAGACCTTGAACCCAGTTCTACAGATGGTTCGTGGTTCACGGCTATAGGCGATGGGATTGTGCTCGTTGAGTATTCGTACGACCTGATAAACGTCACTGAGCGACCAGGAAAGGACGTCATAAGGTTTTTGGCATCTGACTGGGAATACAACGACAACTATCAGCTGATCACGCCAATTTATGACGAATGGATTGAAGAGACGTTGATTTTTGATATGCGTTCAAATCAGATGATCTATAAGATCAATGACAAGGAATACAAACTCTATAGCTATAGACTTGATAAAAATGCCATCAGAATCATGATGCACCCATTTGGTACAGGTACGGGCAATATGATCGAGATCGATTGGATTGAAGTGACCATAGAAGATAAGAGCAGCAAACGTTAATCCCGTATCGAGAGGAGAACGCAGTGGTTTACAACTACGAAAAAGGGCTAGAATATGCCCTTTATTTATTGTCGCTACAGATGAGAACGGTAAAACAACTTGAAGACAAGCTCGCGTCTAAAGAGATGTCTCCCGAGTTGATTGCGCAAATCATCGGATTTTTAAAAGAACTCAAATATCTCGATGATGTGACTTATGCGCAATATTTCATCAGAAGTAAGCGCTCAAAATACGGAGACTACCGCATCAAGATGGCTTTAAAGCAAAAAGGTGTTTCAAGTCACGATGCTGAAGAAGCCTTCTTCAAATTGCAAGATGAAGAAGAGGGTGAGGGTGAAGCCCACGATCCAGAAGTTGCGATAAGGGTCATTTTAGACAAAAAAATAGCGAGCACCAAGATTGATTGGGATCGCCTGAAGACGGATTATAAATACAAGTATAGCACTTACCAAAAATTGGCGAGTTTTTTAGCCAATCGCGGGTTTTCCAGTAGCATTATTAAATCGGCGGTCAGTGAGCGGCTTGCTGAGGAGTTCATCGATGAATAACGAATTTGGGTTGTAACTGCCATTGATAAACTCGACGTGTAGCAACTCAAAAGACCTTTTAGCACGGGTCATCCCTACATAAAACAGGCGGCGTTCCTCTTCGAGGGCGTCGCTTTCTGTCGCTTTAAACCCCGGAAAAATCTGAGGATTGACATCGATCATGAAAACAGAATCGAACTCGAGTCCCTTTGAGCCGTGTATGGTGGATAAAATGATGCTTTCAGAAGCGTTGTTGAAGTTTTCCTGTAGAAAAACTTTAAGTGCAGAAATACGATTGATAAAATCAAACCCTGTGCGTAGTGGTTTGGCTATAGCTTTAAATGCGTCAAGCCTTGTGCGCGCGTAGTTCATGCTGAGTCCGAGCCTTTGCGAGTTGCTCTTTATATAGTCTAGATAGCCGAGCTCGGTTTCAATGTAGTGCAGTGCATCATACGGACGCAGTGTTTTAAGCGTTTCAAATTGACTTTGCAGACGTTCTTGTGTCCGCGTTTGATAATCTAATAAAAAGGGTGCATTTACTAATATTGAAAAAACACTTCGTCCTCTGTGATTGGCTTTGACGAAGTTGAGCATTTCCCTTGAGATAAAACCGTTCATTTTGAAAGCGATGCGATTAAAGCTATCCAAATCTTGTGGAATCAAAGCCAGTGTGAAAAAGGCGATGAGGTCCTCGATCATCCAGTGGTTGAACTCTCTGAGAGGCGCATCCTTTATTTGAAACGTCAGATGGTGTCTTTCTAAACTATCGATGACGCTCAGAGATGAAACTTTATTTCGAAACAGGATCGCCTTTGTGCCTTCGGTGTTTTGGATTCTATCGATGAGATACGCGTTTCTGCCAGTTAGGTCATCAAAAAGTCTAACAACTGGTTTTTCAGTGGCTTCATGATAGGGCAACATGGTTTTGTCAAAGCGCTGCTTGTTCTTTGAGATGACTGCCGATGCGGTCTCGACGATGTTGGCATCAGACCTGAAATTCTCGGTGAGATAGTAGAGTTTTGCTTCTGGATATTTACTTGGAAATTCAAGTAAATAGGTGGGAAATGCACCTCGAAAACCATAGATGGATTGGTCGTCATCAGCAACTAGGAAGAGGTTGTTCGTTGGACCGAGGAGCAGCTCGATCAGTTCAAATTGGAGTTTTGACGTGTCCTGTGCTTCATCCACTTGAATATAGGGATAGGTACTTCGGACTTGCTCAAGTAGCTTTGGCGTCTTTTGAAGTAGTTTTATTGCGCTTAACAACATATCGTCGAAATCAAATAGGTTGTGATCTCTTTTGTAACGGTGGTAGTCCTCCGTGAGGTCAAAGATGTCCGGCCACTGAAAATTGAAATTTGGCAAGTCTTCACGCGTCAGCTTCAGATTGTAAATCAACCCGATGTGGTTGGTCAACGTTTCAAAATCGTCTTCCGTCAGGGTATCGTGATGTCTTTTTTTATAGAGTTCATTGAGGATGTGAAATTTTTGTGCACCATCCTCTAAAAGCTGCATCGATTTACCCGTTTGCTTCAAATAGTTCCGATAAACGGCATACGCAAACTTGTGGATCGTCATGAACTGAAAATGATGGTTTAGATGGCCAAATTGACTTTTATAGCGTTGTGCCATATCGTCAGCAGAGGCTTTTGAAAAGGTCAACGTCATAATTTGACTTGGCTTCACGTCATAGTTTGTCACCAAATTGATCAAACGGTGTAAGAGAAGCGTCGTTTTGCCACTTCCAGGGATCGCTAACGTAAGTGCAGGACCATTATGGTGTAGTGAAGCGGTGTTTTGCGCTTCAGTTAATCTATTTTGAGCCATTTTTACTCCTAAATGTGCGATGGTTGTGAATGATATGTGAATAATATATAACATGAGGGTAAATTTTGCAATAAACCCTTGTTTGATGCGCCATATAAGGTATAATTATAGTGATTTTCCGTATTAAACTTTACTTTTTTGGCTAAATAAGATAATATTATTAGGTTAAAATGGTTATTTATATGTCAAGTTTAAGCTTGGCGAAATTAATTATAAAGATCGGGAGGCATTCTAATGAGTTATGAGATTTTAAAGAAAGAAAATAGTGAAGTGACTATAAAAGTTACTGTAGCTGCTGAAGAATTCGAAAAAGCAGTTGTTGCCGCATACAACAAGAATAAAGGCAAATTCAACATTCCAGGATTCAGAAAAGGCAAGGCACCAAGATCAATCATCGAAAAACAATACGGTGAGGGAACATTTTTTGAAGATGCAGTAAACAGCTTATTACCAGTTCACTATGAAAAAGCATTAGATGCGCTTTCTATTGATCCAGTTGCAAGACCTGACATCGATATCGAAGAAGTTGCACCAAAGTCAGAACTTGTATTTACAGCAGTTGTTACCGTTGCTCCAGAATTCACACTTGAAGGCTACAAAGGCATCGAAGTTGAAGATGTAAATGCCGAGGTTACTGACAAGATGATCGATGATGAAATCGAAAAAACGCGTAACATGAATGCTAGACTTGTTTCAGTCGATAGACCGATTCAAAACGAAGACACTGCGATTATCGATTACAAAGGCTTTGTTGGCGATCACCAATTTGAAGGTGGCACAGCAGAAAACCAAGAGCTCGTTATCGGTTCAGGCAAGTTTATTCCCGGTTTTGAAGAGCAATTGATTGGCGCTAAAATTGGCGACCACGTACACGTAAATGTGACATTCCCTGAAGTTTACCATTCTGAAGAACTCGCTGGTAAAGATGCGATTTTCCACGTTTCAGTAAACGACATTAAATTTAAAGAATTACCTGTGATTGACGACGAATTTGCGAAAGATGTCTCTGAATTCGAAACACTCGAAGCTTATAAGGCGAACATGAAAGCTGAACTTGAAGTATCTGCTGCAGAAAGTGCAAAAGCAGCAAGACGCGATAAAGTGATCGATGCAGTTTCTGAACTCATCACAGTAGAAATTCCTGCTAAGATGATTGAAAGCGAAATCGACGGCATGATCAAAGAGTTCGATCAACAACTCAGATATCAAGGGTTGAGCATGGATCAATACGTTCAGTTCACTGGTGGAAACATAGATGCACTTAGAGAACAAATGCGTACAGATGCCCTTGCAAGAGTCAAAACGAGCTTAGTCATCGAAAAAGTCATGGTTCAAGAAAACATCGAAGTCAATGAAGCTGATGTGGATGCAGAAATTGAAAAAATTGCAGAAATGCAAAAACGTGATGCAAGCGAAATCAGAAAATTATTCGAAAAAGACAATTACGACTACTTAAAGTCAAATCTTAAATCTAGAAAAACAGTCGACTTCTTAGTAGACAATGCAAAATTTATCTAGTAATTCGCCTCACGGAGGCGCAAAATGTCAAATTATATCCCATATGTAGTTGAACAAACGAGCAAGGGCGAAAGATCGTACGACATCTTCTCTAGACTGCTAAAGGACAGAATCATATTTATCAGTGGTGAGATTGATGACAACACAGCAAATCTCGTCGTCGCACAGCTCTTGTTTCTAGAAGCTGAAAACCCGGATAAAGATATCAACATTTATATCAACAGCCCAGGTGGTTCAATAACTGCTGGTATGGCCATCTATGACACCATGGAATATATTAAACCGGATGTGTCCACGATCTGTGTGGGTATGGCGGCAAGCATGGGTGCCTTTTTACTAGCTGCTGGCGCAAACGGCAAGCGCTTTGCCCTTCCAAACGCAGAGGTGATGATTCATCAACCTCTAGGTGGTGCAAAAGGCCAAGCTTCGGATATCAAAATACAGGCGATGCGCATCTTAAAAATGCGAGAAGACATCAACAGAATTTTAAGTGAAAAAACAGGCAAGCCATATGAGCAGATTGAAAAAGATACCGATCGAGATTTCTTCATGACAGCACAAGAAGCCGTAGAGTATGGCCTAATCGACAAAGTATTTGTCAAAAGATAAGATCGATATGAGAAATGAGGTAATACATGGATAAACCAACATTAAAATGCTCCTTTTGTGGAAAGAGTCAGGAACAAGTCAAACGTTTGATCGCAGGTCCAAATGTTTATATTTGTGACGAGTGTATTGAACTTTGTAATGAAATTCTTGAAGAAGAGCTTTCCATTTACAAAAAGGAAGACAGTGACGAATGGTCGTTGGAGTCCTTACCGAAACCAGCTGAAATCAAAGAAATTCTCGATTCTTATGTCATTGGACAGGAAAAAGCGCAACAAACTTTGGCAGTTGCAATGTACAATCACTACAAACGCATTCAAAGCATCGTCGATGAAGAAGAAGTGGAGCTACAAAAAAGTAATATTTTATTGATTGGCCCAACGGGTTCAGGAAAAACTTTACTTGCGCAGACTCTTGCTAAAATTCTCG
>CAYLNI010000075.1:0-1065 GCA_964384705.1 uncultured Fusibacter sp.
GCCACGATTAATCGTTCAGATATTGAACAGAGACTCATCATCGGCGGATACAGCATTGGTAGTTTAAAAACGATCAATATTATAGAACGCGCACCATCTGGTCGTGTCACGAAGCTTGAATTTGTCGGTTCTATCAGCAAAGCGACTCTTGTGAAAGAGAAGATTCGATCTGTTTTAGGTAGCGCCGGGCTGAAAAGTTCACTTTTTAGTTTTGATGCTGGAACAGCTGTAACAAATATTGATAAAGTGAAAGCTGGCATTACAGGTACAGTGGCAGATTCAGCAAATACTTCAACTACAACGCCGATTTCTAGCAACCAATCGATCGCACCGCTCGTCATGACTACAAATGCAGGCATTTATGGCAACTATATCGATTCAAACACACTTTCTATCGTTGAAGATGGACAGACTAAAACAAAGATCATGGACAAGTCTGCACTGAGATCTGCGACTGATATATACACGAATGCCCCACAACCTTCCGTACCTTATATGTATAATAGTACTGAATCATTTGACATGAGCAGTGGAAGTGTGATATTTTATGGTCACGGGTATGGACATGGACTCGGAATGAGTCAATTCGGCGCGAAAAAAATGGCCGAAATGGGCATGACTTTCGAAGAGATTTTGTCATTTTATTACAAAGACACGCAATTGTTAAAGCAATAGGCTATAAGCAATTGCATATTGAAAGGGTAGACATGAAAACGAGTGATTTTAAATTTGATTTACCAGAATCTCTTATTGCACAAACGCCACTTGCCGATCGATCAAGCTCACGCCTTATGTGTATCGACCGCAATACAGGAGAAATTGAGCATAAGAGATTTTATGATGTCATAGACAAAATAAAACCAGGCGATTGTCTGGTGCTTAACAACACAAAAGTTATCCCGGCACGTCTGTTTGGTTCTAAAGAAACAGGGGCTGTTGTTGAGTTTCTTCTACTTAAAAGAATCAGTTTGACAAGGTGGGAAACGCTTGTTAAACCAGGAAAAAAAGCAAAGATCGGCACCAGGTTCGTCTTTGGCGATGGCAGCTTACAGTGTGATATCGTAG
>CAYLNI010000075.1:1075-13805 GCA_964384705.1 uncultured Fusibacter sp.
CATTGGGGATGAGGGTTCTCGCATCATTGAATTTATCTATGAAGGCGTATTTGAGCATATATTGGACGTTCTTGGTTCAATGCCCTTGCCTCCATACATCACTGAGAAGTTGGACGATCCTAAGCGCTATAACACAGTGTATGCAAAACACGATGGTTCGGCCGCGGCACCAACTGCAGGGCTGCATTTTACCGAGTCGTTGTTGCAGGCTGTAAAAGATAAAGGTGCTACGCTTGCTTATGTCACGTTACACGTTGGTCTTGGAACATTTAGACCGGTCAAAGTGGACGATGTACAGAGTCACAAGATGCATACGGAATATTATATGCTCGATGAAGAAAATGCAGAGATTATCAATCGTGCAAAAGCATCTGGTGGACGTATCATATCTGTGGGGACAACGACGACAAGAACACTTGAAACCATTGCAGAACCTAACGGTCATTTGAAAGCACAAAGTGGTTGGACGGACATCTTTATTTATCCAGGATACACATTTAAACTCGTCGATGGCCTAATCACAAATTTCCATTTGCCAGAATCGACATTGATCATGTTAGTGAGTGCATTTGTCAATAAAGAGGCGATTCTAAGCGCTTATAAGGTCGCAGTAGAATCGGGTTATAGATTTTTTAGTTTCGGAGACGCGATGATGATCACATTAGAGGATGCGTCTATAAAGGAAGGGAGCAACAATGGCAATTAGATATGAACTGATTAAAGAATGCGCTCAGACGGGTGCGCGCCTTGGTAGATTGCATACGCCACATGGTATCATTGAAACACCTATTTTTATGCCAGTAGGCACGCAAGCAACTGTAAAAGCGATGACACCTGAAGAACTCAAGGAAATGGAAGCGCAAATCATCCTTTCAAACACGTACCACCTTTACCTCAGACCTGGTCACGACCTCGTCAAAGAAGCTGGTGGTCTTCATAAATTTATGAATTGGGATCGACCAATTTTGACAGACAGTGGTGGCTTTCAAGTGTTTAGCTTAGGAGATCTTCGCAAAATCACCGAGGAAGGTGTTACTTTTCAATCGCACTTAGATGGCAGCAAGCATTTTTTATCACCTGAAAAAGTCATGGAGATCGAAAACGCTCTTGGTGCGGATATCATCATGGCTTTTGATGAGTGTGCACCATACCCGGCTGATCATGATTACGTCAAAAAATCTCTTGAACGCACAACGAGATGGGCTGTCAGGTGTAAGGAAGCGCATACAAATACTGAAAACCAGGCATTGTTCGGCATCGTTCAAGGCGGTATGTATAGAGATTTGAGAGAACAAAGTGCCGCTGAACTCGTCGCGCTTGATTTTCCAGGCTACTCAATTGGTGGTCTCAGCGTTGGTGAACCAAAAGACTTAATGTATGAAGTGCTTGATTATACAACACCACTTTTACCTAAGGACAAACCGAGATACCTCATGGGCGTTGGTAGCCCAGATGCATTGATCGAAGGGGCTATCAGAGGCATAGACATGTTCGACTGTGTGCTTCCGACGCGTATTGCAAGAAATGGCACAGCGATGACGTCAGAAGGTAAAGTCGTCATCAAAAATGCCAAGTACACACGAGACTTCACACCACTTGATCCAAACTGTGACTGTTATTGCTGTAAAAACTATACGCGTGCTTATTTGAGACATTTATACAAAGCAGACGAGATTTTATCATCGCGCCTCATGTCCACACACAACCTCCATTTTCTCATCAATTTGATGAAGCAGGTAAGACAGGCAATCATGGACGATCGATTGATGGATTTTAGAAATGAATTTTTCGCGAAATATTATGGAGAAACTCAATTGTAATGACAGAGAATTCTGTTATAATTGAATATAAGTGATGTCAGAAATAATGAATTTTTTAAAGGAGATAAAGTATGAATAGCACGATTGGTTTAGTTCTCTATATGGGTTTTTTCTTTGGTTTGATGTACTTTTTAATTATTAGACCACAAAAGAAAAAAACAAAACAAATGACCGAATTGAGAAATAGCGTTCAGTCCGGCGATGAAGTTGTCACAATTGGTGGCGTTGTAGGCCGAGTTCTCAATGTTAAAGAAGACGAAGTCGTCATCGAAGTGGGTGCTGCTAGAACTAAATTGACATTTAAAAAATGGGCGATTTCTACAATTGATAAAGGTGGCAACAAAATGATTGAAACTGAAGAAGTTGAGATCGAAGAGTAACAAATATTGATTCGTTCGATTGAGGCATGTCGCTGACATGCCTTTTTCTATGGATGAATTAACTCTTTTCTAAACAGTTAAAGCATGGTATAATATCTTGTATTTTGATTAAAGGGAATAAAATTTTGGGAGGTAATACGAGTGAAACATATAAAAACATTAAATTCAGGTACATTAAAAGGTTCAGCTGCACACGGCGGATGCGGCGAATGTCAAACATCTTGTCAATCAGCATGCAAAACGTCATGTACGGTTGGTAATCAAGAGTGTGAAAATACTAAGAGATAATTCGCAGAATCATGTATCAGTGGGGCAGTGAACTTCAGGCGTCGCTGAGAACAGAAGAATGTGAGAATACTAAGAGATAATTAAAGCGTATTTTAAGCAGTTAAACTGTATAGAATGAACACAAAAGAGCAGCCAACAGCTGCTTTTCTTCTTGCAATTCAATTAGGAGGTAAAAATGATCCACAAGTTCAAACAAGGTGATCTTTATTTTGTTCTCGATGTCAACAGCGGAGCAGTGCATGTCATAGATGAAATCGTATTCGATGCTTTGGAATATTATCCGCAAAACAATGCAATTTCCGTAATCAGAAGTTTGAAAGACAAATATCCTGAACAAGCGGTAAAAGAAACACTTGAAGAAATCGATTTCCTCATCGAAAACGACATGCTCTTTACGGATGACGCTTATGTCAATTCCATCGAATTCAATAACAGAATGCCTGTTATTAAGGCGCTTTGTCTACATGTGGCACATGACTGTAACATCAGATGCGCTTATTGCTTCGCTTCACAAGGTGATTTTAAAGGCGATCGTTCACTTATGTCATTTGAAGTGGGCAAGAAAGCTTTAGATTTGCTAGTTGCCAATTCAGGAAATAGAAGAAACCTCGAAGTCGACTTTTTTGGTGGCGAACCACTCATGAATTTCGAAGTCGTAAAGCAGTTGGTTGAATATGGCCGAAGCATAGAAGCTGAGCACAATAAGAATTTTAGATTTACGATGACGACAAATGGCGTTTTATTAAACGATGAAATTATAGATTATCTCAATACGCATATGTCGAATGTGGTACTCAGTATTGACGGCCGTAAATCGGTAAATGACAAGATGAGATATACCATATCCGGTGGTGGCACTTATGACATCATCGTGGAGAAATTTAAAAAATTGATTGAGAAAAGAGAAGGCAAGTCGTATTATGTACGCGGTACTTTCACTAAAAACAATCTGGATTTTGCTAACGACGTCATTCATCTTGCGGATCTCGGTTTTAAGAGCACTTCGGTTGAACCAGTCGTTGCAAAACCAACAGACAGCTATGCAATCACTGAAGAAGATATCGAAACACTTAACCTTCAGTATGAAGCTCTCGCTGAAGAAATCGTCAATCGCAATAATACGGAGCAAGCATTTTCATTTTTCCATTTTGCAATTGATATGAAACAAGGTCCTTGTGTGATCAAACGACTTTCTGGCTGCGGCGCTGGTTCAGAGTACTTGGCGGTTACACCTGAGGGCGATATCTTCCCATGTCATCAATTTGTTGGCAATGACCACTTTAAAATGGGCAACGTGCTTGCTGGCATATTAGACTTCGGATTGACCAATGAATTTAAAAACGCTCATGTTTACAATAAAGAAAAATGTCGCTCGTGCTGGGCTAAATTTTACTGCAGTGGTGGATGCCACGCAAATGCTTACAATTTCAACAACGATATTTTCGTACCTTATGAAATTGGTTGTGAACTCGAACGAAAAAGAATCGAAAGTTCCATTTATATCTATGGCAAGCTGAACCATTCTGAAGAATAGTGGAGGTTCGTTATGTTGACAGACATTAAAGGGTATTCACCAGTTGTTCATGCAGATTGCTTTATAGCGGATTCTGCAGCTGTGATTGGTCAAGTAAGACTAGAACAAGGTGCAAACATTTGGTATAATACAGTAGTTAGGGGTGACGTGGAACCCATTGATATTGGTGAAAACACCAATATTCAGGATTTAAGCGTCATTCATACAAGCCATGGTCATCCTGTGAGCATCGGTAACGGCGTAACTGTCGGACATCGTGCCATTTGTCATGGTTGCACAATTGAAGATAACGTATTGATTGGTATGGGTGCGATTGTACTTGATGGGGCTCATATTGAAAGCGATGTCGTCATAGGTGCAGGATCACTTGTTCCACCTAATAAGAGAATTCCATCAGGCTCTTTGGTCATGGGTTCACCGGCGAAAGTCGTGAGAACGCTTACCGAAGAGGAGATTGAAGGCATAAAGCAATCTGCACGTGGCTACGTGGAATTGTCACAGCATTACAAATCAAAATAGGAGGCATTCAAAATGAAAGGAAAAAACACGTTATTGTTTTTCCTGATTGTCGCATTAATTGCAGGTACAGCTTTTATAGCAATCAACGGATTGACAATTGGCAAGTTTTCCATCTCGCCTGTTAAGGATCAACTCAAATTGGGACTAGACATCAAAGGCGGCGTTGTCGTTGTTTATGAAGCCCAAACAGATGAAACTGACGAAGCATTGGCAAGAACAATGGAACAAACAAAACAGATTATTGGAAAGCGTATTAATGAACTTGGTCTCACTGAACCAATTATCACTTTACAAGGCGATAAGAGATTGCGCATAGAACTTCCAGGTGTTGGCAATTCTCAAGAGGCAATTGACGTTATCGGAAAAACGGCATTGTTGGAATTTGTACTTGTCACAGGGGATACACCTGCTTTTGAAGGTATGTCAATAGATGATATTGAGTATGAACAAATACTTACAGGTATTAACATAGAAGATGCCTTTGTCTCACAAAATGAATATAACCAGCCAGTTGTTTCATTAAAATTTGACGATGAAGGAACAACGCTGTTTTATGAAGGCACAAAAAAAGCGATTGATAATGCAAATAGACGTGGTCAAATTGCAATTGTACTTGATAGTGACATAATTTCTGCACCATACACGGAAATTGTCATCTCTGATGGTGAAGCAATCGTTCAAGGTAACTTTTCATATGATGATGCAAACAGTTTGGCTATGTTAATTCGAGGTGGCGCGTTGCCAGTTCAATTAGCTGAAGTACAAACATCAGTTATAGGTCCGACACTTGGCCTCGATTCATTTAATTCAGCTATCAAAGCTGCATTGGTAGGCATCCTATTGGTCATGGCGTTCATGATCGTATTTTACAAAATTCCAGGTGCCATTGCATCGATTGCCCTTACTTTATATGCAACGCTTGTTATTTTCGTGTTGATAGGCTTAAATGCAACACTGACATTACCGGGTATTGCAGGTATCGTCATTTCGTTGGGTATGGCAGTTGACGCAAACGTCATTATCTTTGAACGTCTTAAAGAAGAAATGAAAGTTGGAAAATCTTTGCGTGCCTCAATCAATAGCGGCTTCCATAGAGCTATGAGTACGATCATCGATTCAAATGTTACGACTTTTATTGCCGCATTGATACTATTTGCATTTGGTGAAGGTCCTATAAAGGGCTTTGCAGTTACCCTTATGATTGGTATTATTTCAAGTATGTTTACTGCAGTTATTGTAACCAAGACGCTACTAAAATTATCGCTTGGATTCACTGACCGCAAGAAACTGTACGGATCAAGGGGGTAAGACAAATGAGAATGCTTAATACTATGAAACATTATAAACTTTGGTTTGCTTTTTCAGGCGCAGTCATCTTATTAGGGTTCATGATGATGCTATTCAATGGCCTAAATCTTGGCATTGACTTTACTGGTGGCACGATGCTGCAAGTAGAAATTGGAAAAGAAGTCTCAGTTAAAGAAATATCTGAAGTTATTGAATCATTTGACTTGAATCCAGACATCGTTCATTCTGGTGTCGACAAAACTGAAGTGATCATTAAGACTAAAGCATCTCTTGATAACGATATGAGAAAAGAAGTGTTTGGCGCTTTAAAAGAAGCTTACGGTCTTGAAGACAGTGATTTAAAGGGTGCTGAGCAGTTTGGCCCTGCAATGGGTAAAGAGATCAGAAATCGTGCGATTATCTCTATCCTCATCGCTTCGGTTGTTATGCTCATCTATATTTCAATTCGCTTTGAAACAGTTTTTGGAATCGCTGCAATCATTGCTTTGTTGCATGACGTATTTTTTCTTATTGCGATTTATGCCATCTTTGGTATTTCAGTAAACTCTTCGTTTATTGCAGCAGTGCTCACGATCGTCGGTTATTCGATCAATGATACAATCGTTGTCTTTGATAGAGTGAGAGAAAACGTTAAACGCGAAAAAACAAAAGAACACTTTGATATTATCAATACGTCAGTGTCACAAACCATGACGCGTACTTTGAATACATCAATTACAACTTTAATTGTCATCGGTGCATTATATGTATTAGGTGTTACGTCTATCAAAGAATTTGCGTTCCCATTATTTGTAGGTATTTCAGTTGGTACTTATTCGTCAATTTTTATTGCAAGTCCAGCTTGGGCACTTACGAGAAATTATTTGGCAAAAAAAGAGCATTATGCTACAAAATAGTCATTTTATGAATTAAATGTTGCCGAGCTCGGAGTGAAACCATTTCATTCTGAGCTTTTTTATCGACACCCCTGTCATAATAGACTATAATTAAAGTAATAATTGTGATAAACATTATTAAGAGGAGGGTCATTATGCAAGTCTACATAGTTTTAATACTCATATTTGCAATCATCATCACGTTGTTTGCTTTATTTAATTCAGTAATCGTACCAGTTAGCTTGTTATTTTTTGAAGTTGAGGTTTCATTAGCGCTCGTCATTATCGTATCAACATTGATAGGTGCCGTTCTTACCGCATTGATAGGCACTGCAAGAAAAATTCGCAGCGGCAAAGAAATTAAAGGCTTAAATAAGAAAACGATGGAACTCGAAAAGCAGATCGCGCTAAAAGATGAAGCTTTAAAGCAAAGAGACGTAATGATCAGTCAAAAAGATGAATTGATTGTATCACAGAGAAAAACAATTGAAGGAATGGAAATAAATGCAGTGAATGCAGAAAATGCAGTTGATGAGATAAATGCAATAAATATGACAAACGAAACGGTGGATCAATGATATTTCAGAACTCAATATGGACGTTCTCAGGGCAAAACTTGAGTGAAATTGAAGCGTATGGTGAGGTTTTTAATAAAGATCCTCTGATTACTAAACTTCTACTCGAGCGAGGACTGCGTACAGAAAAAGAAGTGCATGACTTTTTAAATCCAAAAATTGAGGATCTTAGAGATCCTCTTTTATTGTTAGATATGGATAAAGCAATCTTGCGAATTAAACAAGCCATAGACCTAGGTGAGTCTATTTGGATATATGGCGATTACGATGTCGATGGCATAACGAGTATTGCCATTTTGATGAAGTATTTTGAGAATGTCGGATTAAAAACGCATTTTTATATTCCGGATCGTCAAGATGAAGGTTATGGCATCAGCGAATCAGGACTTGATGCCATAAAAGCGTCAGGTGGCAACCTCGTCATCACTGTGGATTGTGGCATTACAGCTATCAGTCAAGCACAGTATGCCAAATCCATTGGCCTTGATTTGATTATTACGGATCACCATGAGTTTCATGGCGATTTACCCGATGCAATCGCTGTCATCAATCCAAAGCGAGGCGATTACCCTTTTAAGCTATTAGCTGGGTGTGGTGTCGCTTTAAAGCTGGTACAAGCACTTTCTGGAGATGCGTTTGCATCATTTGTGAACAACGTTATCGATATTGCCGCACTTGGCACTGTCGCAGATATCGTACCACTCATTGATGAAAATAGGGTGATTACAAGTCTTGGACTCGATAGAATGTCCATAACGACGAATCCTGGCATACAAGCGCTTATAAGCGAAGCGGGTCTAGCGGGAAAGGAAGTCAATGCAGGGCATATCGGATTTGTCATTGCACCTAGAATCAACGCTTCTGGTAGAATTGGCAATCCAAGCATCGCTGTTGAGATGCTTATTGAAAAGGATTACTTCAAAGCATTAGAAATCGCTAAAAAATTGAGCCTACTGAACACTGAAAGGCAAATGCAAGAGCGAGAAATTATGGACTCCGCTGAAAAATATATCAGGACACATGTAGATTTGAACACTGATAAAATACTGCTTGTCGTTGGAGAAAACTGGCACACAGGAATTATTGGCATCGTCGCCTCAAAACTGTCTGATAAATACAGTCGCCCATCAGTTATCTTAAATGTAGATGGCGATACGGCTAAAGGATCTGCAAGAAGTATTGAAGGCATCAGTATCTATGAAGTCTTGCATAAATTCAAGGATCTCTTTGAGAAATTTGGCGGTCACGATCAAGCCGCAGGTCTCAGCTTGAAATCAGCGAACATCGAAGCGCTTCGCAATGGTCTTCGCATTTTTGGAGAAGAAAATATCCGACAATATATGTTGGTCTCTAAGAAAAAAGTCGATGGCATTTTGAAACCACATATGGTAACTCATCAGCTTGTTGAAAGTATTGAAGCGTTGAAACCTTTTGGGATGGGTAATCCTAAACCTCAGTTTGTTTTTAATGATTTGATTATAGAAGACTACAAAGTACTTGGAAAAGTGCAAAATCATCTAAAGCTTGTGGTGAACGATGGCAACAGGGTATATGATGCACTGGCATTCAATCAGGCGAGCTTTGTGTCTTATGTTAGAAAGTCGGATAGAATTCATTTGTTGATGACACTTGAAAAGAACAATTTCATGGGCGTTGAAACGATTCAATTCATGATTAGAGATATCGTCAAAGAACGCATGCCGATTTCCGATGCGCTGTTAAATAAGAGTCACTTGGCACTTTATAACTTTATCATGACTTGTGATTCGTTTGAAATAAATGAAGATTTTACAAAAATCGACACATTTGATATAATATTTTCTGTTCCCTCAGATAAGCCGATTATGATCTATTCATTTGATGGTTTAAGTCAGTTCAAAGACGTCGTTCTCCGGAATAATTTTGTCAATTACACATTGCACTTTAACACGATAGATTATGAAGAATGTAGAGACGATTATTTCGATGTTGTCTTTATGCCTGTAGACTCGGACGAACCGGATGGGTATTATTATTCAGGCGAGACAAGTGCTATGGAAATCTGGTCACATATACCTGATCGCAACGATCTGGCTCAGTTTTATAAGAGTTTACAGGACAAGCAAGAATCGACGATTAAAGATCTGTCTTTGAAAGGTCAATTCAGCTTTACAAAAATCAGAATATGTCTCGATCTGCTCAGAGAGATGCAACTCGTTTCGTTTTCTGAAAACAACGGGTATTTCAAGATTGATTTATTACCGAGACCTGCCGTAAAAAGTGATCTTGAGCAGTTAAGCCTGTATCAAAAGCTGATGCGCACATGGCGAAACTAAATAATTTACAAGCTAAACAATAGGATAAATAAGCGCATAAAAAATAGACTTTTGTCTAAAGCATATGGAGGATGACCATGGATTTAAAATCAAAAATTAGAGTGATAGAAGATTTTCCGAAAGAAGGCATCAGCTTTAAAGATGTCACAACGTTATTAAGTGATGGTCAAGCCTATCACGATGCAATTTATATGTGCATCGAAATGATAAAGGATCTTAAGTATGATGTTGTACTTGGTCCAGAAGCAAGAGGCTTTTTGATAGGCGCACCGCTTGCGGTCATAACGAAAAAAGGGTTTGTCCCTGTTAGAAAACCAGGAAAATTACCTTTTGAAACCATTCAACATGAGTACTTCCTTGAATATGGTTCTGACGTACTTGAAGTGCATAGCGATGCCATCAAGCCTGGGGATAAAGTTTTGATCGTCGACGATTTATTAGCTACTGGTGGCACGGCTAAGGCAGTATGCGAGCTCGTAGAAAAATTGGGTGGCGAAGTGGCTGGCCTTGCCTTTCTAATGGAACTTGATTTTTTAGATGGCCGAAATGTACTAGAAGGTTACAAAGTATTTAGTGCTATTAATTTTGAAGCATAAAAAAAGGTTGTAAATAACCCTATAACTCTGTAAAATATATAGTAAATAGTTCGTCCAAGAGTTTGGGCGGACTATAATTGTAATTATTAGAAAATATTGTACTAAAATAGATACTTCAGATGGGTGTGACTATGAATTTAGATGGATATTTGGTAAAGATTAAGCAATATGCACCTTATCTTGACTTGGAACGCATCGCAAAAGCGTACCAGTTTGGCGAGGTAGCCCACACTGGTCAATTGAGAAAAGATGGCACGCCGTTTTTCAACCATCCCACCAGTGTTTCGTTGATTCTTGCCGAATTGGAGATGGATGAAGAAACAATCATCGCCGCTTTGCTTCATGATACTGTAGAAGATACTGACGTTACTTTGGCAGATGTTGAAAAGACATTTGGCAAAGAAGTTGCCGCGCTTGTCGATGGGGTAACGAAACTGGCAGTCATCAATTACGAGACAAAACAAGAACGTCAAGTTGAAAATTTGAGAAAAATGTTCTTGGCAATGTCCAGTGACATACGCGTCATCTTGATCAAATTGGCTGATAGATTGCATAACATCCGCACACTTGGCGCTATGACAACAGATAAACAAAAAGAGAAAGCGGAAGAAACCATCGATATATTCGCGCCGATTGCACATCGCCTTGGTATCTTTAGAATCAAATGGGAACTTGAAGATTTAAGTCTCAAATACCTCGATCCAGAAGGGTACAAAGAACTTGTCAAGAAAGTTGACAAAAAAAGGACTGAACGCGAATCGATCATCAATGATTATATCGCTCAGATTGGCAACGCGTTAACCGAATTAGGACTCAAATTTGAAATCTATGGTCGACCAAAAAACTTCTATAGTATCTATAAAAAGATGAAATTTCAACAGAAAGAATTTGATGAAATCTATGATTTAACGGCGATACGCGTCGTTTGTGAAGACGTCAAAGACTGTTATAGTGCATTAGGCGCCGTACATACGCTCTGGAAGCCTATTCCTGGACGTTTTAAGGATTATATCGCCATGCCGAAACCCAACCTCTATCAGTCGCTACACACCACGCTGATGGGTAACGGGGAACCTTTTGAAATTCAAATTAGAACACGTGAGATGCATGAGATCGCCGAATTTGGTATCGCAGCACACTGGAAATATAAAGAAGGTTCTAAGACGTCTAATAACGAGATGGAGAAAAAAATCTCGTGGTTTAGACAGATGATGGAATGGCAGAGTGACCTAAAAGATCCAGGTGAGTTTATGAATTCACTCAAGCTGGACTTATTCAATACTGAAGTTTTTGTATTTACACCGAATGGTCAAGTTGTCGATTTACCTGTTGGCAGTACACCCGTTGATTTTGCTTACAAAATCCACTCTGAAGTCGGGAACAAATGCATCGGTGCCAAAGTAAACGGTCGAATCGTCCCGTTGAATTACACCCTTCAAAATGGACAGCGCATAGAGATCATGACTGCTAAGAACTCGCCGGGTCCTTCAAGGGATTGGCTGAAATTCGTAAAAAGCACTCAAGCAAAACAACGCATTAAGCAGTGGTTCAAAAAAGAACGTCGAGAAGAAAATGTCGAAAAAGGACAAGAGATGTTTCTTGCAGAACTCAAACGTCAGAACATACCTGCCAAGGCGATTCTCAGCGAGGAATACCTCGATGCAATCCTTAAAAGGTTAAGTTTAAAATCGATTGAGGATATGTACAATGCCATCGGATATGGCGGCATCATGACCAATCAGGTCGTGCCGAAGATTCGAGAGAAATACTACAAGGACCATAAGGAAGAACAAGTCAAATCGCGTTTTGAAACAGAGCGTCTTGAAGATTTACCTAATAAGAAAAAAGAAATCAAAAAAAATGATACGGGAATCATCGTTAAAGGCATGGAAGATATCTTGGTTAGATTTGCCAAATGTTGCACACCAGTGCCTGGAGACAATATTATTGGTTATATCACGCGTGGTAGAGGCGTTACGATTCACCGCGCCGATTGTGAAAACTTTGAACATACAGATGATACTGAAAATAGATATATCGAAGTCAAGTGGGCGAGCAGTATAGAAACATCCTATACAGCAAGTGTTCAAGTGGTTTCATTGGATCGCAAAGGGCTCTTATCTGAAATCACCATGTTTATGCACGAACTGGATTTGACCATGTCAGGCATCAACGCAAAAATCGATAAAAGTGGCATTGCCATTGTCAACATTTCATTAGAAATTCAAGACATAGAAGAACTCAACAAATTTATGAAAAAACTTAAAAACTTGGAAGACATTATTGAGGTGAAGCGTATCAGCTCATAGTGCTTAGGAGGATATGTGAGAGCCGTCGTTCAACGCGTTAATTTTTCATCAGTCATCGTAGAGGGTAAAGTCGTCGGAGAGATAAAAATGGGACTTAATGTCCTGCTCGGCGTAGAAGAGGGCGATACCAATCAAGATGTCGCTTATATGGCTGAAAAGATAGTGAACTTAAGGATATTTGAAGATCCTAATGAAAAAATGAATCTTTCAT
>CAYLNI010000076.1:0-3982 GCA_964384705.1 uncultured Fusibacter sp.
AGTGAAAACTTATAAAAAGGAGTAATACATGGCAATAATTCATGTTTTTTTGAACAGTGAAGAAGTTTTTAACTACAAACCTTCAAAAAAAGAATTAATTGAAACTATTGAAAGTGTAAATACTTATCCCTTAATACTATTTTTGTCAAAATTATCATATTATGAAATTGCAACTCATGAGTTTGATAATTTTTTTATTAACTACTTAAGTATTTATTATGATAAATACAATTATTCATCTAATGCTAAGGAACGGCTTGCAACTGACAGAATATTATTTTCTCCTCAAAGTATTGAAACTTTATGGAAATGGATTTTACTCTATTCAAAAAAATGTTATGTTGAAGAAGTTTTCGATATTGATAATACTCTTTACTTATGCATATGTTTGATGTTAGGGATTAATAGCAATTTTCACTTTAAAAATGAGGATGAGTTTCTAATCAATGAGTTAAATAGAAACTTGTATTTTAATTCAGTTGCAGATATTCGTGGTCAAATAGCCAGAACTTATTTTATGTTTTTAGATGAAAATGTTCAACTTACTTTATCAAAATGCAATGAGTATGTCGATATTCATGAATCATTTAAGATTTACTACAATTATACCTTAAGTGATTATGTATCTGTTGTGTTCCCACTTTTGTTTCACTTTCAAAATGCAGATAAGAAATTAGATAAACCTTGGTCGTTAGATTTTAAAAAGTATTATGTGGAAACTTCTGTAAGTAAAATATCAAATAAAATTATTCATGATTTGTGTGCTGATAATAACCTTAATAAATGGCTTGAAAATACTATTGAAAGAAATTGGGATTTTGAATATTTCTTCAATAAACCGCTAGTTAAAGTTAGCACAAATAATGTCATTCCTATATCAAAAGCTAAACTTAGTTATCAATTGCACAATGCACTTCACCATAAAATCCGAGAAAGTTTTATAAATAAAAATTCGGATTTTACAACATATATGGGTAGAGCATTTGAGTATTATTTAACTTGGGTTACAAAAGAAACTGAAAAGTGTTCAAGCAAGAAGAAATATGAGATCATTGACGAATTTTATTTTAATAAAAAACAATACAGAAGTCCTGATTTGATGATAAAACTTGGTAGCAATGTTTTAGTAATTGAAGCAAAACTAGGGAGAGTAGCATATAAAGGAATGAGTGGTGAAGATGATAGTACACTAAAAAAATCTCAAGAGCTTTTAATTTATTCTTCTTTGATACAGACAATTAAATGCATTGATAAAATGATAAAGTACAAAGCAAATGATAAAATCACATTAAAAGATAAATATTACATCATGACAGTTACCCCTGATATTGTACCTTATTTGGGTGAGTTTCAAAATCAAATTAATAATATTCTAAATGATGCCAATTTAGATATTAAGTATTTTGGAGTATCTGAAGTTGAAGAGTTTGAGATACTAATTGAGTATATGTACAGAAAAGACTCAAAATCAATTTTCAAAATGTTAGATAGAATTTCCAACAAACAGGCGTATACGACAATAAAGAATGAAATGTTTGCATCAAAAATGTATCCACATACACCTATAGTTGTAAGTAAATACATGGATAATGTACTTAATAAATTAATTACTAGTCTGAATATGTAAAAACTTCGCTTAACAAAATTTTTGACGACATAAAGGAATACTTACATGCACATAGGAACAACAACAATCCTTACAAACAGACTAAAATTAAGAAAGATAACATATGACGACGTACAATCTGTTTTTTCACACCTCAAATCAGATGAAAGAGTCACTGACAATTTGGTTTCAGCTGCACATACAGAAATTGAGCAAACGCTTATCATGGTTGAGAAAATTATCAATTAATACGATAATCCAGGTTTCTACCACTGGGGCATAGAAATTATCGATAGCAACGCGTTGATTGGATTGATTGATTTGTATGACTTTGATGCTGACGAACCAAAATGCAATGTGGGTTATTTGCTTGGATTCAATTGGTGGAATCAAGGTTATGGCACTGAAGCATTGGCAGCGGTTGTTGATTTTGCATTCAATAAAATCGATATTAAAGAAATTAGTGCAACGCATAATACTGACAATCCAGCTTCAGGTCGAATTATGGAAAAAGTGGGCATGAAGAAAGATCATGTTGTTAAGGATATGATAAAAAATGCAAAAGGCGATTCGAAAGATTGTGCGATCTATAGAATTAAGAGATAGGTAGAACGTTTTCGTCAGGAAAACAGTCAGTATAATATTAGTGACAATAAATTCGCCCAATTACGCCCATAGGGATAATGGGCTTTTTTTGTATGAGATGCTATGCTCATGGTACTAAAATAAAGTGATGGAGGGTTTTATGTATTTTATTGGTATTTTGATTTTCATGGGCTTGCTTATCGGGACAACACAATTTTCTGCGACTTTAAAAGCGTATATTGATTTTCCAAGCATTGTCGTAATCCTTGGATTTACGATACCGATCCTGATGGCAAGTGGGCTACTCGGTGATTTTTCGAAGGGCTTTAAAGTCATGGGTGAAAAAGAGAATTCATTTACAGCGCTCGAACTAAAGCGCATGTTAATCGCGAACAAATTGGCGATTACGCTCATTCTATTGTCGGGCATCATGGGATCGATCATTGGTGGCATCGGCATCCTTTCTCATTTAGAAAATATGCAAATCGGACCAAGTATGGCGATGGCGATCTTGACTTTCTTTTATGCCATCGTGTTTACAGTACTCTTAATCCCAATCCAGGCTAAGATAAAAACCATCTTAACGACATTAGAATAGGGTCTGCTATGATTCAGAAGTTACTCGGCATCGGGGTGTTTATGATCTTTGCAGTGATCATCATGGGATTTGATCAGAATCGTCTAATAGACAGTCGCAGTTTGGCGGCTGTCTTGAGTGGCACTGCGATTTTGACCCTTTCACAGTTGTATAAAAAAATTAAAGTAAGGCAAATCATCGTCTTTGCCCGTTGGAATGCCTTTTTCTCAGGCCTTTTGATTACCTTATTGACGTTTCTGACGCGCATCACAGATCCTGAAATGCTCAGTCGTGGTGGCTCTTCAATGGTTGCGTTTGTACCAGTCATTTACGGGAGCGTGCTCTTTTTAATATTCGATTGGCTTTCAGATCAAAACTTTATCACGCGTGAAGCGACTAAAAAGCACGCATCACATGATTCAAATGATTCAAATGGTGTAAATGTTACAACTGAACCAACACAAGCGCCTTCGCTAAGCATACAGCAAGCGACTGAGGTTTTGACGGTTCATGGGTTTTCACCTAGAGAAGTTCACGTCGCGTTAAAAATCATCGATAATTGTTCAAACAAATCCATTGCGACACAGCTTTATATCTCTGAAGCAACGGTTAAAAAACATATTCAAAATATGTTTCGTAAATGTGGTGCCGAAGACCGCGCCGCCTTTATTGACCTCTATAAGATATGGACCGCAGAATACTTCAATTCAGTGTCGAAATAGGTTATTGTTTTTTAATCGTATTTTAATATGTTAATGGTAATATTGGTACATCTTATAAGCGGAGGTAGTTATGACACCTTTTCATATTCAAATTTTATTTATTATATTGCTTTTTATGTACCAACCCCTGGAGATTTTGTTGACGCGTAAGCGATACGGTATTTATCACGCCAATAGTTTTCCTTGGACAATTGTGGCGACACTTTTATCTTTGAGTTCATTGACCTTAGAACCTTATGAACCAAACAGAGAAAATGTGATGCTAATGATTGGTTTTATGTTAGCTATACTAATCATAGTGATGGTAACGAAAATTTTGAACGGTTACTCGTATAAAGTCGTAGATGTTGCTGGGCTGAATTTGAAACTCACCCTTCAGAAGGCAATCGAAGCAACAGGCATGAAAGTGTCAGCGATCGATGTAGTGGCAGACAATAAGAAAAACGACTTTAAAATTGCCGATAGCAAAAAGCGAATGAGCATCGAGATCAA
>CAYLNI010000076.1:4086-13621 GCA_964384705.1 uncultured Fusibacter sp.
GACGCGTTTTGAACTACCAAAAAAGAAAATGAGCTTCAAAATGATAGTAGCTGCGCTTTTTGTAGCTGTACTGATTATTTTACTCGGTTTTTTTAATGCTAGATGGCTTAAAGAGACACATTATGCCATTTTCGAGGAAGAAGGCATGCCTGAAGTGCTTCATGTGACTGCTTTTGATAAGCGCATAGTTCAGGTGAAAGAGGATGAACAGCTCTTGATATCTGATCCAGCGATTATTAAATCGTTTTATGAAGAATTTTCTGATGCTTATAAGTATCTGAATACGCACGGAGAAATTGATGACTTTAGTGCTAAAACATATTATCAAATAACCTATGGAAACTTATCAAAGACAATTTATGTAACAGCGGACCATTGCTATATGTTCATTTCATTTGAAGCGATTAGAGAAACGTCACCAGTGAAACGTTTAATGGTAGATTTTTATAGACTATACGGTAAAAGAGAAGGTCTATTGTATACACTTATATATGATTTCGATGAACTTCAAATTATTAAGCAGCTATTCAAAGGTGACTTATGAAGAAAAAATTTGTTATAACGCTCGTTTCTGTCGCTGTAATCGCGTTGTTTGCATTATTTATGGCCACAACAAAAGCGCTTGAAATTCAAGCGGATACGGCGGAATTAAGAATTAATAATAATGACGGATCAGCAGAAGAAGTTGTCGTAGATATCGTCGATGCAGCGTTTATCAGTACGATCAACTCAATCATTTCGAAGAAGATTTATTATAAACAACCATATATCAATAGTTATAGTCGAGACGAAATCGATTATGAAATCACGATCCTTGAGAAAAATGCGAGCGGTGACATCGTTGCCTGGTACAAAATTCTTCTCAATGATAATGAAAATGAATCGACGAACTTGAGCAACAAGAGTCGGTTGGATGTTATGACATTAGATGCTAGCATATTCAATTGGAATAAAAATTGTTCTTTGAAACTATCGAAAGAACAAGAAACAATGCTACTTGAGGCGGTTATGAAATATAGACAATAAATGGAGGCAAATATGAACGAACTACGAGTGGGAGAAATATTAAGAGATACAATGGATACATACAAAGCGAAATGGAAAACGATTCTCATGTTAAGTTTGATCAGCATGGTGATTTCAACGATTTTAGGGATGTTCGGCATGCTTATAGGTTCATATACGCAATTACGGGTGCAACTCATGCTTCTACTGATTAATCTAGTCGTCACGCTGATCAGTCTGTATTTTACTTCAAGATTGTCGGTAAGTATGATCATCGTTTCAAATAGTAATACAAACGACGAAGACGTCACTGTCTCCACTAGCTATGAAAAAGCAAAGGATACAACTTGGCGTTATATTGGCAAAGCACTCTTATATGGTTTGATGTTGATTATCCCTGTGTTCCTGGTCATGCTTGGACTCTTTTATGGGCGTCCAATGGGCATATCAGTACCAACGCGATGGGGATTGTTTCTTGTCGGAATCTTTCCAATGCTTTACTTGAGTACGACTTACTTTTTTTCTACTTATGCAGCTGTATTACATCCAAAAGAAGAAAGTGTTTTCTCATACAGCAAACAATTGGTGAAGGGCAACTTTTTCAAAGTGTTTCTAATCACATTGATTCCGCTGTTCATTTCATTTCCACTTTATGTATCCGGTTATTTCCTCAAAATTGATACTCTAAGTGTTGGCATGCAGTTTTTGGTTTCAACTTTAATTAGTCTGCCTGGTATTTTCATTGCGCCATTTACAGTGTTGCTCTCAGTTATGGCTATGAGGAAATTGGAGAGTTTGAAGGCTGAAGTGGAAGTGGAAGCGGAAGTGATATGAAGAAAAAATATATTTTGTTCATAGTGGCACTGGTATTGATAACTCTCTTTGCTGCTTCTGCATTTTACATCATCAAGCAAAATCGCACCAATGCAGTCGAAGCGTTTTACAATGAAGGTCTTGTCATATCAGTTAAGACATTTCTAAGAATAAACGGTTTACCTATTACAGCGGATACTGAGGATCCCGCTATAGCTAGAACTGAAGTGG
Organism: uncultured Fusibacter sp.; assembly: GCA_964384705.1. Lineage (GTDB taxonomy): Bacteria > Bacillota > Clostridia > Peptostreptococcales > Acidaminobacteraceae > Fusibacter_C. The sequence goes on from CAYLNI010000076.1 coordinate 6,136, forward strand.
ATGGCTATTTTGCGGAATACAAAAAATTAAAGACCATCAAAGGCACAGAAGACGGGAAAAAACTCTTAGGTTCGTTTTTCGAAGAATCTTATGTGGTCCTTGATTTGGTTGAGAAATATTACAACCGCGATCCAAATGTAAGGTCACTCGATATATTGACAAAATTGAGCGAGGTTCAAACCCTCTATCTTGATTATTCGAAATCGATTGATTCAAAAAAGATACCGGTTACTGTTGAAACCATTGAAGCAATCAAAGAGATAACGCTTGAATATTTAAACCCTTAAGGGGGTTTTCAGGCGTTATCTTTTTTTATTTAACCTTCTTTCATGCTATTTACAACCGTTCTTTTAAATTGTATAATTAAAGAACAAATGTAATGGTAAATGGGGGTGATCATATGGACTCAAAATTTCAATTGATTAAACAAATTGCTAGCTATTCAGAAGGCGTTATTACGACTAAACAGATCGAAGAAGCCGGATTAAGCAGGACAATCATAAAAAATTATGTTGATCAAGAAATGTTAATTCGTGAATCCCAAGGTGTATATACTTTGTCTTCAGAAATCGTGGATACTTATAAACTTTTACAAAAGCGAAGTGAGAAGATCATTTTTTCGTATGGCACTGCGCTCTATTTGCATGGCATGTCTGATAAGGTGCCACATATCTTAGATGTCACTGTACCTCAAGGATACAATGTAACAAGGATTAAAAAAGATCATCCAAATATTCGATTTCACTATGTAAAAAAAGAGTTATGGAATCTAGGTATCGTTAAAGTTCAAACGCCTATGGGTGTAGAAGTATTGGCATACGACAAAGAACGATGTATTTGTGATCTCATAAGTAAAAAGAACGACATGGATATGCAGCTCTATATTCAAGCTATTAAGGATTATTTTAATTCAGATGCGAACATTAGAAAAATATTGAAATATGGAAAAACTTTTGGAATTGAAGAAAAGATTCGATCGTATATGGAAGTACTTATTTGATTAGTGGTGGAGGTGTGTTATTGAAGTCGCCAGAACAGTTGAAAAGCAAGATACGCAGTATTTCAAAGGAAAAATGCTTAAACCCACAGGAAGTACTACAGATGTATTTGTTTGAAAGAATTTTAGAACGGTTGTCCTTGTCTAGATACAAAGAAAATTTTGTATTGAAAGGCGGACTGTTGATTGCTTCCATAATTGGTGTTCAAAATAGAAGCACTTTAGATATGGATACTACAGTAATTGGAATTACTATGGAAGAAGATCAAATCCGATACGCAATCCAAGAACTGATTGAAATAAACGTTGAAGACGGCATTGAATTTATTTTTCAAAAGATGGAACCGATTAGAGAAGACGATGCATATAATAACTTTCGAGTCCATTTGAAAGCATGCTTTGGTAAAATTAATGCACCTATGAAAATTGATATAACTACAGGTGATATCATAACACCATCAGCAATCGAGTATTCTTTTAAATTGTTATTTGAGGATAAATCAATAAATGTAATGGCGTATAACATAGAGACAATTCTAGCAGAAAAATACGAAACAATTATTAGAAGAAATATTGGAACAACGAGGGCTAGAGATTTTTATGATCTATATTCTTTATTTAAAGGTAGATCACATGAATTAAGGAAAAATGATTTTATAATGGCCGTTAGAAACACCTCTATAAATCGAGGATCAATGGAACTTCTTTTAGAATGGCTTGAAATTTGTGAAGAAATTCGAAAAGAAAAATCATTAGAACAACTATGGATCAACTATCAAAAGGACAATTATTATGCAGCTGATATTAGCTTTGAAGCTGTAACAAATTGCCTCATTGAAATAGCCAGTTATCTGAACTCAGATGAAGCCTCCAATCCTAGACATATAAAGGAACTCGTTTGATACAGTTATAACTGAAACAACGGTTGAATTATAGATTCTATAAAAGTATACTAGAAAAAAACGAGGTGAGCATTATGTCTATTGAACTTGTACATGTATATAGAGGCAGCTTTATTGAAAGTATTCACCGTGGTGATATTGTTGGAGTAGATGCTAATGGCGATGTTTTATTTCAGTACGGCAACCCATATAAGCGCACCTTTTGGCGGTCTTCAGCCAAGCCATTTCAAATCATTCCGTTAGTTGAAAGTGGTGGCATAGAGGCGTTTGATCTGTCAACGAAAGAACTCGCGCTCATGACTGCATCTCATGGTGGAGAAGAAGAACATTTGCGCATCTTAGCATCCATCTTAAAAAAAATCGGTAAAACCGTTGATGATCTTGATTGTGGCGTCGCGCGTCCTATGTTTGAGGGCGAATATAGGCGCTTACTTGCTGAGAATATTCCTTTTACACAAGGCAATAATCCCTGCTCTGGTAAGCATTCAGGGATGTTGGCTTTAGGGGTTTATAAATCCATTGATCTGCACGATTACATCATGGTCGATCATCCGATTCAACAGATTATGCTCAAGTATATTGCAGAGATAACTGAGCTCGAGACCGATCAGATTGATGTTGCAATAGATGGTTGTGGTGTGCCAGTCTTTGGGATGCCTATTTACAATATGGCGTTGGCGTATACAAAACTCTCTGGACCATTTGATTTAGAATCAAGAAGAGGTCAGGCACTTAGCATGATTAGTCACGCGATGACGCATGAACCTTACTATGTAGCAGGTACGAAGCGTCTAGATACGATTTTGATGGAAGAGACAAAGGGCAAAGTGCTTGCCAAATTGGGTGCAGAATCGGTTTACTGCATGTCGATTAGATCTAAAGGTGTTGGCATTGCAATGAAGATGGAAGATGGTTCATATCGCGCACTCGATAGTGTTGTGCCAAATCTATTGCTTAAGCTTGGTTATATAGATGACGCCGAATACAAAGCAATCAATGAGCGTTTGCCTTTATCGGTTTATAACCACCGAGATCAAGTGGTAGGAGCGCTTAGGTGTGTTTTATAGAGAGCGGAAACAGAAATCATTGTTAACTCTTAGTCCCTTTAACTATCAAGTATACCGGGAACACCACCTCAAACAAACCACCTGGTACAAACAGCCACATCCATTGTTGCCCCAAAGTTAATCCGACTAATGAATAAACGGTCAATCCGATATAACCAACGATGCCAAGAAGGGTCAACCATTTTGGCACAAATGAATGGTTTATGAGTTTGATGAAAAAATACGTACTATAGACACCGAGTACGAGCATGGCGATAAAAAAAGTGAGTTCTCGATTCTGAACAAGTGCGGTTTCGGAAAGTGTGGTTGCAAATAATGGCATGAGTGCACCGATTGATAATGTGATACCTTCTACGATTCTTGAGATCAAATACCCATTTGCAAGATTGCTCTTATATGGCTTTAGCAAAGCCCACAGGCATAGTCCAATCACGATAACGGCAATTGTATTGACTAATTCCAAAGCGCTGCCTAAAGCCAGTTTTGAGGATTCTTGAGCAACTGCTTGCGTTGTGATAGCTGTATTGAGTAGGCCATTTCCGGTGGCATATGCTAAAGTGGCAATAAAAAATGCGACACCAGCTGTGATTTCTATTTTGCGCTTATTGGACCTTATTGTTTTCATGAGATGCCTCCTTGGGTTCTGTATCGTTTTAGTTGATAAGCATAGTGTAGCAAAAAAATAATTAAGCCACCTTGATTCAAATCAAGAAAGCTTATATTTCACTAGCGGAGGCTTCGTCATTTCATGGATAAATCAAAACAAGAAAAACAACAGAAAAAATCACTACAAAACATAGATCGACATGAAATCGAGCAACATCTTTTGGATGCGCTTAGGGTGCATACGAATCTTGAAGATGAAATGCTTATTGAAGTGGTGAAGACCATAGAATTTTCTACATTTCAAAAGGGGGACTATCTCCTCAAACAAGGCGATCCCGTTCATGACACCTACTATTTGATAACAGGGTGTGTGCGTCAATTGACTTACAGCGCAAGTGGCAAGGAGAGCACGATCGAGATATATACGGAAGGTACAGCCATAAGTACGTTTGGATATGCTGATGCCCATGGCAATTCTAGTTTTTCTTTATCATGTATGGAGCAGAGCTTCTTGGTCGCATATCCTGAATCAGTGGTTCAAGCGACGATTGAGGAGAACGCAGCCTATGGCCAATTGGTCGATTTTTTCGTGAGGAAGCAGTTTACGGATACGCAAAGGCAACTGGCGAGCTTTAAACAAATGACACCAGAAGAACGATTTTTGTGGTTACACAATGAACGGCCGACTCTGATCAAGCGCATTCCGCAGCAAGTACTTGCCAGTTATCTCGATATTACACCTGAAAGTTTCAGCCGCTTCAAAAAGAGGTATAATAAACCTTAAAGCTACATTTCTGATAAATTGCCTATTTCGAATCAGTTCCATTTACATTATTTATGAAAGGAGCACCCTATGTACAAAGCAATCATATTTGACCTATACGGCACATTGCTTGATATCCATACAGACGAAAGTCAACCGCTTTTGTGGGATAAATTGGCGCATTTGTTTGGCACAAGAGGTGCCCATTATACTGCAGAGGCACTGCAGGAAGGCTATCTCAGCCATGTTGAACTTCTTCTGGAAAAAAAGCGCGCAAAGGGCATCGATCATCCTGATATCGATATTCTCAAAGTTTTTAAGCACCTTTATAAAGTCAAAAATGTCAAAGCGTCAAAACAAGCGCTCATTGAAACGGCGAAGTTCTTTAGACTTTTATCACTCGAGTATGTTAAACCCTATCCTGGGGCGACCCCATTGCTTGAGTACTGGCAATACTCAAATTACAAGGTACTGCTGTTGTCAAATGCGCAGGAATCATTTACCATGGACGAACTTCATGCGACGGGCACTAAAAAATACTTTGACGCGATCTTCTTGTCATCACAGCATAAGGTCGCCAAGCCGAGCAAAGACTTCTTCCAGATCCTTCTGGACAAAGAGAAACTGGCAGCTCATGAATGCCTTTTTATAGGCAATGATCACACCACAGATATCGAAGGGGCAACTCAAATGGGGATGGACAGTATCTATATCCATACGAACTGTTCACAAAGCGATGTGCCAGAGACGATCGATGCAAAATGGCGTTTCGATTCTGGAAATCTCTTTGAAGTGATGGATTTGATTAAGTCCATACATGAGCTTGAAACGATGACAATCGCTCATGTATCACCCGATTCTCTGCCCGATTCTGCCGTCTAATGTTTGATAAATGGCTCTTTGGGTATAAATACGAAATGTTGGCAAATCATTTGCACAATTTTGTGTTTTATATTTGAAAGGAGTATTTATGGGATTTTTAAGATGGCTAGGCGGAATCGTCGTATTCTTTTGGTTGCTCGGTCTGTTATTTAAGATCGGTGGTGGACTGATTCATATATTATTGGTTGTCGCCGCCGTTGTATTCCTTTTTGATTTTATCAAAGGAAGAACGACTTAATACTTATTATGGAGCTATTGCAAATCTAGGCGTTTAAACTGGATAAGCAGTAGCTCCTTTACTTTAAGCAGGGTTTAATGCTTAAAAGAGAGTTATATGCATAAAAGAACGTTAAAGGCTAAAAAATGGGTCTGGTGTTAATGAAGGATTTATTGCTAATGGAGGGTAGAATGATAAATTGGGGAATCTACGGTGCTGGCGTCATCGCCGGCAAATTTGCTAAAGATTTTATAAGGGTTGAAGGGGGCAAAATAATCGCCGCCTATGCGAGAAAAGAACCGAGCGTCATTGAGTTTTGTGAGCGTTATGATATTGATAAAGCCTATTTTGATAACAATGCTTTTTTTGACGATCCTGACATAGACGTCGTCTATGTTGCCACGCCACACGCATTGCATGCAGAGGTAGCTATTAGAGCACTTAAAGCTGGCAAGCACGTTTTATGTGAAAAACCGTTTACGCTGAATGCAAAGCAAACCGAGGAAGTTTTCGCGGTGGCAAAGGCCGAAAATCGATTTGTCATGGAAGCACTTTGGACGCTATTTTTGCCGACGATCCACAAGGCCATCTCATGGGTGGAAGCTGGGAAAATTGGAAAGATCAAAGCGATTGAAGCGAACTTTGGATTTGCGGGCGAACATGAGGCGGAAGGGCGGCTCCTCAATCCCAAGCTCGGCGGTGGTGCCCTTTTAGATGTCGGGATTTACCCTGTACTCATGGCCAATTATTTGATGCATACGGTTCCTACTGAGATCAAAGCGATGGCACACAAGATAAATACAGGAGTGGATGGGTCTGTTTTTGTGACTTGTACATATCCAGATGGCGTATTGGCTTCGCTCAATGCGTCTATTGAGATCGATATGGTCAACACTCTGGTCATATACGGCGATAAAGGTCGTATAGAGGTGCCGAGTTTTTGGATGGCAGACGAGGCCATTTGCATCAGCGAAGCTGGTACTGAAATTTTTAACGCATCCGAAAACGAAACGCAGGGTTACCAATATGAGGCGCAAGCCGTGTGTGATGCGATTAAACGCGGTGATTTGACACATGATGTGGTGAGCCCGTCATTTACATTGTCGCTCATGACCACGTTGGACCGCATTCGCAAGGAAATCGGACTCGTTTATGATGCGGATGAGTGAGTAATTGTAATCTATCTGTAATGGACAAATATATAACAATCATGTTAAAATAAGTTATTCTAAGAAAAGGAGGTATACACTATGTTCGTATTTTCAAATGTTATTGCAAAATTCAATTCTATTACACATGCGAAAGATCATAATGTTACATATCTCCGTGCACAGGTGGGTGGCTCTATCACTTAGTCCGTTAAGGATCAGGTAGCGTCAACTAATAAGCAAACACGACGATATATGCATATGCGCATATATCGTTTTTTTTATGCTTAAAGCACGGAAATCAGGTAGCAGTGGTCACAGGAGGATTTTATGAAGCTCGACCAAATGAAGCTAAACAAAGAGATTGACGCCGCTTGTATCGACTGGAATGCATCAGGTGCGTTCCTTGTCATCAAAGATGGGGTGGTGGTACACGAAAACACGTACGGATATGCAGACCGAGAAAATGAAGTGCTCACGTCTAAAGATGGGCGATACGTTTTCAACTCAGAGTGTTCTTTCTTTATGAAACTCAGCGCTCTAATGCTCGTCGATCAAGGCAAAATCAAGTTAAACGACACGATTGACAAATTTATTCCCGAGTACAAGAACGGCGATCAAATAACCATCAGACATCTCATTAAGAACCATTCGGGGATTCCTGATTTTTATTACAGCAACATCATGGTCGCGCTCAACGAAGATGCCGATCGCAAAGCGCTGCCCGAGTTTGATCGCATACGGAATGAAGTGAAAGCGCTCAATCAATCGAGCAATTTTACGGACGTCATGAACCTTATCGGCGATAGAGAACTCGAATACACCCCTGGAACCCTTGATCGTTCTGATTCTGAGTCCAATTGGGTATTCCTTGCTGAAATCATCAGACGCGTCACTAAGATGA
>CAYLNI010000077.1:0-2751 GCA_964384705.1 uncultured Fusibacter sp.
AAATATTTATGCATATTTCTTAAATTGTAGCATTTAATAAAAATCGACAGTCGATGCGACTAAAACTTCAGTCTTTCATTGATAAAACCAACAAGATCTTCAATTTTAACGCGTTCTTGCGTCATGGAATCTCTATGTCTAATCGTCACACTTTGATCTTCCTCTGATTCAAAATCATAGGTGATGCAAAACGGCGTGCCGATTTCGTCATGGCGTCTATATCTTTTACCGATGCTGCCTGAATCGTCAAAATCAACATTGAAATGCTCTGCAAGCGTTTCAAATACTTTCTCTGCTGATTCATTGAGTTTTTTAGAGAGTGGGAAAACAGCCGCCTTAAATGGTGCAAGCGCTGGGTGGAATCTAAGCACGATTCTGCTTGTACCATCTTCAAGTGCCTCTTCATCGTATGCATCAACTAAAAATGCCAATGTCACACGATCAGCGCCAAGTGATGGCTCGATACAATATGGCACAAACTTTTCATTTGTGATTGGATCTTGATACATAAGATCGACTTTTGCGTGCGCCATATGTGCTTTTAAGTCGAAGTCTGTACGATCAGCAATGCCCCATAATTCGCCCCAACCAAATGGGAATCTGTATTCGATATCTGTTGTCGCGTTGGAATAATGTGAAAGTTCTTCCGCTTCATGGTCTCTGAATTTGACATTATCAGGTTGCATGCCGAGCTTATGAAGCCACGCCATACAGAACTCTTTCCAGTACTCGAACCATTTTAGATCTTCACCTGGTTCACAGAAAAACTCGAGTTCCATTTGTTCAAATTCTCGTGTTCTAAATGTAAAGTTACCAGGTGTGATTTCATTTCTAAACGATTTACCGATCTGTCCAATACCAAATGGGACTTTTTTACGTGACGCGCGTTGAATCGCCTTAAAGTTGACAAAAATGCCTTGAGCTGTCTCTGGTCTCAAGAAAATTTCAGTGGATGTGTCTTCAACAACACCTTGAAACGTTTTGAACATGAGGTTGAATTGGCGGATATTTGTAAAGTTGATCGCACCACAGTTTGAGCATTTGATGCCTTCAGATGCGATGTAAGCTTCCATCTTTTCATTGCCCCATGCATCAACTGCATCTGGTGTTTCACCTTTTGCCATCATATGTGCTTCAATCAATTGATCGGCTCTATAACGTGTTTTACAAGCTTTACAATCCATAAGTGGATCGTTGAAGCCTCCTACGTGTCCTGAAGCGACCCAAACTTCTGGATTCATGAGAATTGCGGTATCAATACCAACGTTATACGGTGAACTCTGAACAAATTTTTTCCACCATGCTTGCTTCACATTATTTTTAAGTTCAACACCTAGTGGACCGTAGTCCCAAGTATTCGCTAAGCCACCGTAAATATCCGATCCCGGAAAAATAAAGCCTCTTGATTTAGATAATGAAACAATTTTGTCCATCGTTAATGGTTCCATAGTGCCTCCTGTTTAATTTTTTCACAATAAATTTGGACAAATAAAAAATCTTCCATCCCTTAATAAAATAAGGGACGAAAGATTATTCCGCGGTTCCACCCTAGTTGGCAATTTGCCCACTTGAATATGCATAGCTCAGAAGCGCCTTCATATTTTGGGAACGTCAGCTTGCACCATACGCCAACTCTCTAGTGAACCCTCGATACTACTATTCTTCGTCTCAGCAGCACTTTTTTTTTGATTCTAACACAAATATTATAACCTGTAAAGCAAATTACTACTTATTTGTATCCTCATCGTCTGGTACGTAGTAGTCTTCTTCATTTTCTTCAGTTTCAAAGTTCTCAGCTTCAGCAGTTTTGTCAGTCGTATGATTTGCATCATACTCTGATTTCATGTTTTTCTTTTCTTTGTTGATCATGTTCATGAATTCGTCGAATTTTTCTTGCGTCAAATCGTTGAAGTTGATCATGCCACCATCTTTTTTCAAGATTTTTATTTCACAGCCAGTTGCAATAGCTGCGATGATACCTGCTACTGTAGGAATCGTAAAAATTACTGCACTGATGGCACCGGCCACGATCGGTAAATCTACGACTATTTTGCCGTTCTTTTCGATGAGAATCTGACTAACCATGCCTTCATTGACAAGGGCTTTAAGTCGATCGATAATCTCTTGTCCGTTTACTTTCTTTGATGATTTCGTCTCAGACTGCTCTTCAAGATAGACGATTGCTTTCAAAACATCACCTTCGTTGAGTTCGAGTGCATCTTTCGCCACTTTATAGTTTACGCCAGTTCTTCCAATTACTTCATCAACCATTTCAAGTGTTATTCTCATATGAATTCTCCTCGTTTAAACAAATTGTTACATGTATTATACCACTTTATGTTTTATTGTTGACACATTTTTCGGATTTATAGCCTGTTTTTAACGATATTCTAATGTAAACTATAAACACGAAAAAACAGTGTCATACGAACGTCGTCATATGACACTGTCAAAAGTTCTAAACTGCTTAGATTGTAAACTTGCTGATATTTTCTTCGAGTTTGATTGCCAACTCTCTGAGTTTTTCTGCTGAAGAAGCAACTTCTTCTACGATAGCGGTTTGCTCTTGCATGGATGCGCTTACCTCTTCAGATGCAGCAGCGGCCTCTTCCGAGATGCTCGCGATACTAGAGATGCTATCTAGAATTTCGATCTTGCTCGTATCGAGTACTTCTATGTCTTTTGACACGGCATCTATAACACCTTGAATGTTAGTAATGCCTTCGAAGATTTCTTTAAACGATTCTTCAA
>CAYLNI010000077.1:2761-2975 GCA_964384705.1 uncultured Fusibacter sp.
GTTGGAGTTCAGACGTGTGCTCCTTCCGATCACTTTTTGTACGGCAAGGTTTTGATCATTTGAACGCAATTTGACTTCTTGCATAATTGTAACAGTGTTCTTACTTCCAGATTGAATGCTGCCAACGATGTTTTTAATTTCTCCGGCAGCCTTGCTAGATTCTTCTGCAAGTTTTCTAATCTCGTCTGCGACGACGGCAAAACCTCTACCATGT
>CAYLNI010000077.1:3000-6976 GCA_964384705.1 uncultured Fusibacter sp.
CAGCTCTAGCAGCTTCGATGGATGCGTTCAGTGCCAACAGGTTCGTTTGCTCAGCAATTGTGCTGATCGCTTGAACGATACTACCGATAGCAAGTGACTGATCGGCAAGTTCTTGAATGGCCATTTCAGTTTTATGTGTGGCATCGTTGTTTTCCGTATTTTTTTGACGGAGTACATTGACGGCTTCAACACTTGTTTTATTGATATCACTCGCTTTTTTTGATTGATCGATCATAGAGACGATGTTTTCAGTAAGCATTCTGATATTATTGCCCATTTGTGTGGCAATTTTACTGCTCGTTTCACTGTCTGCAGCTTGTTTCGAAGCGCCCATAGCAACTTCTTCTACAGCGTGCGCGACTTCTTTCGAAGCTTGTGTCGAGCGATCGGATAAGTTAACGAGGTTATTGGATGATGACAATACATCTGCAGTGGCGTCATGGACGTTGTGCATTAATCCTGAGATGCTATCGAGCATTTCATTTAAATCGTCGGACAACTGTCCAATTTCATCATTTGATTTGATACTGATGCGTTTCGACAAGTCACCTTTACTTACGACGCTGATATATTGGCTAATCAGTTTGATATTTTTTAATATGACATTTGAGAATATGATTGCGACGATGATCGCTACTGCCAATAAAATTGAAGAAATGATCAAAAGCGTTATTAAAAGCGTACGGGTTTGATCCGCGATTTCACTTTCATCTACCATAGCGACGATTTTCCAACCAAGTTCATCGATTGATGTAACGAAGGCAATTTTATCTACGCCGTCATAAGTGTATTCAAATTCACCTGAAGCATTGTTGTTGATGAAATCTTTCAATGAAGCTACGGCGATTTCTTTGCCAACGAGTTCTTTATTTGGATGCGTAAAAGGAATTCCGTTTGAATCGACAACCATGACATAGCCATTTTTACCGACTGTGATTGCATTCATTGTTGCGGCAATTTTTGAGATATCCAGGTCGATTGCCAAGACACCTTCAAAACTTCCAGAAAAGCTTTTCACTGGTTTTGCCGCTGATATAACAACAATACTAGTGTCTGAAGCATCCGCATATGGTTGCGTCCAGATAAAATTGTCAGCAGCAACGGCATCTGTATACCAAGGACGTGTTGTCGCATCATAGTCCGCTGGTAAATCTACTTCTGGCCAAATGTGAAACGATTTATCCTTGTAGCCAACGTACACGTTTTTCACTTCTGAATACTCGTTTATAAAAGATTGAAATGACTTATACATCCACTCTTGGTTCTCAACGACGCCTCTAGCAGATTTGACATTTGGATCTTCCGACATCAAGCGCGTTGCGCGTTCGTATATAGCCATGTAGTTCAAAGTACTGTTCTTGATTTGATCTGAAACTTCTGTTGTAGAATTCTTCATATTTTCATAAAATGAATCGGTGGTAATCTTGTAGACAATACCACTTAATGCAATCATCGGAATCGTGATTACAAGCACAAATGCTAATATCAATTTTGCGCGTAAACTAAATTTTTTCTTCATATTTTGCCCTCCCCCATATAGCTGTAACCCTTGAGTAATTCATTGATACCCTGTATGTTAAAAATATTAACATATTTCAACATAAAAAAAAAGAAAGCGTAAAAACACTTTCTTGTCAATCCCAAAAGTTGCAATTTTACAACCAAATTTTAAGTGTTGCACAAAAATTTGAAGGTCAAATTGAAGCGCAAAATGAGGGTTCATAGGATCAAAATTTCAAATATGAAAACGATTGTGCTTCGCGTTATCAAATAGAAGAGAAAAATGATTTTGATTTGATCTCTTTGATGCCATTGTGATACTCTATGAACGCTTCGAAAATAGCCATCAAATGCTTGATATAATTTTCGTGAATCTTAGTTTTATCAATGATTCTAACATCTTTGACCTCTAGGTACTTGATGAGGTTAATCATTTGAGCATTGAGCTTGTAGCCTTTATACAGTGTCGATTCACAATGGTTACAGACAATGCCACCTGCGTTGACAGAAAAAAATAGTGATTCAGCCTCTTTCCCACAACTTGAACAAGCATTTGTGAGATTTGGACTGTGACCTGTAAGGACGCTGAGTTTTATCAAATAGGTCAATCTTAAAAGTTCAAATGACATAATGTCTACTTCATCACCTTTTGCAGCTTTACTTGCAAGAATTGATATAATCTCTACGATCAATTGGTAATGTGCGACATCAACCACATTTGAAATCGTGATTAAATTACAAAGTTCAATAAAGTAGTTGCCATATGCGAGCGTGTCTAGTCGATCGGCAATTCTAAAATGCGAATCGACGATTTCACAGGAATTGACCTTCATCGTTTTATTGTGCGTATTTAAGATAAAGGTGCCAAACACGAATGGTTTTGAGCAGGCGGCAAGTTGAGATTTTGAGCTTTTAGCACCGTTCGCAACAACATCAATTTTGCCCGCTTTCTTTGAAAACAGCGTTAAAAACAAATCGTTGTTGAGTGTTTTTGATGTTCTAATGACCAATGCATCCGTCTCAAAAAACATGGCTTCTCCTCTATGATTTAGCTAACATAAATGTTGCCAATGAAAAATATATCGTCAATGCTGCAACGTCTATCGTCGTGGTGATAAAAGGCGCTGATGCAACCGCGGGATCCACACCAATTTTTTTGAAGACTAAAGGTACAATCGTACCGATTGTCGCTGCCGCTGTCATATTCACCCACATTGAAATGCCAACGATGAGGGCAATATCATAATCGCCATTTAAGAAGATAGAGGCGACACCTACTAGAAGTGAACAGACGAGGCCAACAGCCAGACCAACTGATATTTCATGGATAAGCGTTTTTAAAATCCCTGTACCTTCAATAACGTGTGTCGCAATGTTTCTTACAGTTATCGTTGAAGATTGTGTACCGACGTTACCGCCAATACCTGTAAGAAGAGGCATAAACAAAGCAAGAGACGCATTTGCGGTAATAGTATCCTGATAGCTTGCGAGAACTCTTGAGGATAAAATACCGCCAAATATCGTTATGATCAACCATGGCAATCTGGATTTAATCGAGTTTTTAACACGATTAAATAGCGTCGTATCACTTTCATAGATCTCATCTTCGGAAGTACCGGCGAACTTAAAGATATCTTCGGTAGCCTCTTCTTCGATGATGTCGAGTACGTCGTCAATGGTGATGATACCCAATAGGACGTTGTTGTTATCGACAACTGGAACTGCAAGTAAGTCATATTTGGAAACGATGCGTGCAACTTGTTCCTGATCCTCATGGACATTAACTGTGATGATGTTTTCGTTCATGATGGAATCAACTGAGCGATTTGGTGCAGATATGATCAACTCTCTAAGTGAAATAACGCCGACCAAACGGTCGATTTCATCTGTAACATAGATATAGTAGATTGTTTCTGCATCAGGTGCCGTTGAACGTAGTGATTCGATGGCATAGTATACAGAATAATTTTTGCGAATCGATACATAATCCTTCGTCATGAGACGTCCAGCGGTGCCCTCTTCGTAGATCAAGAGCTCTTTGACATCTGCTGCATCTTCATAATCTAGAAATGCGATGATTTCTTTTTGTCGACTTTCTGAGAGATCGCTTAATTTATCAACGATATCATCCTGAGACATATTTTCAAGTAATGTGACCTTTTTTTCGTAAGATAAATCTTTAAGGATATCACTAAAATGTTCAGAGTTGATTTCCTCCAGAACTTCCGTTGCTTGTTCATCGGACAATAATCCAAATACGACCATTTGTTGATCGTCTTCAAGATTTTCAAGCACTTCTGCGATGTCAGCGGCATGCATGTCTTCAAGGTATTTATGCAGTTCAAGTTCTCGATTCTTTTCCAATAATTCTTCTACTTTTGATAAGTATTCATAAAACATTAACATGCCCATGTATGCCACCTCCTTAGAAATTTAATAAGGGTAAGTTCATCACTTACCCTTTATTAATATACGC
>CAYLNI010000077.1:6993-13558 GCA_964384705.1 uncultured Fusibacter sp.
TACGCTATAATGTTGAATTAATAAACATTTTTTTGCTCTATGACTACTCTTTATAGCCGAGGTTTTTTAGAAAATTTGTGTTGTCACGCCATCCTTCTCGAACTTTCACGAACAACTGCAAATTGACTTTTTTTTGCAAAAGCGTCTCGATATCTTGTCGCGCACTTTTGCCGATCCCTTTGAGTTTTCTGCCTTCTTTGCCAATGATTATGCCCTTGTGTGATGTTTTCTCACAAATGATATCCACTTCTATGTCGTAGATTTCAACATTGTCTTTATTGGTGCGTTGCTTCATACTCTGCACTTCAACAGCAACGCCGTGCGGAATCTCATCGTCGATGTACATCAGAACTTTCTCACGGACGATCTCGCCGACAATCGTGCGTTCCGTTTGATCTGTCATATGATCTGTTGGATAAAAAGTTGGACCTTCTGGAAGATCTTCTTTGATGGCCTTTATGAGCTCTGGAATACCCTTGCCGTTGACGGCAGATAAACCAATGACTTTTTTTATATATGGAAACTGACTATACGCCTCGAAGATGAGTTTAAATGCATCTGGCGTAATGAGATCAACTTTGTTGATAGCCAATATGACATCGACTTTTGCCGCTTCAATGAACTCAAGTAAATACTCGTCACCTGGGCCGATTTTGGTTGAATGGTCAACCATTAAAATAACGACATCTACATCGTCTACAGCGCTTTTTGCACTTGAAACCATGTAGTCGCCCAATTTGTTTTTGGGTCTATGAATACCAGGTGTGTCGACAAATATGATTTGACTGTCATCGTCGTTATATACACCGGTAATTTTATGCCGCGTCGTTTGGGGTTTGCTTGACATGATAGCGATTTTCTCACCGATGATGCCGTTTAACAAAGTTGACTTACCGACATTTGGCCTACCGATAATCGTAACAAAACCTGACTTAAAATGCATTTATGCCTCCTATTTAAGGTCAATCTGTGTGAATGACTTAGGTAATAATTCTTCTATTTTATAGACTTCATAATCATAGTCTTTTGCCACTATGATGTCAATATCTTTTCCAAACTCGACGATGACTTGTCTGCATATGCCACATGGGAATGTATAATCCTTGCTAGATGACACAACCGCAATGGCTTTAAACGCCTTTTCACCTTCTGAAATCGCCTTAAAAATGGCTGTTCTCTCAGCACAATTTGTTGCACCATAAGATGCGATTTCTATATTACAACCTGTATAAACAGCACCACTTTCGGTTAATAATGCTGCACCTACTTTGAAATTTGAATAAGGCGAATACGAAAAAGCCATTGCCTCATATGCCTTCTGAACCAGTTGATCGTAAGTCATAAATACCACCTCATTAATTTATTGTTTCTACATTGCCCAGCTTGACGATTTGAAACCAAGTCGCACCTGGATTTAGCATAATCTCATTACCTTTTGAGTCAAAGAAACGCGTCATATCGGCAGCTGAATCCTTTCGCCAAGTAACATTGATGGTTTTACCTGCAGTGTAGAATTTACCCTCACCTGAAGTGATCAAGTCGACATCTAGGCGACCCTCATTGTCCAGTACAACTGTTTTGGCGTATTGGACGAGAATGTTTGTACAGCTTAAATGCACTTTTGAATCTTCATCGAGATGGGGTTCACCATTAGTATATCTGTAATAGACTTTTTCTGCATCGTTATATATATACGAAGTGAAATAGCCAATTTTGTCAGTTTGAACAGGTTCTTTGTAAACAAATGTAATTTTAGCAGCATCAGCACCTTCAATCACAGTAAAATCTTCATAAAAGTCTAGAAATTGGACATCGACGCTTGACTTGTAACCAAGTCTATTGCCATCTTTGACAAGCACTTCTGATGACGTATACATATTATGCGGGGCGCTTTTGTGTTTCTCTCTCCAAAACGCACCACTTGATAAGCCATCGATATCCGCAAGACCCAGTTTTCTGATGTCGCTTAAAGCCTGCATTGAGCCACCTACATGAACATAATATGGATCGTATTCAAATGCTTTTTCAACAAAATAAGGTCTTGAGCTCCTTACAGGACCAATATGGTCAGGATAGTTGCCATAAAACACTGCCATATAGCGCGTTATTAAGCCTTCCGCTAAAATTTCATAGACGATGTCAGCTTCAGAAAGTGCCGCTTGAGGTCTCGCATAGTATTGATTGTCTAGCATGACGACGATTGGACGTCTGTTTGTCAAATCTGCATTGGCAACTTTTCCAGTTAAAGGATTGATTGCACCAGTCGTATTGGGGCCAGCTTCTGTCGTTTGAACGGCTTCAGTTGTCAAGTTGTCAGGTACTTCTATGCTGTTCACTTGTTCTTCCGTCGTTTCAGCTTGGCTATTTCTTATCACTTTAACTGCGAATGCCATTGTGATGACCACGATTATGATAAAAGCAAATGCGGCACCCAATAAGAGCTTTTTATTCATAGCGCCTCCTGAATCGAAGTGCCTTTAAATATTTTTAATGAGCGGAGTACTGTTTTTTCCTTTTCGCGCATTTCTTTTTTATCTTCTTCCGTCATATGGTCATAACCAAATAGATGCAGAACACTGTGCACCGTCAAATAGATAATTTCTCTCTCCAATGTGTGTCCAAACTCTTCCGCTTGTCGTGTTGCCTGCTCAAGTGAGATGACGACATCGCCAAGATAAATAAATGGATCGCTGACGCCATCGTCTTTTAGGGCTTCATACTGGGGAAATGACAACACGTCCGTAACTTCATCCTTGTTTCTGAATTCTTTATTCAATGCTCTTATGCGTGCATCATCGACAAAGAGAACACTAATCTCCCCTTCAACGTCAAAATCTTCGTATTCAAACACTTTATCTGTCGCTTTAACGATTAAAGCTTCTAGATCCTCCGCTAAAACAAGGTCTGTTTCATTTAAAATTTCTATCTGCATCTCATGACTCCTTTTCTTCCGATTGATCGAAAGCATTTTTTGAAATTTGATTCATATTGATTTCAGGGTATGCGATACGTTCGTGAAAAATCCCACTTAGTACATTCAAAAACGAACCTTTGATAATTTCAAGCTCTTTGAATGTCAAGTCTGCGTTTGAAAATTGATTTTCCGATATTTTTTGTGCAATAATTTTATCGATGAGTATCGTGATCGATGCCTGTGTCGGCTCTTCCTCGCTTCTCACAGCAGCTTCTATAGAATCGGCGAGCATCAATATAACCGCTTCCTTAGAATCAGGCTTTGGTCCATTATAGAGGAATTTAGTGACATCGACATCCGGATTGCTCAATTGTTCACGGTGATAAAAATATTTGATCAGAGAATTACCGTGATGTGCTTTTATGACATCGATAATCTCCTGTGGCAGTTTGTTTTTTTGTAAGAGCTCAACGCCATAGGTCATATGGTTCTTAATGAAATTGGCACTGACTTGGGGTGGCAATTTATCATGTGGGTTGTCATGGCCAACTTGGTTTTCTTTATAATAATAAGGTCGCTCCAGTTTACCGACATCGTGATAAAAGGACGATACGCGTGTCAACAAACTGTTGGCACCTATATCATGAGCCGCAGTTTCTGCAAGATTTCCGACCAGGATGCTGTGATGATATGTGCCAGGTGCTTCAATCAACAGTCGCTTGAGAAGCGGTCTATTGGGATTAGACAATTCTAGTAATTTAAATGGCGTCAAGACGCCAAAGAAGCTCTCGAAAAATGGCATAATCCCAATACTCAATACTGCACAGAGTATACCGTTTGCAGCAGAAAAAATGATGTTGAATGGCAGATGCATGATGTCTGTTTTATTGATGATGCCTTGTGTGAGTGTGAATATGACCAAGATCAAAGAAACGTATAGTCCAATAGCAGCGACTTGAGATCTTTGCTTGATGTTTGTCACGAGTGCCCGAGTTACCAATATTGCTAAAAGATAAGCAATCATCGTATAGGCACTCATACCTGTCAGCATAGAAACGAGAATAATCAAACCAATACCAAAATAGATGGCTACAGTTGGTGTAATCATGATACTTGCCAGTATAGAAAAAGCAGGTATCGGAATTAAATACGGTGAAATGTCGTAAAAAAACGAAGCACTCAGAAAAAATGAAAGAAATAAACTCATCAAAATGCCATATTTTTTTGGTGATGCCAACACTTCTTTTTCAAAAAATGACAAGTACACGTGCAGGATGCCCCACAACATTAATAATAAAAATAATAGACCAACGATCATCGTGACGCTATCTAGCGTCGATTCAACAATAACGCCGCCATTTTTTAATAGGTTATAGTGCGCATTGGAGAGAACAGAGCCTTCTTCTAAAAAGAGCGTCCCTTTAGGATAAGTAATCGGTTCAACTTTTAAGAGCTCTGCTTCAATTTTTTCAGAAGTTTTCGCTTCATCGACAAATTGATTGACGACGAGTGCGCCAGTGATTAGTTTGGTGAGAACTGTTTTATCAAATTCAGTAATATCAAACTGTGAAGCAATATAAGTGTTGATATTGTCGATAGCAACTTGGCGTTCTTCATTTGAAATACCGACGGACATGTTTTCCACCGTGATATCGATGGCATAATTTTGCAACAACTTGGTCTTATCTGCAGAAAGTGTCGCTAAAGTCATCAGTTCTTCTTCAGTTATGTTGTATATATTTTTACGTTCGACACCTGCATAGATCTTTTTCATAAGCTCAACGTCGTTCGCATAATCTGTTTTTATTTCAACAAGTCGTGAGAAAAACTCTGTTAACGCCTTCTTAGATTCAACTTGCTTGGAAAAATCTACGTAAGTAACAGGTTCTATCTCTTGTGCACGACTGGTCTTAAGCGCTTCAGTAGCAGCCTCATCAACGATATCGTTTTGAAGGTAAATGTCCTCTTTTAGAACACTCCCCGCTTTGTAATTATAAATGCCAAAAAAACTCGAACTATTTAAAGTCATAAAAACGATCATGAAACCGAGAAACATAATCGTGAAATTATAGACCAAAGGTTTATTTTTGATCTTAGCAAAATTTCTTTTTCTACTTTTATTTTTTTCTCCAGTTTTAGGAGGTGTTTTACGAACTTTACTATTTCGAGCCATTTTTCACGTCCTTATGTTCTTTTTCATAACGATCGTAGCTTAAAATAATCTTTTTAACGAGTTCATGCCTAACGACATCGCGATCGTTCATGGTTACAAAACCAATTTCTTCTACATCCTTAAGGACTTCTAGGGCATGTGTCAAACCCGAACGCCTTCCAGATGGTAAATCAATCTGCGTCATATCGCCATTGACGACAACTTTTGAATTAAATCCAAAACGCGTCAAAAACATCTTCATCTGTTCTTTCGTCGTGTTTTGTGCCTCATCCAAGATAATGAAAGCATTGTCAAGTGTTCGACCTCTCATATATGCAAGTGGCGCAATTTCAATCAGTCCCCGCTCCTTAAAGGAAAGAAATGCATCATTTCCAAGGATATCAAACAGCGCATCATAAATAGGTCGTAAATACGGGTCAATTTTCATCTGCAAATCGCCTGGCAAAAACCCGAGATTTTCACCTGCTTCAACGGCAGGTCTAGTGATGATGATTTTACCTACCTCGTTATTTTTAAACGCGCGAATAGCCATGGCAACCGCTAGGAATGTCTTGCCAGTACCTGCAGGTCCAGTGCCGAAGACGAGGTCATATTTTTGTATCGCCTTTATATATTGGTTTTGTCCCAATGTCTTTGGTTTTATCGTCTTCCCTTTAGATGTCACACATATAAAGGATTTGCTGATATCTTCTAATTTCCCACCATCCCCAGCTAAGATAGACTGAATAATATAATTAACGCGCTGCCGATCTATAATTTCACCTGCTTTGATCGTCTTAACCAACAAGTGCAAGGCTTCTTCTACTTGTGAAATATTGTGTGGTTCTCCCTTTATCGTAATCTCACCATCGCGAGATGTGATAGCTACTTTAAACGACTTTTCAAGTAAAATAATGTTTTCATCCAGGTTGCCAAATAAGAGATGAAACGCACTAAAATCGTTTAGGATCAATTTCTTTACAGTCACTGCCGTCATCAATACCTCCTAATTGTAAATGTTACATTTATTTTAACATAATTTTATGTATAATGAACCAAAAAAAATTAATGGCATATCTCGAAAGACATGCCATTTAACTTATAATTCACTTTTATGCTTTTGGAGTTAAGGCTTTCTTGACAAGATCTGCAACGAGTTTGCCATCAGCTTTACCTTTTGAAGCGTTCGTGACGATTCCCATAACTTTACCCATATCTTTCATAGTAGTTGCGCCGGTTGCGTTGATCGCATCTTGGACCATCTTAACGACTTCTTCTTCTGAAAGTTGTTCAGGTAGATACACCATGAGAAGTTCTATTTCTTTTTCCGTCAAATCGACAAGATCCTGACGGTTGCCATTTTGAAATTCTACAATGGCGTTATTTTTCTGTTTGATTTGTTTCGCTATAATATCAATGATCGCGTCATCGTCAAGCTCTATGCGTTGATCCACTTCAATCTGCTTTACAGCAGCGCGAAGCATCGTTACGACAGATTT
>CAYLNI010000078.1:0-430 GCA_964384705.1 uncultured Fusibacter sp.
GCATTATCGAGCTCAGCGACAATCTCACGCAGTGGTCGTGTGCCCTTTTGGATATAAGTGGTCGTCATGCGAACGATTGGCTCAAATTCAAAGCCGACTGCCCTTGCATTGCCTGTAATTGCCTCATCCAAAACCGTTGCAGTAGCAGTACTGTGAAGTCTGCCAGTGAGTGCGCCATCTGTAACGATGTACGTCTTGTCTGCTCTGTTGCCTTCGTCATCAAACGGCGAATAACCGTTGCCTGTGACATGACCATCGTCGATGATGGTTAATAGGTCTGCGCCGACTTTTTTGAAAAGTGCCCATTCTGCCTTCATCGCAGGGTCACCGACCATAAAGTCCGATTCGCTCTTGTGTCCAAAGCTCTCGTGCGTAAAAACACCAGTCGTCAGAGGGCTCATCAGAACGACGTATTCACCTGGTACGACGG
>CAYLNI010000078.1:481-1153 GCA_964384705.1 uncultured Fusibacter sp.
AGGTTTTGATGTCTTTGATATCGTCAAAAGTAATCCCTGCCTTCGAGATGCTGCTCTGATCCTTTTTCTCGCCATGTGCGAGCTCGAGGTTGAAGCGGATGCCACATGTTTGATTGTCAAATTTAACTTCGGTCCCTTTCGAGGTATAGATCGTCTTCACTGTGCGATTGTCCACGTACATCGCGGTGTGGTGAACAATGGTGGGGTCATCTAACATATCGAGATAGCCACTGAGGCACGTCTGCTTTTCCATAACTGGGACATCTTCAACGGAGTTCTCTGCGTAGCTTAAGATCGTCTCACGATTCGTCTGAAAGCGTTTCACGATTGGGTGCTCGAGAATCTCAGGGTTTGCCTTGCCCATCTCAGCCAGGGCGTCGATTTTGTCTTGAATGTGGTCGATGTCAGTCGTGGCGCTGTAATACCAGCGATTGCCGTCAAAGACTCTGATAAAGGCACCGATATTGCGCCTCACTTTTTGCTCTTGTAAGACGCCTTTTTTGAAGCTGATTTTCGTATCAAAGGCCTCTTCTATGCGCACGTCAGTATAAAAATGCTCTGGAAATTTGTACATACGTGTCCTCCTGTGGTTAGATTTGTATCGAACTAAGACTATTATACACGAAGTTCGAAGATCTTTGATTAAATTTGGGTTAGAATTTCTTTATAATT
>CAYLNI010000078.1:1176-2950 GCA_964384705.1 uncultured Fusibacter sp.
CGTTGATGAAATTCTCACATGGTCACTCATCAAAACTGAGTCAATCTGCCTGCACCGTTAACTCATTCATGAGTCAATTTGCCTGGCACCGTTAACTCATTTTTGTCTATGCTTCTTCAAAACGGGTATCATTAACTCACACATGAGTCAATCTGCCTGGCACCATTTACTCACTGGCACCATTAACTCACTTATTTCTCTCTCGGGTACCAAAATCTAAATTGTGAGGCGTATACTATGTTATATCAAAATAAACCGGAGGCGGCTGGCGCATTGGAACTGGAACTGAAATTGGCCCAAATGAAAATGGATGCTTCCTCCCACGATAGGGATCAGTTGATCGAAAAGTATCGTCCATTCATAGTAAAGCAAGTCTCTCTGGCGCTCGGCCGATACTTGAGCTCAGACCATGAGGACGCCTTTATTATCGGCATGGAAGCTTTTAACGAATCCATAGACAAATATGACGCTGACAAAGGGTCGTTCGTAAACTTCGCGTCACTCGTCATCAAAAGTAGGATTCTCGACCATCTGAGGCGCGAGCAGCGCTACATGGCCCACGAAATCTTAGAAGAACCCTCACATCAGGTATTTACACAAAGCGTATCCCCTTCTCCAGAAGATGAATCAGGATTTGACGCAGTCAAGGAAGAAATTGAACGCTTCAAGATTGAGCTAGAGACTTTTGACATTAAGATCCCTTCGCTCATCCAAAGCGCCCCAAAGCATACCAAGACACGTGCAGAAATGATTCTCCTTAGCCACCTTATCGCCACAGACGATTTGATGATGACGACTATAAAGACAAAGAGACATCTACCGATGCTTGAAATTACACTGAAATACGGTACGACTAAAAAAGTTCTCAAGGCACACCGAGACTTTATCCTAGCCTGTACCATCATATTCAGCGAAAAACTCACCACGATGATGTCATATTTGCAAATAAGGAGTGAACACCATGATTAAAGGCATGATAATAGAGCTACATGAAAATTATGGCGTGATCTTGACTGATGAAGGCCTGTTCTTAAAAATTAAACGCTTTGGCACCATGATGGAAGGTCAACCTGTGTACTTAACCGAGGAGGATATCATTATGGAAAGCAAATTTGATCACGACCACATAGAGCCCGTAAAAGCGAAAACTAAGAAGCTCAATACGGCATTTTTAGGGATTATTGCGGCTTCAATGCTCATCATCGCAATCTCAGCTACCTGGTTTTTTGCCACGGCAAATTCCGTGTACACGGCTGTGATCGTGGACATAAACCCAAGTATCGAACTCGACCTGAACAAGAACAATAAAGTGGTAAAACTCATCGCCCTCAACGACGATGCTTTAGATCTAGATCTTGCAGCACTTAAAGGTAAGCAAATTGAGGATGCAATCGAAATTCTCGTCAGCGATGCTGGCGCTAAAGGTTATTTTGTTGACGACGATGGCTATTATGTCCTCGTAACAACAGTTGCTATGAAAGATCAATCCATCGAGGCACTTCAAGCGAAACTTCTTGCCAAATTTGAAGACAGCGACGTTTTACAAAGAACAAGTCTGGCACTGACGAGCATCACACCAGCACAGCTTAACCTTGCGAAACAAAACCAAGTACCTGCTGGCCTAGTGATGATCGCCTCAAGCGGTTCAGATACGACGGTTAAAGAATTCTTCAAAATTGAAGACAATGTAAAAGCATTTGAAAATTCCGGCATTGTAGTTATAGGTGCAGCAGTTGATAGCGTGACATCAGCAACCACTTCTGGCTCTGATGAC
>CAYLNI010000078.1:3029-8682 GCA_964384705.1 uncultured Fusibacter sp.
AGAACGTCTGATCAAACTCAGAGGCGTTGTCAATCCTTCCGCAACTATCAAAGCATTCATTGTAAAAGCGGATGCTTACTTTGCAACAGGCACTGGCGACCTTCGTACCTTAACAGCTGAAGCAAAATCACTTTGGGATGGTGTGAAAGGTGACGAC
The DNA here is from genome assembly GCA_964384705.1 of uncultured Fusibacter sp. Lineage (GTDB taxonomy): Bacteria > Bacillota > Clostridia > Peptostreptococcales > Acidaminobacteraceae > Fusibacter_C. The sequence continues at coordinate 3,187 of CAYLNI010000078.1, forward strand.
GACAGCGACAATGATTCTGATGATGATTCTGATGATGATTCTGATGATGATTCTGATGATGATTCTGACGATGACAGCGGCAAAGATGATGATTTTGATGATGATAGCGACGATGATGATTCCGATGATGACAGCGACGACGATAGCGACGATGACGACGGCGATGACGACAGCACACAAGGGACAACATCACCAACTCAAGGGACAACTTCATCGACTACAGGAACAACTGATGACACAATCGCACACCAACGTGCTGACCTTTCTGAACGTCTATTAAAACTCAAAGGCGTTTCAAATCCAACAGACACAATCAAAGCCTTTATTGTTAAAGCAGATGCATACTTTGCAACAGGCACTGGCAACCTTGCAGCATTAACCGTTGAAGCAAAACTTCTATGGGATAGCGTGAAGGATTCACAAGATGACAGTGATGATGATGACGATGATGATGACGATGATGATGACGATGATGATAGTGATGATGACGACAATGATGACGATAGCGACGATGATTGATAATATAACGACTTCATTGCCTACTAATAAAAAAAAGACAAAATGCTCAATTCGGCATTTTGTCTTTTCATTTTGTCTTTATATATCTAGTTGTCTCAAAGTTTTTCTATTGTTTCTAAGTCAAGACCAGTTATTTCAATAATATACTCAATATCTTCACCTTTTTCCTTCATCCTTTTAGCAGTTCTTTCTAAACCTACATTGATTCCTTTATTAGTTGCATCTTCCAACCCTTGTATATAATCTAGAATAGCGATTTGTTTACTTAATGCCTCCATCTGAAGTTCCGGATCATCTTTAATACGCTCAAACTCTGCAATTGCTTTTAATACATCTTCTGGTAGGTCCGTTCGATCTTTATAATCCATCAGTTCATCCTCATTTCCAAGGCTCAGGAACTCAGCCCACTCGATTAATAGATCACTTTCTATATCTCTATTATACGCATTCAGTTTAGAAAGTTCAAGGACGTGGATTTCAAGATGATCAGTAAATTTCTCGTGCTCTTTCGATTCAAGAATTTGAAATTTAGTATGCATTCTAGGTGTTTTAAATAGTTCAAAATAGATAATATTGATTATGACACATTTTTTAAGAGAACCATATAAATTGCCTTTGGTAAATGAGTTTCCATACATTTTAGACCAATAAAACAGTACCCGTTCCTTATACGCTATATGTTCTAAAACTTGAACCTCAACATCGATTTCGGTTTTATCTTTAAGCATAATCCTAATATCAAGTCTACTAAGCTTTTGGTCAATAGAATCTGAATTAAGTTCTGTATTGAGCAATATTAAGTCTTCAAACGAATCAATGGGCAACTCCATGATGCTACTAAGTAGCGACATAAGAGGTCCTTTATCTCCTTCCTGTCCAAAGATTGATTTAAAGACAACATCGAAATGTGGTGCAATGAATACCTTTTTACTCATTATTGCAACCCCCTTATTTTTTAATAATAGTATATAATAATTTTCAAAGAAATACCATTAATTTCCATTTATTTAGTCTATTAATTTGACTAATTTTTTGAATCCACCAGATGTATGTGTTAAACAAAACGATTTCATTGCTTACTAATAAAAAAAAAGACAAAATGCTCAATTCGGCATTTTGTCTTTTTTTATACTTCAATCTGAGTCGTACCTGGCACCGTTAATTCAAATGAGTCGATCTGCCTGGCACCACTAACTCAATTCAAATGAGTCAATCTGCCTGGCACCACTAACTCACTCACTCAGATGAGTCGATCTGCCTGGCACCATTAACTCATGTCGTAAGTGTCTGAATCGGACAGACGGCGCACCACGTTCTAGGTCTATACAAGATGCCCAAAAGCAGTCCGATGGCTGTTGACGTAAACATGATCGAGTAGATTCGATAGCCAAGATGTGTTATGACATCAGGAACATTTAAATCAATAAGCTGTGGAAGCTGAAACGGAACCTGAAAGGCGATCAGAAATCTTATAAAAGCCATTGGTTCAAGACGCCCAAGCCCCACCATCACCGTGGACATGATCACAAAGCCGAGGTTGATACAAAAGTAATTCACGACCATTTTTTTCGTCTTTGTCGAGAACAGCCAATTAGGCGGCTTCATCCCAAGCGACAACTTCGAAAGCACCTTCGTAAAAAGCGCTGCCCGTGGACAATAACTCTGGCACCACAGCTTCTTCCCCGTCTTCAGATACAGAACAAACGGCGTGACCATACATATAAAACCGAGTAGCGCGAAAGCAATGTGAACCACACCCAGTATAAAAAATAGGACGGTCCCTAGAAATAGCCAGTCCATCCATTTTATTTGTTTCATCGAGTACCCTCCAGTTTTTAATATAGGATAGCTCATATTCAGATATTTTGCCGTGATTCAGTCACATTAACACTGATGAGTCGATTTACCTGGCACCATTAACTCACTCAGATGAGTCGATCTGCCTGGCACCATTAACTCACTCAACTCAGATGAGTCGATCTGCCTGGCACCATTAACTCATATTGCATATGAAATGTGCAAATGTTAAACTGATTAGGTATACATAATTCACCTCAGTTTTTGACAGAGTCTATCATAGAAAAGGGGATCATAACAATGAAAGATAATTACTTGAAAACTGAGCTTTATAATTTGATGAAAAGTGACTCGAGTATTTTCGAATTTATCCAAGCAGGATCATTGGATGGCATGTGGTACTGGGATTTAGAAGCTATTGAAAATGAATGGATGAGTCCAAAGTTTTGGGAAACGCTTGGGTATGATCCAGAAGAGAAAAAACATTTGTCGAGTGAATGGCAAGATCTTATTTTCCAGGAAGACTTGGTATTCGCCGTGGCAAACTTTGAAAAGCATCGTGCCAACCCTGATTTTCCCTACAATCAAATCGTCAGGTACAAACACAAAAATGGTTCCACTGTCTGGATTAGATGTCGGGGTTTAGCCATCCGCGAGGAAAATGGAAAGGCGATTCGCATGTTGGGCGCGCACACGGATATCACGGATTTAAAAGAAACTGAACTTGAGCTGTCAAGGCTGACAAAAGAGTATGAAAAAGTTTTCAATGGCACTTTAGATGCCATGTTTTTAGTAAGAGTCCTTGAAAATGGCAACTTTCATTACGTTAGAAATAATCTTGCCCATCAAAACAAAACGGGCATTTCACTTGAGCAAATCGTAAGTAAAACGCCTCAAGAATTACTTGGCAAAGAGCTTGGCGATTTGATTTGCGAAAAATATCTGGCCTGTGTGGCTTCTAGAAAAAGCATCACCTTTGAAGAATTGGTAAACACACCGAACGGCGACTATACTTGGCTTACAAAATTAACGCCAATCGTCGAAGGGGATCTTGTAACACATATTGTCGGATCATCCACAGACATCACTGAACGCAAAAATCTGGAGAATGAATTAGAAAATTTTGCCAATTACGACAAGTTGACAGGTCTTCCAAACAGACGCCTCTTCTTTGAACGATTAGATCGCATCGTGAAAGAAAGCGAACGCGATCAGCAACAGTTTGTTCTACTTTTTCTGGATTTGGATGGCTTTAAATATATCAACGACAACTACGGTCATGCAGTAGGCGATGAAGTGCTCATAACCACAGGCAATCGCCTTTTGCAATGCATCCGCAAATCAGATACAGTTGCACGCATGGGCGGCGACGAATTCACACTCATTATTCGAAATATTGAAAATGAAACGATCGTCCCTGCTCTTCTCACAAAAATTCAAAATGCCATTCAGGAAGTTATGCTCATAAACAATACGGCATGCAAAGTAAACGCATCTATTGGCGTCGCTATCTACCCTACCCATGGCATCGATGGTGAAGCCCTATTGCGAAACGCAGATTCATCTATGTATGACGTAAAAAGGACGCATAAAAGTGACTATGAATTTTCCGAAGATACGCCTCAAACGATACTAGCAACAACTTAAACATGTTCGATTGATCACAACACATAAAGTCCTAAATTCATGTATTTGAATTTAGGACTTTTTAAATTTCTCAAGCGCCTGAACACGATTTTTCACTTCTAGCTTTGAATAGATGTTGTTGAGATGCCATTTTACGGTTCCTGTGCTGATGAAGAGCATTTTACCAATATCTTCGTTTGATTTGCCTGACGCCACACATTCCAAAATCTCGATTTCACGACTGGAAAGATCCAGCGACGTCTTGTTCGACAACTGAGAAACCTGCTGTTTCAGAGGCGCTATCTCATATTGCTCAATCAATTTTACGAGCTGTTCCAATGCCTTTTGAGAATAAAACGTCGCTATCTCCCTTTGTTGAAGTTGTGTCATCATCTCTACCAAGATAAAGTTGAGCGAAGTCTTTTGATTTTCCAACAGTACATACAGGCGCTCGAAGGTGACCGGGTCGATTTTTGTACCCGTTTCATAGGCCACGAGCACAGTATAATAATCAAATATACCTTCAATCATCGGCGAACTCAGCGACGCGAACGTCTCCCTGCAGCTTTTGAGCTCACGGCTCAAGGCATCGTATGCGTTTTTTCTTAAGTATATTTTTAAGATCATCCATTCGATGAGCCCATGCAAATGAAACATTTTTAGGGCATCAATACTGTTTTTGCACGTTTCAAGGTGCATGAGCGCAAGATCGAGCTTTCCTAGTTCGACGAAGGCCATGCCCATCGGCAGGTTGTAGACTGCTAACAGGTCATCTTTCACATGCGTTTCCGAAAACTGTGACGCGCGGCTTCTCGCACGTTCGGATGCCTCAATCACACCTCGGTAGTCACCGAGTTTATATAGGTTCAGGAGCTTGTTAACGTCGGAGATAATCGATAAAAAACGACAGTTCAGAGCATCAAATGCGTTATACGCATCCTGAAAATGATCAACTGCGATGCGGTATGTATTGCGTTCGGAATAGATCTGACCAAGCGGCAGGTTTGCATTGGCATAAAACAGACTCGCTTTATCATCACCTAAAATACTGAGTGACAACTGGCCCTTCTGAAGCTTCTCATCCGGCTTCAGGGCATAAAGGTCGCCACAAAGAGACATCAAACTCTCATAAAGTGAGCGCTCGCCCACCGAGGTCAGTTCAACGCGTTGAAGCGTTCGCATCAACTTTGAAAGCGATACATGATCGCCAAAAATAAAGGCCATCCAAGCTATGATGAGTTTTGAAAATGCACTCAGCCGCTCTGTCTCACAAGACGCCAGCTGCTGATACACGCTGCTCAGGATCTCTGGTTCAAAAATGGCAGAGTGATTCGAGACGAGCCAAGCATTGATGGCATCATATTTTTTGCTTTCAATTAACTCTGAAAGAACTGTCAAATCAATCGACTTATGCGGTTCCGATATAATTTGTTGCGCCATAAGTCTCCTCCCCTCACAATGTCCACTTCAATGTCCACTTCAATGTCCACTTCAATGTTCACTTCAATGTTCACTTCAATGTTCACTTCAATGTTCACTTCAATGTTCACTTCA
>CAYLNI010000078.1:8782-11816 GCA_964384705.1 uncultured Fusibacter sp.
ATATGCAATATTACATCACTACATTCTACTTACAATATACTATAAAAACCTAACTATTGGCAGGTGCAATATTTTCCACAATCTATAAAATAAAAATTGTGAAAAGCGTAACAACAAAGTTTAGGGCAAAATGTAACGCAAGATGTAGGGCACGAAATTGTAGGCAATATGCAAACTGTAAGGTATGGAAAAAATGGAGGGTAACATGCAAAATATTGGACATATGATTCTAAACTTATTATTTTTACTATTACTGTTCTTGACGATTTTGAGCTTCGGCATCACCTTAGTCAAATCGATTATCATAGCCTGGAAGCTGCTCATGAAGAACAAGCAGGGTATCAACAAAAAAGGCTATACTAAAGCCATTGCGCAGTTCGCAGTTCTCACTGCACTCACTCTATTTGTAATGGGGATCAGTCAATGGACGGCTACAACGCCAAAGATTGAAGGTGAAAATGCGATATCTGAGCTGAGAGAAGTGACCTTTGGTGGTCGCAAACAGTGGATCAGCATTCGAGGCGAAAATAAAGACGCGCCGATATTGCTTTTCTTGGCTGGTGGTCCAGGTGGCTCACAGTTGGCGGCCGTCAGGTACGAGATGCCAGAACTGGAAAAGGAATTCGTCCTCGTTGGCTGGGATCAACCAGGTTCAGCCAAATCTTATGGCGCGCGGAAGGACTTAACTGCTGAGGATTATCTTCAAGATGGCCTCGCATTGACAGAGTATTTATGCGAGAGATTTGATAAAGAGAAAATCTATCTAGTCGGAGAATCATGGGGCAGCTATCTGAGTATCATGATGGCAGACCACACGCCTGAACGGTTTTATGGGATTGCAAATACTGGCCAAATGGTGGACTTCCTCGAAACAGAGCTCATCGATTATACAACGGCTCTGACGCTGTGCACAGAAAATGGCGACACCGATAAGATGACTCAGCTCATAAAACTTGGCACACCACCTTATTATGGGAACGATGTTTCGCTAAAAAGTGCGAAGTATATTGGTTATTTAACGAGCAAAATGAACCATAACCCCGACATAAAAAATCCAGGTTATCGAACTGATCGCGACATCCTATCCGTGGAATACGGCATACTTGATAAGGCCAACTACGTGCTAGGCATACTCAACACCTATAACGACGTTTACCAACAGCTTTACGAGATCGATTTAAGAGAGTCACACACGAAGCTGGATGTTCCAATCAAATTTATCATCGGCAGACACGACCTTAACGCCCCTACATCCCTTGCCGCTGAATACTTTGATTTGCTTCAGGCACCCGCTAAAGAATTTGTCTGGTTCGAGCACTCTGGACATAGTCCATGGGTCAACGAATCGGAACGATTTGTGGAAGAGCTCTTGAAATTCAAAGATCAAGTTGAGCATCAGATGTAACAAAAAAAACAGGAGATTGCCGACCTACCGGTAGTCTCCTGTTTGCGTAAAATAAATTGTCAAAAGACAATTATATTAGGAATTTACATAATTACTTAGCACGATTAAGCCGATAAGCGTATAATAGAGGAATATGCGGAGGTGATTGCCATAAAAGTAAAATATAGAATCATCACATTGTCTTTAATTGTATTGATTTGCGCGATTATCAGCTATGTCTACTTGGTATCCACGGACGAACTGGCCGATCTATATAAAGAACAAACGCTTGAAAGTATCAAAGATACCAAGAAGGCATTTTTGAAAGATACAGTCAATAACCTCATAGGCGAAATCGACATGTTACGCGAATCCCGCCGTCTGTTTTATAAAGACCTCGTCGCAGCATCAGCAGGCCGTTTTAAGAATCTGCCTGAAGTACCAGATGCTAAATATTTAGAGCTAATCGAGACATATTTTAACGCGCAAGCTACAGCTAAAAACTGGATCGTCGTCGTTTGGGATTCCGAGACGCAGTCTGTCGTCTATAACCCACTCGATCTTTCAATATCTGATTGGGAACAATCAAAAGAAGCCTTGACGGCAACGCTTTCATCTTATCAAATCGTCAACCACGGCCGCTACGATTTTCTGATCGGCATCAGTGAAGCTGCCATTGATCTTGAAGTTCAAACTATGATTCACGATAAAATACATCGCATGCGATTTTCTGAAGACGCCTATATATGGGTCAATGAAGTCGTCAATTACGAAGGTGGCAAGGATTACGCTTTCCGTAAAATCCATCCTAACAAGCCCGAAACAGAGGGCATGCTCCTTTCTACGGATATGACGGATATAAAAGGCAATTTGCCGTATCTCGTTGAGTTAGAAGGTATCAATAATGAAGGCGATATCTTTTTCACTTACTTCTTCCAAAAATTAAACAGCGACGTCATCGCAGAAAAACTGACGTATGCGAAACTCTATGAACCTTATAACTGGATCATCGACATGGGCATCTACCTGGACGACCTTCAGGCATTTGTTGACAGCACCAGCAATCGCAGCAAAGAAATGGCATCCAAAACAGTTTCGATACTGGCTATCTTATTATTTTTGATCGTCTTTGTAGGCTTTGGCCTTCAGATTATCAATGAAAGATGGTCTTACCGCTTAACAAAAAACAGACTTGAGGCAGAAATCAATTATGATACACTGACAAAAGTCTACAGCCGAAATTACGGCATCAAGGCATTGACAAAATGCCTTGAAGAATCCAAAAAAAGCGGGCGCTTATATACCGTGATGATGTTTGATATTGACGCCTTTAAACGCATCAACGATCAATATGGTCACGATTTTGGTGATGTGGCACTTAAAAGCGTATCTGGTGCAGTATTTGAGCTGATTCGCGCAACAGACATGTTGATTAGATGGGGCGGGGATGAATTCATTATCATATTTGATGGTCTAAGAACAGAAATGTCTGAAACAGTTGCACACAAAGTCCTTGAAAATGTGTCCAATGTAAAGCTTGAAACAAATGACGGCATCGTCGTCGTACCAACCATCTCGCTTGGCATCAGCTATTTTGAAAACACCGACAAAGATTTCAACGACGTGGTCAAACGCGCAGACCTTGCGATG
>CAYLNI010000078.1:11840-12074 GCA_964384705.1 uncultured Fusibacter sp.
AAATGGTAAAAATCAAGTGTCTACGCATTAAATGAAACATTCATATTAACATAAAAAAGGATCAAGAGAGCGCTTAGTGATTAACTATTCGCAACTTGATCCTTTGTTTTATTATACAAATGCATCCATCTTCATACCTTTACCCACGAACCGTCTCAGTTCAGCGATAGACTCTTTGGTATGTTGCGTTTGCTCAGCTTTTGCCTGGTCAAATCGCCTAAAGAATGCGCCGTC
>CAYLNI010000078.1:12103-12972 GCA_964384705.1 uncultured Fusibacter sp.
TGTATTCTGAGCTCGTCGCCTGCCTGATGGCGTTATCTATGTGTGCTTTTTGTTCGGATTTCGCCTTTTCGGTGATTCTATCTAACGCCGTGGTTTTAGAGGGCATAGCATTAAATGCCTTCCACATGTTAGATAAACTCGAATCTGGGTTAAATCGATTCATAAAAGCCTCCTAAAAAACGACATCACATACTTCAATCCTTCGTGTATATATTCCCATATTTTGTGAAAATAATCAATATCTATTTTACACTTTAAACTTGCGGATCATCGTTTGAAGGCTTTGTGCCATTTCTGACAGATCTTCACTTGCTTCAGCGATTTGTTCAGCTGACGCTGTCTGCTCTTCAATCGCTGCAGACGCTTGCTCTGTTGAAGCGGCATTTTCTTCAGCAACTGCTGAAAGGGTATCAATATTGCCCATGACAAGAGTCTTATTCTCTTCCATCTTCATACTCGTCTGATTGATGAGGTTTACGAGCTTTTCTGAATGACCGATCGCTCCAGCGATTTGATCAAATGTATCTTTTGTAAGCGCGACACATTTTTCCTCTTCTTTGACGATAACACCCGATTCCTGCATCTTCTGAACCGCAGTTTCAGCATCTTTTTGAAGTCTTGAAACCATCTCGTCGATTGTAGTCGTCGTTAGCCTTGATTGCTCCGCCAGCTTCCTGATTTCATCAGCGACTACTGCAAACCCTCTGCCGTGCTCGCCTGCTCTCGCCGCTTCAATTGAGGCGTTGAGTGCAAGGAGATTTGTCTGTTCTGAGATCGACGTGATCATGCTGCTCGCTTCACTAATCTTAGCGGAGCTTTCGTTTGTCTTCTGAATGCTACTATATACGACATCTGACGCAACGGCATTT
>CAYLNI010000079.1:0-3349 GCA_964384705.1 uncultured Fusibacter sp.
AAGCACTCCATTGATTAAATTTATGTCTATATAAAAGAGAGTAAATTTCTCATATATGAATATAATACAAATATAACATATTTTTTCACTCAAAAAAAATAAAAATCCCTAAATCTGACGATTTAAGGATTTATTATACTTATGATTATACTTATGATAATACTATTGCTTAATTTCCTAAGTGCATTTTTACCATAGCATCCTGAATCGTCTTCGTTAGCGGTTTAAATAAGACGAGTACGATGATAAAGTTGGATACACCATGAATGATATCAAATGGTATGCCACTAATCCAATAAGGAATGGCGTAACTTAAACCATAAAATATGGATTCAAACAAAGCGAAAAAAAGACCAAATGTGAAGCCATAAAATGCCGCCAAAGCAGCAAAGCTATACTCTGACTTTACTGTTTTATTCAATATCGCCGTCAATAACACGAGCATTGGCCATATAATGTAGTAGCCTAAAATCCACGTGCCAAAACCATAGATGAGAATCTCAGTTGTCACGAATATAAGCGACGTAATAAACGCACGCTTAAAGCCGAACAGCACCGTGAAGGTAATTAACAAAAATGTCACGACCTCTACATTCGGGACGACGCTAAGGACGAGCTTTCCCGCCGTAAGCGATGCTGAAAGTATGGCAATCAGTGTGATGTCACTTGCTCGCATTAGAAGGTTCTTATTTCAAAACGGAATACATCGCCATCTACAACGGGAATGTCCTTAACGCCAACCATAGCATCTTCGCCATTGATTATGATGTGATAGTACTCACTTGCTGGATCAGCTGTATAACCTTCAAGGCCGACGACCATCGGTCCAAAAGAAGAGTCAAGTGATTCAAACTTGATTTCATCTTTGACTTCTGTGAGTAAATCGAGTAATAATTCCGTGTCTGTATTAAATGTATATGACTTGTCAATGTTTTGACCCTCAACGACGATTTCCACAGTGACTTCTTTTGCGCCCTTTTGAGTCTCAGGACCGAAGAATTTGCTATATCCAAATAATGCTGCTGCCGCCAATAGTACAACTAAACCAATTACAATAATTTTCTTGTTCATTTTTTTCTCCTTTTAAACTTACTCATTCAATGTCCATAAATAAAAAAACTCATTTCCCTGTTGATGGAAAATGAGTCGATAAACGATTATTTTCCATCCCATCCCCAGGAGACGATCATGCGATTATGGGCAGGTCTACCGGCTTAGCTTCATCCTCCACTCACCCTTCCCGCTTTCGCAGTGGTATGTGAGTTTCGTCGGCTTTACGGTTGCTGGGACAGCTCGAGCATGAACTCGATTCCCTTTTAAGTCAAAAGACACCTCATAAAAATATTAAGTTATGGTTCATACCCATTATAAGAAAATATCAGCGCAATTGCAACTTGTTTTTAGGCATCAGCATCTCACTGATCAAGATCTCGCCATCAGCGTAGTCGATAATCAGCTGATTGGCTAATTGCATTGCACCCGCAAAATCAAAGCTGTCTTCGAATCCAAAGACAGTAAGCAATATGGTTTTGGTGCCTGGATCCACCGAAGTTCTTGCAGAGTCAGATGTCGTAGATCCAAATGGACCTTCATCATCGGCAAAGATAGGCAAGCCCTCGATATTGAGTTCTTGATTGCCTAGACTTAAGTAGCTCTCACCAATCATTCCCGCTCTCAATATGACGTCACCTTTAATCTTTGTATAATCAAATGTACCAACGGGGCATTTGAAAGAAAGCGATAAAATATTCGATAGGTCTACGATATTGTTAATCGTATCGAGGCCCTCTCCTTTAATAATTCTACGGAGTAGTTTTTCTGCTGATAATCTGTATTTCGTAGGATCTTTGCCAAAGGCTCTGTATGCGGCTCTACCTGCGACAATCTCTGGATATTTGCTGATGTCTTCAACTTTTGACGACTTTGAAACTTTATCAAATAGTTGATTCATATGATTGATCAAGTTTTCTGATGATGGCATGCACGTCACATTGGCTTTGATAATCCCTAACTTGAATGCCGGTAATTTTTCATTATATGCTTCGTCTATTGCAATCATTTGATTTTTATTATTTTCCATAAACGCTCCTTTATTTTAAATCAAGCCACATAATGTGTAGGTCATCAAATGTGTCAACCTCTTTAAAATCATTTTCCAGATACATATTCAAACTGCCGCGATAATGTTTTTGAGCCTCTCCACCCGTTACCGGTAGTGCCAGTATTGCATCGTATCCAATCTCTTTAAAGTGCTCAATAGCTGTCTTAAGTAGCAATCTCGCCACACCTTTGCTTCTATAGTCTGGATGAATCACGTAACAAATCGTGCAACCGACTTTCTTATCTTTGATCATAGGGGCCATCTCGTTTTTCAGTCGAATCATTGAATGCGCATCGTTGGCATTGAGCCAGCCGATACATTTGTCCCCATCAAAAGCGAGAAATCCTTTCATTTCACCTTGACCAATGGCATCTATGGCCTCAATTTTGTTCGTTTCACCACTGCGCGACATCCAAGTGTTCATGTCACAATCCGTATGATAGAATCTGCAATAGCATGTTGACCATTCAGGTGCATGTCCAAAGTCCAAGTTACCTAAATAATCGGTAAAAATCGTCGCTGAGTGCTGCTCAAGGGGTTCAATACGATATGACATATAAGGTACCTCCCGTTTCATTTTTATACTTTTAGAATTATAATAGAGTTGGAAATATGCAATTTCCTAGCTATAATAAATATAGCACATAATATCAAATAAATCACCACAGGAGACATCATGTCAAAGCAGAATCAAACTTACATAATCATTTTTTTATTACTTCTTTCAGTGACTGTTGTCATCTTTATGGATCAACCCCTATTTATCGGCATCGCTGCAACCTGTCTCATCAGTGCTATCCTTACAAAAAATAAACAAAAACTACCACAGCTTATAGTAATGAACACTATTTCGATTTCAAAGACGATGCTTCTCATGTTTCTCATCAGCATCACACTGCCTGTTCTCATGGCGGCAGGGACTCTACCCACTCTGATTTATCATGTATCAAACCTCATGGTCAGCCATAACCTTTTACTTTCAGCCTTTGTCATATCAACGGCTTTGTCTATGGTCCTTGGATCAGCGATTGGTACACTGACGATCTTATTGCCCTTATTTGCTTCAATTGCGTATCAATCGGGCATCGATTATCCTATGCTAATCGGTGCTCTCATATCAGGCGTCTATATTGGCGATCGCTGCTCGCCACTGTCTTCTGGTTTACATCTTCTTTCAGGCATTACTGAGACAGACTTTGTGAGCAATATGCGGCTGCTTTTGTTAAGCGCTGCGCCACCTTTTATTCT
>CAYLNI010000079.1:3376-6060 GCA_964384705.1 uncultured Fusibacter sp.
GTTTCAAATCTTTGATTACGATCGATATGATTTCAAGCAATGACCAACTGCTCATGAATTTCGATATTAGCTTATGGCGTTTATTGCCACTTGTTTTAATGATTTTACTATTGATTGTTAAGCAACCGATTACTCGCGTACTAACGATTGTATTTATAGTATGCGCAGGCATCGCTTTAATGACGAATCTTTCTCTCCATCAGTTGCCATCCTTGCTCTGGGGCGGATATGCATCCTCTGTACCAGAAATATCGGCCTACATCAAAACTTCTGGCTTTAAGCAGATGATCAACGTCATCCTCGTCATCTTTTTCAGCGGTGTTTTGGGGAGCATATTAGAAGCAGATCATCTGATGGGCGCAATTATCGCACCCTTTGTTAAAAAGCTTACTTCCCGTCGGAAATTGCTTTTTAATACGGGATGTCTCAGTATCCTACTCAGTATGGTCACTTGTAGTCAAGCGATGACCGCTATGGTCAGTGGCAAATACATGGCAACTTACTACGATGATTTTAAACTCAATAGAGAATACCTGGTCTTGATGACCGCAAATACGGGACTCAATATCGTCGCTTTGATCCCATGGAATGTGAACGGCATAATGATCAAGCAACTGACAGGCGTTTCGCCTCTAAACTACTTTATCTTTAGCGTATTTGTTATTCTATTGACACTCTTGACGCTCTTTGTTTATCCAGTTTTGATACAAAAACACCTGAAGCATAAGCTATGAAAAATAAATCTATAAATATATAGAAAACAGAAGCCCTACGAGCTTCTGTTTTTGTGTTTTATGCGTTGCATAACGTTTTCAGCTTCATTCATCACATCGAAAATATTGGTGGCCGTTTCATGTTTCGTCGCACAGCCATATGAGACGGTAAGCGTTCTATTGTCAATTTCGAAACCCACAGACATCGTCTGAATGCGATTTATGATCCGTTCGCCATCCTCTGTATCCGCTTTCATCAACATAATCGCGAATTCGTCACTGCCGATTCTTGCGATTAAATCATCCGCCCGACACCCTGCTTTAATAGCGATGGAAACTTTTTGTATCAATAGGTCTCCGACGTTGAAACCAAAGGTATCGTTGATTTCTCTTAGCCCATCTATATCTGCGTAGATGATTGAAATTGGGAGATTTCGTATGACATCCATTCTCTTAAGCTCTTCTTCAAAAAAACGCCTGTTATATAGGCCTGTCAGTTGATCGTGATAGCTTAGATACTCGAGCATTCTTTCCATTTCAAGACGCTCCGTGATATCTCTGACGAGCATATGTGTCAACCTTTTCCCATTCACTATAATTTGTGTCAATTTAATTTCTGATAAGAATGAGCCACCATCTTTTGTTTTGAGCCACCACTGTATGATGATATCATCATTATTTAAAATCGTTTCCAACCTTTTCTCAAGCTCAGAATCGTCCATAGTGGGTTCCACTACAGAGATCGACCATAAACTTCTGCCCTTTAAATCACTTTTATGATAAAACCCCAACAGATTGACCATCGCTTGGTTGATATTGACAATGATGCCTTCTTCAATCAACATGATGGCGTCAGCGGATTCTTCAAACAATTTTCTGAAGGTATACTCACTTGATCCCAGTTTTTCATTGACTTCGACTAGTGTTTGGTTTGTTGAATTAAGCAGCGTTGTGCGTTCGACAACTTTATCTTCGAGGCGTTCATTTACTTCACTCACTTTATCGCGTTCAAGTTCCAACAGCTTCACAAGTTCAAATTGATTGCGCTGCGAAAAATAAAAAAAATTTGAAAGACCACCTAAAAAGATGATGACGCCAAATAAGATGAGAGAATCAAAATGAACATCATTTGGTATGACGGGATAGAAAATATAAGCGATTATGTAGACAATATAAAGTGAAATGGAAACCATCACTGCTGTTAAAAACCGTAATTTCGTCAGGTTCGTAATGATGATGAGTGCGAACAAAATCCCATATTTATAGGAGTAAAATCCTTGGGAAGAACCAACATAGGTCAATGCAATCATTCCCAATGTCCCTATTGTTGCAACGACACCAACAATTATTTGATTGTACTTTGGATATGCCTTCGAAAATGTAAAGATAACAGCCAACAACGCAACTGGTGCATATACACCAAATCGAATCGTCCAAAATAATGGCATCATATCTGGCACTTCACGTCTGTCCACAAATGTAAAAACAAGATAAAACAGTATGCTAAATACATACAGGAATCTATGCTGCCGCACACTTTTATCATATGTCAATTCACGATACGCCATTTCAATTGACCGGTCTTCAAAATTCAAATTCAATCGATTCATCTTAGATCACCGCTTTCATTGCCACACATAAGCCATGAATAAGCCCACGAGGCTCATACTGGAAAAAACCAAAAAATTCTTAACAGATAATTTGAAAGTTTCGGATTTTTTAGGATTCGAAACGAACATTTTCGTTTGTTTGTAGAGCATCGGCACTGCGATTAGCGTCATCAAATAGCCAATCGGCATTATTTTTATCAGCACAGAACCAATCACGATCGTATAAGCTGCGATAACGTTTAGTTGATAGAGCATCAAGCTATTCTTTCTGCCTATGGAAATGGGTAATGTGTAACGCATGTTGACAATGTCTTCTTCCGCATCACAGATATTATTTGCCAACATGATATTACCGATGAAT
>CAYLNI010000079.1:6130-12880 GCA_964384705.1 uncultured Fusibacter sp.
TCATTCCTCCAGCAATTTCGATCGAACCAAGATAATTCACTGGCAAATGTATATAAAATGCTAGAAAAGGGATTAAACCGCCCATGAAAAGCCCGCTAAACAGTTCCCCCAGAATTGTTCTCGATAGGGGCAAAGGACCGGCAGAATAACCAATGCCCACTGCAAATGCCATAGCGCCTAACAACAATACCACGAGATCGGTCCGATAAACGAGTCCAAGTCCTGCGATTATGCCCACACATGCCAATAGCACAAGTAGACTCAGTGCTTTTCCCGGTGAAAACTCACCCGAAGAGACAGGATTATGCGCTTCATAATGATACCCCGTCTTTAAATAGGCGCGTTTGTAATCAAAATAGTGATTGAGACCCGTCGTCGTCAAATCGATACAAAGTAAAGATATGAACATAAGCAATAAATTCATGCCATCCAATCTTTGAAGGGCATGATAAGCCATAAGTGTTCCTAAAAAGAGCGGGAACATACTGGCTACTTTTGTGCGTATTTCTACTAATTTTAAAAAAGCTTTAATGGTTTGCATATGTGCCTCGTTCCATCATATATAAATAGTGTTATAATAGTAATTGCTAGCAAATTCATCGATACATGGAGGCTTTATGAACAAATTCAAAAATTACTTATTGATCTCTATTGGCGCTATCTTAGTTGCCGTGGGCATCTGCTTTTTTCTCATTCCCGCAAATTTGGCCACAGGTGGCATCACAGGTTTAGCCATGGTCATCCATTCATTGTTTCCAGTTTTAAGCATCGGAGAAATATTGCTCGTCCTCAATATTATACTCTTTGTTGTAGGGTTTATCACTATCGGAAAAGACTTTGGGGCAAAAACCATCTATGCCAGCTTTTTATTGACTGGAATCATCTATTTGTTTGATACATTCATCGTCATCAAACAACCGCTTGTTGACGATCTCTTCGTCAATCTCATCGTTGGTATCCTGATACAAGGCATCGGACTCGGGATTGTGTTCAATCAAGATGCTTCGACTGGTGGAACGGATATTATCGCCAAAATTCTAAACAAGTTTTTCCATTTCGAAATCGGAAAAGGCTTACTTCTCGCCGATTTTGTCGTCGTTTCCTTAGCCGCATATAGCTTCGGTATCGAGCTTGCCATTTATGCATTTCTCGGTATCCTCATGAATGGCCTTATCATCGACACGGCTATAGCGGGATTCAACTTAAAAGTCAACGTCTCGATCATCTCAAAAGAATCAGACGCCATCCAAAAGTTCATCGTAGAAAAACTTGAACGCGGTGCGACGATCTATGCGGCCAAAGGTGCCTATACGATGCGCGATAAAGAGATTGTCACCTCAGTCATGGATAAAAAAGAGTTCATTCGGTTAAAGGTCTTTATCAAGCACATCGATCCAGAGGCATTTGTCATGATTTCAAATGTCAGAGAAGTTCTTGGAGAGGGTTTTTAGTCACGCATTGTCATGTCTGATCTTTCTTACAAGCAACAATGACCCTATGACGACAATTACGATTGCTAACACAATCAAAAGTCCAAACAAGGCGCTATTGCTTTCTTTTTCAACATAAATCTTCAAATGGCTCGGCGATTCTTCCAATATAAGTGAAGAGCTTCCGGGCATTACATAGGCACCACCCACAATATAGGTTGCGTTAAAGGCATCGGCAAACTGATCGTTTGCCACAACTCTATAGGAACCTTCTGGCAATGTGATTTCTTGTGATTCTAAGCTGCCGTTGAAAAGAACGTATAGATCCAGATTGTTTTCTTTATTGGCTTTTGCATCGATCTTGTAGCCAATCATCTGCTTTGGTAGTTTTATTAATGAGGTCTCGTCTTCACTGAAGAAAGTCAAATGCGTAGCAATCTCTTCTTGTGTCTCAAGTCTAAATGCAGAAAAGCTCTTTCGGATTGAAATCAGCCCTTTATAATAATTATAGACGCCAAGGTTTGAACCTTTCAAATTCCAATCGATGACATTGACCGAGTCTGGCGACTTATAGCTGTTGTCATCGCCGCCTTTAGTTCTAAGGAAGTCAACGCCAAGATGTAAGAAAGGCATGCCTTGTGACGTTAACACGATGGCGTTTCCAAGCTTCTGCATGGCAACTCTCTGTTCGGTTGACGCTTCTGGATTTGTCTCTTTAAGTTTATCCCAAAGCGTTAAGTTGTCATGGGCAGACACATAATTGACCGATTGGGAAGGATTGCTCGCCCATGGTTTTTTTGAATAATTGACGAGGCTGTAGTCAATTTGTGGGTGCTGAACCGCACCGACTATTCCAAATTTGACGCTCTCTTCTAAGCCTGGCGCACCACCGATAAAGCCAGCTTCAGTTGCATTGAATACATGACCTTTGACGCCATCTCTAAAGTCGTCATTGAACGCACCGATACGCTGTGCAGCCGTCATATTGGCCTTCACGAGTCTTTTTTCCTCAGATAGTGGTGAAGTGCCCCCAGTCCAACCTTCCCCGTACAAGATGATGTCGGGATTAATTTTTCTGAGCTCGGTATCTATGAGCCGCATCGTTTCAATATCATGGACGCCCATGAGGTCAAATCTGAAACCATCTATATGATATTCGGTTACCCAATGTTTTAACGAATCAATCATCAACTTTCTTACCATCGCACGCTCACTCGCCGTTTCATTGCCTGTTCCCGATGCGTTTGAGTATTTGCCTGCCACCATGCGATAATAATAATTGGGCACTAAAGCAGTCAAGTTGGAATCCGCGCTAAGTGCCGTGTGATTGTAAACCACATCCATGATGACCCCTATGCCGTTATCATGAAGGCCTTTAATCATGCGCTTCATCTCAATAACGCGCACTTCGCCTCGATACGGATCCGTCGCATAAGAGCCTTCTGGTACGCTGTAATTTTTAGGATCATAACCCCAGTTGAACAACTTCTCTGATAATCGTGTTTCATCTATGCTGTTAAAATCATACATTGGCAATATTTGAACATGTGTGATACCAAGGCCTTTCAAATGTGAGAGTCCTGTTGGCACACCGTTGCTTGTGATCGTATTATCTTCAACGACACCAAGGTATTTGCCTTTGTTCTTAACATTTGAAGATATATGTGACGTCAAATCACGAATGTGCATCTCATATACGATGATGTCGTTACTTTTTTTATAGCTAGGACCTCTATCATCTACCCATTTCTTAGGATTTGTCCGCTCGAAATCGATGACCATGGATCTATCCCCGTTCACGCCAGCAGCTTTTGCATAAGGGTCATACGTTTCAGTGACTTTATCAGAAATCGTCACAGAAAACGTATAATATCTTCCATGTAAATCAGTCGATTTGACTGTTTCCCAAACGCCACCTTCTATGCGTGTCATCTCAGTCGTGGATTCTATGGCACCACCATCTCCTGCTTTGTATAAATTTAATGACATTGCTGTCGCGGTTGGCGCCCACACTCTAAATGTGGTCGCTTTTTTAGTGTAAACAGCGCCAAGCTCACCGTCATATGTGAAGTTTTGGTTAAAGGTCTCCGTATCATATAAACCACTTGGTTCAATCGTGAGGGATTCATAGCTTTCAAAAGACGTCGTATAAACTTTCCCAATTGTGATGCCCGTTTCGAGCAATACGACAAAATTTTGTGAAATATCACTACCACCTGAGCTGATGGCAACTGGTTTGATGGCAACGCCGCCATCTGATAGGATTGAGAATTTTTCACGAAGATCCGTGGACGCAATTGGTTTAGAAGTCGTCAACTGCACCGTTTTCTCGTCTATAAACGCCGCTTTTAAAAATTTTGGAGAAAGATCTATCTCTGCTTCAGAAAAGTATACAGGCTCTGCACCTTGTACGAGATAAAATTCTAAAACGCCTTCAGTATTGGCTTGGTTTAGTCTTACAAATCGGTCTGCTTCAACATCTTTTGATTCCCACTCGCCTTTTCTGACGATGAATCCAAGTTCTGTAGCGTCGCCTACATCCCCTATTGTAATTTCAGCCAATTTCCCGAAATCGTCTTCGGAGGTAAAATCATACTGCTTACCTTCTCCACCCTTTGCCCAAATCCAAAGGTTCCATCCATCGTAATTGCCGTCAAAACGATGATAATGAATCTTCACAATTTGTTCATCAGCTAATGCTGCATATGCCGTGCTACTCTGTAATGGTAAAACGCTAAATATCATGAGACAAGCAAGTATCAAACTCAGTATTTTTTTCATAATCCCCCTCATTTCGCTAAAAGCCAGTCTTGCGACTGGCTTTATTTTTACAACATAAAGTTGCTTTTCATCATAGCCGTGACAAAGTATGCCATGGTACTTATCATAAACAGATAGAGCTCAATGCCAAAGAACACGGCGTATTTAAGATATCTATTTGCATAATAATAGTGTTGTTTCTGCCATAAAAAATACATCCAAACGGATAGCAGCGATGTGAAAACTGACATTGCCGCAAGTGTTCGCGTGCTGCCAAACAACCATGGGTAAATCTGGCTATAGAATCGAAAATCAGAATTCGGGCCAGCGACCAAAAATAGCTTCAAAGCTATGGTAAATACAATCATACCAAACAAGACCTGCTTGCCGCGTTTTTCTTGCGCAATTGGCATGAATCGGTTATATAGATATGCGATGATGCACACGGCAACAATCCACCACATATAAGGCGTTAAGCTGATCAGTAGAGAGATGACACCAAAGAAAATCGTATTTCCAAATCCCATGAGTGCCGCAGATGTCAGAATCAAATAGTTTGTTTCGTGTTTACTTCTTGCATAGTCGATCCAATCTTCACCTTGTCCCGCCATATTTAAGCTCGTTTTACCTGAAACCTTATCCGCCCAAGTCAAAACATCTCCGAATGGTGCATGAAACACTTCATAGCCTACCGGGTATTGCCTTGTTAAGGTGAGCCTTGTATTTTCAACAAGCACATCGTCCTCTCTCGTGAAATGAGAGACATTCGTAAAAAGGCCACCCTTGGTTTGAGGGTACTTTGACAAGCCTTTATTCACACTGTCAAGAGTCTGTTGCGTTCCTAAAATATAGCTGACTTTTTTACCTTCAACGTTTGTGATCACAGGCTCAAGGCTCGTTCTCACATGGTAAAAAAGCTTAAACGAAATTTCTTCATATGTCGCCTCTTCAAGCTGCCATACGCCTAACACTGTTGGAGCATTTGGTGCTAAGTGATTGTAATAACTTGAAATCAATGTCAAGACGCCATTTTCTATGTGCAAATCTTTAAAGTATCCATAAGTCATTTGATCCGCTTCGTCCGCAAGCTGCACCACATTGAGTGTATCAGCTTGATAGGTTAATAGCCTACCGCCATCTGCTGCATTGTGCATCACGATAACTTTATCGCCTGTTGTTGCGATATTGAGCTTTTTCACATTGTCATAATCATCAAAAGTTGCGATAAGCTCTGTGCCTTTGAAAATTTCTGTCAATGTATCGTCGCCAGCAACAACGCTATCGCCCTCAGCTGCAAATTGTTCCGCATGTTTGCTGATCTCGACAGCCGCCTCTGATTCAAGGGTTTTCGGATCTATGCGCATTCGATTAAGCGTCGTCCGATCACTATAAAACAAATAAAGGTCATCTCCACTACTTGTCATTTCAATCAGTTTAATCGTATAGTCATCCAGTTTGAGTCTTCCAGTTTCAATGACATTGCCATACCAGTCCATTGTGCTTAGATGCAAGCCTAGTTTATCATAATAAGCGACAGCTATACCTTCTCCGTTTGGCAACGAAACTTGATCGATCAAACGATAGTCCGCAGGCAATTCGGTCATTACTTCTACACCAATCGACCAATTCTCTGAAGGCTGTTTCGTTTCAATATCCTTTTCACTCCAAGCAAATAACCCTGTAAAAAAAAGCGTAGCCAGTATGAAATAGAAAGACCACCTTAAGTACAACCTTGGTTTCGACTTTTTCTTCTTGTCACTCTTTTTTTTATCACGCTTATTTTTGTCACTCTTACTCTTTATACCCAACGCCTTATTTTCTTCTTCAATCAATTTCTCCATCGACACCCAAATCCTCCCCAGATCATAGTTGACTATTTTTTTTTTTTTTCGTTACAGTTCGTATAGCCACACATTAAGACTTGTTTTTTCATCCTATTTCCATTATAATAACTTAGGATGTGCCGTCGTAGCTCAGCAGGTAGAGCAACGCCATGGTAAGGCGTAGGTCAAGAGTTCGAATCTCTCCGTCGGCTCCAGTTAAGGGAACACTTTCAGCTGATCACTGAAGGTGTTTTTTTCTAGTTCAAGATCATATATGTAAACACAAAACATTATTACATGCTTAGTCTACCAAATAATTATAAAGTAATCATTAAAACGATATTAATTTTCAATTTAAAACAGGTTGTCACTAAGTGACAACCTGTTTTTTCATCTAGAACATCAGCCATGCTATGAGACCAAAGATCGCAAAAATCCCGAATAAAACCGGAAGCATCGTCATCGCAGCCGCGATGGTCAACGCTAGAAAATCACCTTTTTCAAACTCAACATTTCTTTTATCCTGGTCTATTTCTTTCTTTTTAAGCGACTCTCTTAATCTCTTGAACATAATTAATCCTCTCTTATTTCCGTTTAGATTTCGCCTGCAAAGTGGCATGCGACGAGGTGTCTCGGCGATACTTCTTTAGTAGGTGGAATCATCTCTTTACAGATGTCTTTTGCATATGGACATCTCGTATGGAACTTACAGCCTGATGGCGTGTTGACGTTACTTG
>CAYLNI010000080.1:0-12735 GCA_964384705.1 uncultured Fusibacter sp.
TGGTGAAGGTCAAGTCCTTGGTAACGGCCTCAACTTCGGTGGACCATACCTTGGCTTCATGGCAGCAAACAGCAAACAAATGAGAAAAATGCCTGGTCGTATCGTCGGTCAAACCGTTGATCTCGACGGCAAACGCGCGTTTACACTTACGCTCCAAGCACGTGAGCAACACATCAGAAGAGACAAGGCAACTTCAAATATCTGTTCAAATCAAGCGCTTTGTGCACTTGCAGCTACGATTTACCTAGGTACACTTGGTAAAAAAGGCCTCGCTGAAGTTGCGCAGGCATCTGCTAAAAAAGCGTACTATGCACAAGCGAAACTGATTGCTACTGGCAAATTCAGACCTGTATTTAACCAGCCGTTTTTCAGAGAATTCGTTCTCGAAACTGACATGGACGTTGATACTCTCAACGCAGAACTTGCGAAAAGAGGCTTCTTGGGCGGTTACAACTTAAACAAAGATTATCCGTCTGACAAAAATCGCGTGTTGTTCTGTGTTACAGAAAAACGCACGATCGAAGAAATCGATTGTCTCGTTAAAGCAATGGAGGAACTCTCATGGTAAAATACGATTCTCTTATATTTGAAATTTCAACTGAGGGCCGTCGTGCCTACAGACTTCCAGGTTGCAATGTAGATAGCGTCAACCTCGACGACATGATTCCAGCATCACTTCGTAGAAATGATGAACTCATTTTGCCAGAAGTTAGTGAAAATCAATTGGTTAGACATTATACACTTCTTTCAAACAAAAACTTTGGCGTGGACACGGGGTTCTATCCTCTTGGTTCATGTACGATGAAATACAACCCAAAAATCAATGAAGATATGGCGAGTTTAACAAAATTTGCTGCCCTTCATCCACAACAAGATGATGCAACTACACAAGGCGCATTAGAGCTCATGCACGAACTTTCTGGCATGCTTTCTGAAATCGGCGGCATGGATGCCTTTTCTCTTCAACCAGCAGCGGGCGCACAAGGCGAACTCGCAGGTTTGATGATCATCAAAGCGTACCATGAAAAACGCGGCGATTTGAAGAGAACGAAAATCATCGTGCCTGACTCAGCTCACGGCACAAACCCTGCAAGTGCAAACGTCGCAGGCTTTGAAATCGTAGAGATCAAGTCTACGAGAGACGGTGCTGTCGATCTTGACAACCTTAAAGCAGTACTCGGCGACGATATTGCAGGTCTCATGTTGACTAACCCAAGCACAGTGGGTTTATTTGAACAAAATATTTTAGAAATTCAAAAACTCGTTCATGAAGCGGGCGGCTTATTATACTACGATGGCGCGAACCTCAATGCGATCATGGGTCAAACACGCCCTGGCGACATGGGCTTCGACGTCGTTCACTATAACCTTCACAAGACGTTCTCAACACCACACGGCGGCGGTGGTCCTGGTTCAGGTCCGGTTGGCGTTAAGAAACACCTTGAAATGTTCTTGCCTTCACCAGTGGTGACAAAAGGCTCGGATAAATACTACTTGGACTATGACAGACCTGATACGATCGGTCGCGTTAAAGCGTTCAACGGCAACTTCGGCATGCTCGTCAGAGCTTATACGTACATTTTGACAATGGGCGCAGAAGGCTTGAAACGCATCTCAGAAATGGCTGTTTTAAATGCAAACTACGTTCAAGAAAAACTTAAACCTTATTACAACTTGCCATTTGATACAATCTGTAAACACGAATGCGTTTTCGCAGGTCTTAAGAATGAACTTAACCATTGCAGCACATTAGACGTGGCTAAGAGACTTTTGGATATGGGTTACCATCCGCCTACGATCTACTTCCCACTTATCGTACCAAATGCGCTTATGATTGAACCAACAGAAAGCGAAAGCAAAGAGACACTTGATGCATTTATCGAAGTCATGATTCAAATCAGCAAAGAAGCTGATGAGACACCAGAACTTCTTAAAAATGCACCGACGACGACTCAAATTCGCCGTGTTGATGAAGTTATGGCAGCGAGATCACCAATCCTTAAATGGGAAAAGAACTAGTTCGGGAGGCATAAATGCAAAAGAAGATAGTCGTTATTGGTGGCGGACCAGGTGGTTACGTTGCTGCGATCAGAGGGGCACAACTTGGTGCTAAAGTTACTTTGATTGAAAGACACAAAATTGGTGGAACTTGCCTCAACTACGGCTGTATTCCAACTAAAACCCTTTATAGAAACGCTGAACTCCTACACACTTTGGCACATATCGAAGATTTCGGTATCAAAGTGGATGGCTACAGCATCGATATGGATAAAATTCAAGCCCGCAAAGACGACGTCGTAAAGACGCTCGTCGGCGGTATTGAGCAACTCATCAAAGCAAATGGCATCGAAGTCATCGAAGGCTCTGCAAGTTTTGTAAGCGCAACGACTCTAAAAGTCGTAAAAAGCGATGGCGAAACGATCGAAGTGACAGGCGACGATATCATCATTGCTACTGGTTCAACAACTCAGATTCCACCATTTGAAGGCGTTAAACTCCCAGGCGTCATCACGAGCAAAGAGCTATTGGAAGTGACTGAGGTTCCTGAGAAACTCGTCATCATCGGTGGCGGCGTCATCAGTATGGAATTTGCAGGTATTTTTGCGGCTTTGGGTTCTGAAGTTTCCGTACTCATAAGAAGCGATCGCTTTTTAAGAGAAGTGGATACAGAGATTACAAAGCGCTTTGGTGCTACTTTAAAGAAAAAAGGCGTTGAGCTTCACAAGTCTATTGAAAACATGGCGATCGTTCAGGCGGAAAATGGCTTAGCTGTAACGGGCAATGGTCCTAAAGGTCCCGTTGAATTTCCAGCGACAAAAGTACTTCTTTCAACAGGTAGAAGTCCAGTCTATAGAGATTTAAACCTCGAAGCGGCTGGCATCGAAGTATCGAAAAAAGGCATCGCCTGCGATCACCATACATTCAAGACGAATGTAGATCACGTTTACGCTATCGGAGACGTCAACGGCATCATCATGTTGGCGCATGCCGCATCACATCAAGGCATTGCTGCTGTTGAAGCCATCATGGGCATCGAGCACAAAGGCTTCCACGATGCGGTTCCAAATTGTATCTTCGTATTCCCTGAGATTGCAACGGTCGGCTTAAGTGAAGACGAAGCAAATGAGCAGGGCATCGAGATCAAGAAAAGCAAATTTATGTTCGGTGCAAATGGTAAAGCCCTTTCAATAGGCGAGCCTGAAGGCTTTATCAAAGTGATTTCAGATATGAACGACGTCGTACTTGGCGTTCACATCATGGGACCACATGCATCCGATTTAATAGCAGAGGGTACTCTTGCCGTTGCAAATAAAATGACGGTGGACCAGATCGGCAACACGATCCATGCGCATCCGACGCTTTCAGAAGCGTTCGCTGAAGCGACACTTGGCCTTCGCGGTGAAGCGATCCACATGGCGCCACCAAAGCTTAAGAAGTAGATGATTAAGGAGACTGAATGATGAATTTCGATTTAATTAAAAAAAATGATCCAGAGCTTTATGAATCAATGGAACTTGAGCTTAAAAGACAATCGAGCAATATTGAATTGATTGCTTCCGAGAACTTTACAAGCTTGACAGTTATGGAAGCAATGGGTTCACATTTGACAAACAAATACGCAGAAGGCTATCCTGGAAAACGCTACTATGGCGGCTGCGAATATGTAGACATCAGTGAAAATCTTGCTAGAGATCGTATGAAAGCACTTTTCGGTGCTGAGCATGCTAACGTTCAACCACACTCTGGTTCACAAGCGAATATGGGCGTTTACATGGCAGTTCTTGAGCCAGGTGCAAAGATTTTAGGTATGAACTTATCTGATGGTGGCCATTTAACACACGGTAGCCCAGTTAACTTCTCTGGAAAACTTTACAATTTCGTATCTTACGGTGTCGATGAAAATGGTTACATCGATTACGATGCTTTAAGAGAACAAGCAATCAAAGAAAAGCCAGAAATGATCGTTTCTGGTGCAAGTGCTTACTCAAGAACGATCGACTTCCCAAGAATCAGAGAAATCTGTGACGAAGTCGGCGCACTTATGATGGTGGACATGGCACATATCGCAGGCTTAATCGCTGCTGGTATTCATCCATCTCCAGTTCCATATGCTGATTTTGTAACAACGACGACGCACAAAACACTCCGTGGCCCAAGAGGTGGCGCGATTCTTTGTAAAGCGGAATATGCGGCACAGATTGACAAAGCGATCTTCCCTGGTATCCAAGGTGGACCACTTATGCACATCATCGCAGCTAAAGCTGTTTGTTTCAAAGAAGCGATGACAGAAGAGTTTAAAGCCTATCAAAAACGCGTTGTTGAAAATGCGTCTACACTTGCGACTGCTCTTGCTGAGCGCGGCTTCAAAATCGTCTCTGGCGGTACGGACAATCACTTGATGCTCGTTGACCTCAGAAGCAAAGACATCACAGGTAAAGTTGCAGAAAAATTACTCGATGAAGTTGGTATCACTACCAACAAAAATACTGTACCAAATGAAACAGCTAGCCCCTTTGTAACAAGCGGTATCCGCGTAGGTACACCAGCTTCTACAACTAGAGGATTTGGCAAAGAAGAAATGATCGAAATCGCTGACATCATCAGCTGGACGATCGACAACCGCGATGCAGACTTAGAGCCAGCTCGTGCACGCGTTAAAGCATTATGTGATCGATTCCCACTTTATAGGGAAATAATCAATATCAGCATCAAGCACAACCTTGATGCTGCCGACCCCACGAGAAAGATGGTCCTTGCTTGGCAAGGACCATTTTTCTTTTTTGGTGTATAGGCGTGGGATTGGGCTGAGTGAGCTGATGGTGCCAGGCAGATCGACTCATGAGTTATTGGTGCCAGGCAGATTGACTCATAAATATAAATGTAAAATATTTACAAATTACTTGTGGGATGATATGATTTGCTTACCAATTAATAGGAGGCAGTCATGGATTATTCTCATAAAATTATTCCACCAAGTTACGATGTTGTTTTTAAAGCTATTTTTGGCAGAGAAGAAAGCAAACCTTTAATTATTTCCCTATTATCGAGTATTTTGACCATTGATATTAATGAACTTGAAGATTTGCTGATAATGAACGGCGAATTGCCATCAAGACATGTAGATGGAAAGGGTTCTCGACTTGACTTAAGGCTAAAACTAAAAAACAAAACAGAAATTGATGTCGAGATTCAATCGTATAATCATGCCGCGTTTTCGGAACGCGTGCTGTATTATTGGTCAAAACTTTATAACAATGACCTAGTCAGAGGCGAAGAATACAAAGATTTGAAGAAATGTATTGTAATTAACTTTCTAGATTTTATATTATATGAGGATCCTTCAATGCATGCTGTATTTAAAATTTTTGAGGCCTCGAGGCACTTATTATTTTCTGAGCATTTAGAAATCCATATGATTGAACTTCCAAAGATTGAAGGGTATAATAAGGCTATAGATAACCCATTGCTCATCAATTGGATGGCTTTTTTAAATGTTAGGAGTGAAAGCGCTATGGCAGAACTGAAGTCAAAAGATGATCTTCCAGAAGAAATACTAATTGCTCTTGAAGAACTGGAAAAGTTAAGTCTAGATCCGAATATGCGTATGGAAGCTCTAAACAAAGAAATGTGGATTAGAGATCAAATTGTATTAATAAACATGGCAAAAAATGCTGAGATTGATGGTTTTGCTAAAGGCATGGCAGAGGGCAAAGCAGAAGGCAAAGCAGAAGGCAAAGCTGAGGGCAAAGCAGAGGGCAAAGCAGAGGGCAAAGCAGAAGGCAAAGCAGAAGGATTGGTTGAAGGTGAAATTAAAGGCATAGAAAAAGGTGAACAGCTTGAAAAATATAAAATTGCAACAAAGTTGAAAAAGTTAGGCCATTCACATGACATGATTGCTGAAGCTACAGGCCTTTCAGAAAAAGAAATTGAAGATTTGTAATAATAAGAAGCAGTGAAAAATGTTGAATGTGAAACTTAAAAAAGATGTTATCTCGCAATGACTAATAAATCATTACGGATTAGCATCTTTTTTTTACATACCACTTGTCAAATACTGTAAAATTAAGTTATACTAAAACAATATAACTGTAAAATATAGGTATAAAGGTCAAATAAATGGGGAGTGTATAAAGTGGGGAAAGATTTTAAGAAAGAAATAAAATTGAGCGGCTGCATTGATCATAATTGCGGTGCAAAAGAAGTCAAATCGATAAATCGCGTAAGTGTAGATTTCAAATCCAGAGGCAGAATTCACCTCGTAAAGAAATGCATCATTTTGATGCTCTTACTAACTATGACGATTTTGGGCACACTGAGTTTTGCGAGTACACCAATAGATAGGTTCAGTGATATCAATGCAAACCACTGGGCGCTTTCATTTATTGATTCTCTAAAATCAAGCAATATTGTCGCGGGTTATCCGGATGGCACGTTTAAGCCACAAGCCAATGTCAAAATCAATGAGTTTATCGCCATGACGGTCAAGGCACTTGGTTTTTATTATGAATCACCTGCAAATGATTGGGCCAAACCATACATCGACAAGGCACTTGAACTGAATATTATCGAGGTTGGCCAATTCACAAATTATAATGAACCAATTACAAGACAAAGCATGACATCAGTCACAGTAAACGCCGTTGTACTTAGTGAAGAAAGACCATCCACTGAATTTGATCGGTTTGTGGCTAATGAAATCAAGGATTTTTCAACCGTATGCGACTACTGCAAACAGAATGTGTTGGATGCATACAAGTTGGGAATAACGACAGGTTACTCAGATAAGACATTCAAACCATCACTTTCATCAACAAGAGCAGAAGCGACAACGATGATTTCAAAAATCATCAAGCCAGAGTTAAGGGATGTACCTAAGTATGATTTTAAAGCGCCTATCAAGCATTGGTATTGGGTGAAGGGGAGCGATGGCGGAGATTGGTGGTGGGATCAACAAGTTTACTACGACATTAGTACCCAAGAGAAATTTCAAGCTGTTCTAAATAAACTGCATTCTATCATGCCTGCTCCAGGAAAAGTGATTGCAGGCACTGGTGTATTCTACCATGCCGAATTTGAGCTCGTTGATGACTATTTTTATATGCCAGTTTATAAAGGTAAAAACCTGAAGGAAATGTATGAACTAGGCAAGTACATGAATACAGTTACAACAGAAGCAGGTGAAAGTCCATTATATATTTTTGGAAATGGTTTCGATGGATTTACTATAGACGCTTTTGAAAGTAAGTCAGCTTATACAACAATTTTTGAACAGAATTTTGTTATGCACGATCAACTTATATACAAAATACAAAAGAACGAACTAATAATAGGTGCATCGGCTTATCTATATCCTGAATATGCTTATATGATTTCACTGGATAAAAAGGATTATGAAAAACATCGAGATTTAATAGAGAAAATGATCAAGTTCCAATTCAAACAAGATGCAAATTTTGTGTTGAATAAAATCGACTGGGCAATGTCTACAAATGAACAAGAATTAATAACGTTTGGTATCAATGGCAGAAATGTACAAATCAACAATACAAGTAATCATATAAAAATTGAATATTCAGTCAAATATAACTAAGGAGTGATCCTATGAATCAAAAAGTAAATAAAATTGTTAGTCTGCTAATGGTCATTGTATTAATTGTGGGCAACATTTATTTTCCTGTATCATCCGCTCAGACAAATGATATATCCAAGTACGATGGCTTGAACCAATATTTTACTTCTGCCACATTTAAATACAAACAAATGAATTGGGCTGAATTTAAAACGTATTACGGTGTGCCACTCGATACCAATTATAAAAATAAAGATAATTACTTATTCAATATTGAACTCTGGCTCGATAATCAAATTGTCGTTTATGGCGATTATAGTAAAGTTGGAGAGAACGATTTTAAAAACGCAACATTAAACGGTTATTCTGGTGATCTAACGATTGGACTTAAAAATAAAGGCTATTATAAAAATGGTACGCTACTTGGTGAACGTCGCTATCATGGATTTGATGCAAGTGGCAACCGCTATGTAAATCTAAATTTTCCTGCCGATGCTGATAGCGGAAGAAAGCCAGAACAAAAGAACTGGATCTATCGAATTTGGGATAAGAAAAGTAGTTACTATAAAATTACAAGGATTGAAGAACCAAGTAGTTATTTTGATATAGCTTCACTTGATGGATTTATAGCAATCGACGTCCGCAATTGGATAGAGGAAACACTTCCATTCGACATTACAAATTCAACGTACGCTGCGGATAAAAAAGCATACAATTACGCACACGTTACAACCGCGCCATCAACACGCTTCCCCGGTGAAGCTTTAATGTATCACCAGTCAGACATCGTTTACTACCAAACATTCTCACTTAATAAAATGGTAAGTGAAAAATCGCTTCTTGTACTTAAACCATACATTGCAGCGACAAAAATAGGCGATGTTGAAACCCTTGACAAGAAAGTCGACCTTAAATATTCCGTCAAACTTACAGGGATTTATCAAGACAACGAACTTTGGGATCCATACACTACGTATGGTGGCATGCCAGTTGAGGTCGCCAGAACAATCTATTACACAAGGGATGAAATAAAATCGTGGACTTTGACTCTGAATAATAGCGTTACAGGAGTGCCAATCAAAGTCGAGAATTTACCGAGAAACGGTAATAAACAGACGAACACTTTTGATGTGACTATTCCTTATAGTGCTTACAAAGATAAACTTAAAGATGGTAAATTGGATATTGCCTTCAATGGTGA
Organism: uncultured Fusibacter sp.; assembly: GCA_964384705.1. Lineage (GTDB taxonomy): Bacteria > Bacillota > Clostridia > Peptostreptococcales > Acidaminobacteraceae > Fusibacter_C. The sequence goes on from CAYLNI010000080.1 coordinate 8,772, forward strand.
AGTGACGGTATATTTTTATAACGGGGACTCCATCAAGGTAACAGTGGGTACGACAACCAATGAAGAAGAAGCGCCAATCATTGAAGATATTGACGAAAGAGGCAATCAAGAAACAACACCTCCTACACTCATGGAGAAAATCAAGCTCAGTATCTCGGCACCGAAATACATGCTCGACACTGAAAAGTTTAAAATTGTGGATGGCACAAATAGACCTGATGGTTCGAGTCGTAAAGTCACCTTAGAAGGTGACGAACTTTCGGAAGCGGATGCAGATGCCTTTTTAGGCGGTCAACATATCTTTCCTCTACTCGGTAAAGACAAAATTTACACCTATGAAATTACCTATACAGATGCAATTGGAAATGCACTTAGGTATAGCAGCTACGTGGTTGTTTATACAACCAAACCTAGAGCGCAGTTTAAAACTGTAGGTACTTTTAAAGAGAACAGAAAGATAAATGTAACAGTAGATAACAGCGTAAACTCATCGTATTTGAGTACGCATACAAGCTTTAATATTCTTAATTTTGACGCAACCAGTGATGTTAGTAACAGTTTAAGATTTAGAACGAAAAACACATCTACAATGGAATTTTTGGTCAAAAATGAATCTCAATTAGCGCTGAATATGAAAATTGAGACGGTTGTCCCTTCAAACCTAATTGAACGATCGGATATTCCTTCGGAATATTTTGTGTCAGAAGACTACAATCAATCATACCGCATCGATAAAGACTATAAACCGGCCATAGTAGCAAATGTTTGGTCAAGTGTCATGATTCGTAATGAATCACTTGATTTCGCATATGATGGTGCATCATATGATGATGATATCATCAGTGTAAACAATTATAAAATTCTCTATGATGAAAACCAAGACACAATACCTGAAAAAGTTGTAAAGCAAGGTAAGTGGAGTGAATATAACGGGTTTGTCGCTGATAAACTTGGTACTTACAAAATTGTTTTTGACATCGAGGAATCATTTGGCCAAGAAACTTTAAGCGAGTTTATTACAGCAATTGATACAAGAAAAACCACTGCAGAACGCATCTTTTACGTCGACAACGTATCGCCAGTCACGGATATGGAAACGGACATTACTGTAAATATTCCAAAAGTTGACTTGATGGTTTTAAACGATCAAGGCATCACAAGAGAGCTTAATACAGCGATTAAAGATGCAAGGGTAAACTGGATCAACAAGCTGCAACAATCAAAAGGCGTAAGTGCCAATCTTCAAATATGGGATATGTATACCTATACGGATTCACAGGCAGTTTCACCAAGCAAGCATACAGGTGGCGCTTATCCTTCGGCTACATGGCTTTATACTTCAGGAGGTTATTCAGGCACTATTAATCTAGTCAACGTACGTGATAATGGCGGTTGGTACGACAATGGCTACATGCAGTCGTACACATCCTGCGTAGAGACACCAGTCTATGGTTGGAATGGTGACGTAGACTGTGCGGACCATCCACCATATATTTGCGATGTAATCATCAGATATGACAAAGTTTGTACGGTAGATTATGAGTGGGTGAGCGATTATGAGTGGGAATCCAATTACTATGGAGATTACCAAGGCGTCATCACCAAACAGACAAAGCAAACATTCAATCCAACCCTTGAAATCACATCGAATAAGTACATCGTCTATTTCACCAATGGCACGATAAACACCACGGATCTGAACTATGTGAAGAATAAAGCCACTTCAAAAGTCATACTCGTGAGCGATGCTTCAGCAAAACCATTAACACCTCATTATGCATGGATCGATCGCAACCAAACACTTGATAAAATCATTGAACAAGTCAATGCGGTTATTGAGAATGACGAATCGCTCGATAACAAGAAGCTCCTGCTTGTCAATCAGACATTCAATACGTACTTCATGAACTTTGATCGAGAAACAGACAGCATCTTAAATCTTGGCCTTCAGTACTTGCATGACCCAAATTACTATGACAACGGCCAAGGCATGGAAACTGGAACAGTCGCAACTTACAGCGATTCAAGTTTTATAAGCCAAGCGGTTAAAACCAAATTTTCAAAGCCGGGGAAATTCACAATTTACAGTCGAATTAAAGACATCATACCTGGTTATGGTGGATTCGAAGAATTTTCCAACGTTGCAAGCGTCGACATTTACGTCCACCGCAAACCCATCGCTGATTACACACTAGATTGGGACTATAATACCGCTACAAGCACTTATAAAACGACTTGGGTAGATAAATCCTATGACCTTGACCATCAATACAGCGACGCGCAAAAGGGCATTAGGGACCGTAAAATTATGTACCGCAAAACGTCTGGGGACAACCTTTGGATCTATGCGATTCCTGATAATCTTACGATTGGAACGTATGAACTCAAGTATATCGTCAAAGACATCGAAGGTGTTTGGTCGGATGAAATCACAAGAATGTTCACACTTTCAGCCGAACCACCAATTCGCGTTGAAGCAATACTAAAAGCGACGGACAACAGTTTCAATCTAAATGCACTCCCAGCATCAGAAAGTATTACGCTTTATGAGATCATCACGCGCTATCATAGAGCGCATTCATTAAAAATAAGTTTAATCAATGCTTCCAACCAGACGCTTCTTGAGAAAGCGTTATTGTTAAGCACGTCGTTGCCAATTAATAACATTAATGGCAATGTATACAAATGGCTTGACGCCCAGTTCCAAACAGGTAGCGCATTTCCGGATGGCATTTACAGAGTAAAAGTTGTAAGCATATCGACGGCAGTACCGATCATGTCCGAGACGCTTTACCTGCCATTTGCCATCAACACGCCAATTTCCATTGAAGGTGAGCTAAGCGACATGACAGCGGGAGAGACCGTTACGATACGTGCTATGACAAGCAAATATGCAAAATCAGCCACGGTAACTCTTTTTAATAATACAAGCCATAGCAAAACCATAAGTCTCATAAAGAGTCAAACGCAACCTTTTGAGGGGGTTATCATTTGGGAAACTTCGTATATGATCCCAACCTCAATCCCTGAAGGCGATTATACCCATCTGTTTACCGCATGGACTGATAGTGGCAAAAGTGCCAATGACACAGTCACAAAAAAGCTCAATGTACTGTCGATTGAATCGCTAGATATTCAAGGCTATTGGAACCACTGGAGGGGGCAAACGGACATCTTTGGCGTTCATTTAACCAACCAACCGCATCGCTTTTTATCATATGAGAAGATTCGCATCACAGCAATGGTACTCGGCAACCCAGATAAAGTTGTGCTCAGATTATCTCCCGAGCTAGAATCCATGCAGTATACCAATTCTCTCGGGCAGCATTACAGGTATATCGACGAGATCGGAAACGAGGTTTCTTTTCCGCTGAATATGACTAAGAGCACAGATGCGACAGGGAATCCAAATCTTAGCAAATGGACGGCAGACTACATTTTACCACTTTGCAGAGAAACGATGACCTATGACAATGTAAGACGAACCGCATCATACTGGCTTAAAGCGGATGCACATAAAGGCAGCGTCATTAAGTCAGAGACCATAACTGACATAGATATGACGGGCAACATCTATGATTTGATTTATACACAGCCATCTTATAAGTAAGTGAAATGGTATTAAATACAAAAAAGACAACGATTCACCCCCAATGAAAGGGGAAACTCGTTGTCTTTTGAATTTTTAATCAATCAAACTTATCATAATAAATCTGTTCTTCTGGCATGCCTTTTTCCATAAGAAGCGGAATAACGCTATCTATCATGACGGGGCTGCCGCAAAGGTAGGCTTCAGCTTGGCTGCCATCTGGAAGATATTTCTTGATCATATCTGTCACCCGGCCGACTTCACCAGTCCAATTGCACTTTTCAGTCGGTTTTGAGAGACATGTGATGAGTTTAAAGTTCGGTAAGTCTTTTTGAAGTTGTTCCAAAGTATCCATCTCGAAAAGATCTTCTGCCG
>CAYLNI010000081.1:0-6773 GCA_964384705.1 uncultured Fusibacter sp.
GGCATTCTCTGCAGTGTTATAATATAGTTGGAGGCCAATAACATGGATACAGTAACTATTTTCGACGCGAAAACCGATTCCCTGCTCAGGGATTCATTTATAAAGGAACATATCCCATTTATTATATACACGACCTCATCAGCAATCGGAAGATACATATCTATCGAAAACGACGAGGAGTTTAGTATTGCTCTTGAAGCTTTCAACGCCGCGATCGATACTTATAAACCAGATCAAAGCAAATTTGAAACTTATGCGACAACTGTTATCAAAAATAAGTTGATCGATTATCACAGAGGGCAAAAGAAACATTATGGGCATGAAGCACTTGATGAAGATTTAGCAGCCCCTATGAAGGACGACGATTTAAGACTTGAGATTGTCGAATTGTCTCATCAGCTAAAGAAATTTGACCTGACTTTTGACGATTTGGTCGAGATTAGCCCACGCCATTATGATACGCGTGTACGAGCGATTAATGTAGGGATAGAAGTTTCCAAAGTTAAGCGCATCATGGAAGAAATTTATCGCACATTCAAACTTCCCGTAGGTGAAATTTTAAAGGTCGTCAAATCCACAAGACGTTTTGTGTATTTGCATCGACAATACATTTTGACAGTAGCCATCATATTCAACGAAGAGTTAAGCAGTTTGCAATCATGGATATTAGAAACATTAAAGGGTGATGAAAATGGAAGTTCAAAAAGCTAAAATTGTAGATTTAAATGCAGATTACGCAGTCGTTTTAACTGACAGCGGTGCATTCAAAAGAATCGTTCGCAAAGGGGACATGTCTGTTGGTGGTGGCATATACATCACAGATCATGATCTTTACATGAAGACGAGAGCATCCGGTTCATTTAGGTTGCCTACGTTTAGCAAACGGCTTCTTCAGGTGACAGGTGTCATGGCATTGTTAATTATGATTCTCGTAACGCAAAGTTTTGCGCCGATGTCGTATGCTGTTATTTCTGTCGATATCAACCCAAGTATCCAATTGTTTATAGATGAAGATTATAACGTTCTCAGAATAGAAAGTCTGAACGCAGATGGTGAAAACCTTTTGTCAGAGTATGATTTCATCAAGAAGAAATCTGCATCAAGTGTCCTTACGGAGATATTCACACTAGCGACAGAGATGGATTACCTTAAATCGGATCAAAACGAAGTGTTAGTTGCTGCCGCGTTATATAAGCCTTCTAAAAATGATGTGAATAAACTGCAGATGGATAGCGATGCTGATATACTCTTAGACAAAGTGTTAAGTGAAGTTGACTATAGCAGTTTTGACGAAGAGCATGTTGTAATCAGTTCGGTGACTTCAAATGCACAAACGATTAAAGCAGCAGAGAAAGAACATTTGACGATTGGACAATATGAAAAAGAGCGCCATTCAGAAACGGTTAAACCTTATGCGATTGTAGAAGATGGCAAGCATATTAAGACGAATAACAAGCCGAATGATAATGGCAATAAACCTGCCACGACAACGACTGAAGAGATAAATCCTAGCGATAAAGCAAATGACAACAATGGCAATGGCAAGGATCAAGATAAGGATCAAAACAAGGATCAAAACAAGGATCAAAATAAGGATCAAAATAAGGATCATGACAAAGACAAAGATAAAGTTCAAGACAAGGATAAGGATCAAGTTGAGACAACTCAAGAGGCAACTCAAGAGACTTCAAATTCAGATAATAATAACAGCAAAAATAACGGCAATAATAATGGCAACAACAAGTTCAACAGCAATAAGAACACAAATGGCAGCATCGACAACATCAAACACAATGTAGAAAACAGCAATTTTGCAGGTAATAAGAATAGAAAGTCGTTTGAGGTTGAAAAAGGAAATGAACGCCAAGAGAGTGACGATGCTGAATCTGAGAAAGACGGTTCGAAGCCAAAAAAGAATAATTGATTGAAAAACAAAGATATTTAGTCTGCTTAAGCTTGGTGAAAACCAAGCTTTTTCTTATGTATGGAAGATGAGAACTTTTCAATATGCAAAGAATCGTTTATAATAGAAGTTGGTCAAAACTAATACGAAAACGAGGGAATATGAAAAATAAATTTGCTAAAAATCTGGGCATACTTGGCCTAATTGGTTTGATTATAAAATTAATCGGCGCAATCTATAGAGTGCCTCTTGCATTATTTATGTCAGAGGATGCAGTGGCTTACTACTCGTTGGCTTATCCTTGGTACAACATCTTAATCGTCATATCTTCGACGGCGATACCAGCAGTTATAGCGAAGCTCACAGCAGAGGCTAGTGCAAACGAGGATCTTCAGCTACAAAATGACGTTCTCAACGTCTCGAGACGATTGATGCAAATCTTTGGTATAGTGACGATGCTGTTCCTGATTGGTTTTGCAGGAATTATATCAAATGCACTCGGTTATCCTGAAAGCAAATACTCGTTTTATGTTTTAGGTTTAGCATCATACTTTGTCGCACTCAATGCCGCATACAGAGGCTTTTTCCAAGGCACGCAGCGCCTTGAAATCTATGGAATATCACAGCTTCTAGAACAGCTTGGCCGCGTCATCCTCGGCTTAGCGCTCGTCGCAACCTTGGCAGGTTTTGCCATGGGTGACGACTTTATCGCTGCAGCAGGCACGTCAGGTGCACTGTTCGGAGCGATTATCAGCTGGGGCTATGTTGTAAGCAGACATAGAAAATACTATAAGAATCACACTAAGACTAAGGGAAGCTTTAAACCCGTAACGCAAAAGATTATGAAACTCGTCGTACCGATCGCCCTTGGCGCATCGATTATGCCGCTTTTATCTATCATAGATGGCACACTTGTCGTTTGGAGACTGAGAGATATCGGACTCGTGAGCACAGCTGCTATTCTCTTTTCATACATTTCATTCTATTCAAGCCCGATTATCAACATCTCACAAGTTGTCTTTTCGGCACTACAAGTAAGTTTGTTGCCGATGATCACAAAGAGCTACACACAAAAAAATACAGCAATTGATCACCAGATCAACTTCGGTGTCTTGTTGTCTGTTGTTCTGGGCTTGCCGATGGGACTCGGTATTGCCGCATTCTCAGAGCAAATCTTGTTGTTTTTATATCCTTCCAAAGCTGAAATTGCTGTTGATGCCGCCTCCGTACTCGCTATTCTAGGCCTATCCATTGCATTCTTGTCTGTTTATCTTGCGCCGACGAGCATCTTACAAGGCATCAACCAATATAAACGCCCAGTCCTTCACTTATTTACCGGTGCAGTAGTCAAAGTCGTGATGGCATATATCTTGATTGGCATACCGAGCATTGGTATAGACGGCGCAGCATATTCTACATTATTCGCCTATGCAGTGGCAGCGATGTTGAACCTCGTATTGGTATATCGTCTTTTCAAACCGACAAAGCGCATTCTCATAAAAATCGCTTTGACATTTGCAGCCAATGGTCTCATGATACTGACGGCACTTGGTCTATTCAAAGCCCTAGAAGGGATCTTACCAATGCGACTTGACCTCATGGTTTCCATCTTTGTTGCAGTTGGCGTCTATGCCGTATGTATCTTCTTCGGAAAAGTACTTACAAAATCTGATTTTGACAATTTAGAAAAATAGTTTATTATGAAGAACAAACCCCCAAAATGCGCTTTATGTGCATCTTGGGGGTTATTTTATTGATTAAAATGCGATATAGAGAATTATAGAATCGTAAGCATCAACTCTCTGATCACTTTACATGCTGTTGCCGTACTGACACCCGTTTGATCGTAGTGTGGTGAAAGTTCCACGACGTCTGCACCAATGATGTTAAGTGGTGACAGTGTTTTTAATATATCGATCATATCTTTAAAGAAGATACCACCTGGTTCAGGTGTGCCTGTACCAGAGAAGATCGCAGGATCAAATACGTCAAGATCAATGGTCACATAGATAGGGTCTTCAGTGCCAAGTGAATCAACGACTGATTTTAAAGTATCATATGTGAACTTTTCAAGATGTGTGTGCGTTTTTGCCCATTCGAACTCAGCTTTTTCACCAGAACGAATACAAAATTGATAGATGGTGCCATCGCCCATAAAGTCCCAAGCACGTCTGATGACAGCAGCATGGGAGAGTGGTTCGCCCATGTAGTGTTCACGTAAATCAGTATGTGCATCAAAGTGGATTAATTTGAGGTTAGGGTGTTTCTTGTATGCTGCACGAATCGTACCAAGTGATACGAGATGCTCGCCACCGATCAGGAATGGAATTTTATCCGCAGCCAAAATGGTAGCAGCTGTTTCTTCGATCACCTCTAATGACTTTGCAGCGTTACCAAATGGCAAGTCAAGGTTGCCGATATCCGTGAGTGAATAGTCAGCCAAATCCTTGTCTAGATAAGGGCTATAGGTTTCGAGTCCGAAAGAATCCATTCGGATATAATCGGCAGCGAAACGCGTACCCGGTCTAAAGGAAGTCGTCGAATCAAATGGTGCACCAAAGATGACGAGATCTGCTTCATCAAAATCAGTGTCACAGCCTATAAATGTATGAATATTTGAATGCATGGTTTACTCCTCGAGAAGTTTCTTAACAAAGGTTGGTAGTGCAAAACAACCTAAATGCAAGTCTGTGTTGTAGTATTTTGTATCTAGGCCAAATGCTTTCCAAGCTTCTGGTTTAAAATCTGCAATTGGATCAAAAGCTTTTGATGCAAATCCAAACAACCAGTGTCCTGATGGATATGTCGGCATGTGGAATTGATAAACGCGGCTTACTGGGAAAATCTTTTTGATTTTAGAGTGTGAACGCTTCATTTCGCGTGCGTAGTTTGCATAGTATGGGCTTTCGTGTTGATTGATGAGGATGCCTTTATCAGAAAGTGCAGCATAGCAATCATTGTAGAATGCTTCTGAGAAGAGACCTTCGCCAGGACCGATTGGGTCTGTGCTGTCTACGAGGATTAAGTCATATTGGTCCACTTTGCCGTGGATAAATGCCAAACCATCTTCAAAGTAAAGTGTCACACGTGGGTCGTTAAGTTTTGAAGACGTGATTGGTAAGTACTTTTCACAAGCTCTAACAACCATCTCGTCGATTTCGACCATGTCGATTTTTTCGAGGTGTGCATATCTCGTGAGTTCACGTACGGTACCACCGTCGCCGCCGCCGATGACAAGAACGCGTTTGATGTCAGGGTTTGTTGCCATAGCAACGTGTGTGATCATATCGTGATAAACGAACTCGTCTTTTTCATTGACCATCATAAGGCCGTCAAGTGTAAAGAATGTACCAAATTCTTCTGATTCAAAAAAATCGATCGTTTGGAAGGCACTTTCTTCTGAATAGATGTGCTTTTTAACTTTTATTGAAAAATCAACTGTATCGGTATGTTTTTCCGTGTACCATAATTCCATGGGTAACCTCCAAAATTCATATTAAGGGTAATTGTTTTATATTTCCTACATACACTTATTTATAACCTGCAAACGATTAGCCAATCATCTATCTTAAATAAGCAATTTCCTCATTAATAAATCATTGGCTAATTATTATGCATTTTCCGTTTTTAATGTTGCTATTCCTTGATGACTTTGATGAAGTCCGCTTCAGGGTCTTCCATACCAGTAATGATGCCGTGTGATGATTTGAACAACTTGATTTGAGCGAGAACGGATTCATTGATGCGCTCACCATAGCTGACGACTGGAATACCAGGTGGGTAACTCATGAGTGATTCACCACTGATTCTGCCTTCTGTATCATCAAGTGCCACCATCTCTTTTTCAGCGTAAAAAGCATCGCGAGGTGTGATAACGACTTCTGGATAATGTAGATCGATCTTTAAATAATCAAGTCTTTCTCCGTGAAAACGTTTGCTGATATCTTCAAGTGCTTCTATGAGTTTATCCACATTGTCGTAGTCATCGCCAACACTTAAAATGGCAAGTGAGTTGTATACGTCACCTGTCTCCATCTGAATGTTGTATTCATCGCGTAAGATATCATAAAGCTCCATGCCGTTCAAACCCATATCACGCGTCGTGACGCTGAGTTTCGTCGGATCGAAGCGATAGACACCTGGGCGACCAATTGCCTCTTCACCGATGGAATAACAGCCTGGAATCGCATTGATTTTCTCGCGGGCATAACGCGCGACTTCGATCACGTGATCCAAGATGGCTTTACCTTCTGTTGCGAGCATCTTTCTTGCGACATCCAGAGAGCCCATGAGCAAATAGGAAGGACTCGTGGTTTGCATCATGTTGATGACTTTACGCACATAACGGCCATCCATTTTACGCGTGTTGACGAGAAGTGCTGAACTTTGTGTGAGTGAACCACCTGTTTTATGGAGGCTTACTGCAGACATATCTGCTCCGGCCTGCATGCCGCTCATCGGGAATTTGTCGTTGAAATGAAAATGCGTGCCATGGGCTTCATCAACAAGGACGAGCATGTCTCTTTCGTGACAAAAGTTGACGATGGCTTCAAGATCGCAAGTTGCACCGTAATAGGTTGGATTGATGATGAAAACAGCTTTAGATTCTGGATGCTCTTCGTATGCTTTTTCAAGTGATTCCAAAGTGACATTATGCGAAACGCCCATCTCACTATCGATCTCCGGTGCCATATAGACTGGTTCCGCACCACAAAGGATGAGTGAATTGATGGCAGATTTGTGTACATTTCTAGGGAGTATAATTTTTTCATCTTCGCCAACAGCGGCCATGATCATCACCTGCACGGCGAAAGAGGTGCCGTTCACGATGAAATATCCTTGGTCAGCACCAAAGGCATCTGCTAACAGA
>CAYLNI010000081.1:6898-7125 GCA_964384705.1 uncultured Fusibacter sp.
GCTTGTGTCCTGGAACGTCGAAGGGAATGACGTTTCTTTCGCGATAGGCTTTCATCGCGGTAAAAACAGGTGTTTTAGAATGATCTAACATCAAACGCCTCCTTGCTATCGTTATTGTAAGCTATAAAGAGGAAACATTGACATCGCCTAAGCTTTGCCAATGTTTCTTCCATAGTATATTTCAGTCATTTCTTTTTTAAGTTTTGCAGTGATGTCACGTTGTTCTT
>CAYLNI010000081.1:7189-12490 GCA_964384705.1 uncultured Fusibacter sp.
ATCATTTTTGTGTGGAAGATGTTCTCTTGGTAGACATTGACATCAATCAGTTGGTACTTGTTGAGAGTGCGTTTTGCGATATAGTTTTGGATCGAGTTTATATTGTGATCGATGAATAATTTTTGTCCAGAAGCATCGCGCGTAAAGCCGCGGACGCGGTAATCGATGGTGATGATGTCTGAATCAAAGCTATCAATCAGATAATTAAGTGCTTTAAGTGGAGATATTTGACCACAAGTTGATACGTCGATATCCACTCTGAAAGTACTGAGTCCATTGTCTGGATGATATTCAGGATACGTATGAACTGTCAAATGGCTCTTGTCGAGATGTCCAACGACGTGTTGTGGCACGTTTACGAGGACGCCTTTATTACAAGACGTGTCCAGTGCATCATCGGGAACTTCTTCTTCAGAAATCAGGATGGTAACACTAGCCCCTTGTGGTTCGTAATCTTGTTTAGCAACGTTCAAAACATGTGCGCCGATCATCTTCGTAACATCTTGTAGGATGTTTGTAAGACGTTCAGAGTTGTATTGCTCGTCGATATACTCAATATACTTTTGTCTATCTTCAGTTGTACGCGTGTAACAAATGTCGTAGATATTAAAGCTTAATGTCTTCGTCAAGTTGTTAAAACCGTGTAGTTTTATTTTCTTATAACCCTTCAAGGCAGGCCCTCCTCAAACTAAATAAAGTGAATTCTCGAAATAATTGAAACAGCTAGATAATACTTAAAATATTAATCTGCAAGTATACCAATACTGTTTTTAGCACAAGTACAATTATAGCACAAAATCATGAAAATACTAGTGTTTAAACGGGTTTTTTAATTTTTTTTTTAGTGGGGTTATTTGTCGCAATTTAAGTTTAATATATTAAACAAAATAACCTCTATTAACAAACAAAAAATAAAAAGCCATTTTATGGAAAGTCCTTAAAATGGCTTATTTTGAAGCATGCAAAGTTTTTTGTAAAAGTGAGGCTGCGAAAAAAGTCGTATTTTTGTGCTGTGAATGCCAACTTGAAGCGCTTGTGATTATGGCTTGTAATGTAGGGCACGTGTTGCATTTAACACGGCGATCAATGCGACGCCGACATCTGCAAAAATTGCCATCCACATTGAGCTGAGTCCAACTGTTCCAAGAGCCATAATGACAAGTTTTGAGCCTAATGCGAAAACGATATTTTGCGTGACAATTTGTTTCGTCTTTTTAGATATTTTAATCGCTTGTACGATTTTGGATGGTTCATCGGTCATAAGCACGACATCTGATGCTTCAATCGCTGCATCACTGCCGATAGCCCCCATCGAGATTCCAACTGTCGCACCAGCTAGTACTGGCGCGTCGTTGATGCCATCGCCGACAAATGCGACTTTGTGGCCTGCATCGATTCTACGCATAACCACATCGTATTTATCTGTTGGAAGAAGCTCACTATAAACGTCATCTATACCAAGTTCCTCACCAACGGACTGGGCAGCGGCTTTTCGATCGCCTGTCAACATCATGACTTTATAGCCACTTTCTTTAAGGGCTTGTATCGCTGACTTGGCATCTTTTTTAATACGATCGCGAATATCAAATGCGCCAACATAAGAACCATTTAGTGCGACATAGATTTGTGTATAAGGTGTTTCAATAGGTGTTATAGGAATATTTTGTGACGTCATCAATTTGATATTGCCCGCAACGATGGTCCCTAATGTGGACTTCACGACGACGCCTTGACCACTGAACTCTTCGAGTGAGATGATATCATCCAAGTTGACGATGTGATCTGAATAATTGACGATTGATTTAGCAATCGGGTGATTCGAATGGAATTCTGCTAGGGTAGCGATCGTTATGAGCAAATTATCGTCAAGCTGAGCAGGTGCAAGGTGCGTTTGATAGACTTCAAACACGCCTTCAGTGAGTGTGCCAGTCTTGTCAAAGATGACAGTGTCCACTTGTTGCAGCGCTTCTAGGTAGTTGCTGCCCTTTACCAGGATGCCGTTGCGCGATGCGTTGCCGATTCCGCTAAAGAAGCCAAGCGGTACTGAAACGACGAGTGCACACGGACAAGAAATAACTAAGAAAATCAAGCCTCTGTATAGCCACTCGTTGAATGAAGCGGTTCCATAAATAAGTGTAGGGATGATAACAAGCCCTGCAGCAAACGCTACGACAATCGGCGTATAGTAACGCGCGAATTTAGTGATGAAATTTTCAGTTGGTGCTTTATTGGCAGTTGCATTTTCCACAAGTGCCAAAATTCTAGCAACTGTAGATTCTGCAAAAATGGAAGTTACTTTAATTTTTAAAATACCGTTCAAAACGACACTGCCACTGAGGACACTCATGCCTTCATCGTAATACTGAGGGAGTGACTCTCCAGTCAGAGCAGAGGTGTCTAGATTGGACGTGCCTTCTGAGATGATGCCGTCAAGTGGAATGCGTTCTCCTGGTTTAACTAAAATTAGATCGTCTACCATGACTTCTTCAGGAGAGACACTTACCCAAAACCCACCTCTAAAGACAGAGGCTTCGTCAGGTCTTATATTGAGAAGAGAGCTGATAGCGTGTTTGGAACGGTTGACTGCAAGATCTTGAAAATATTCGCCAATTTCATAGAAAATCATGACTGCGACTGCTTCTGGATATTCACCGATTGCGATGGCACCAAATGTCGCGATGGACATGAGAAAGTTCTCATCGAATACTTCGCCGCGTCTTATGTTTCTAAAAGATCTGAGAAGTACTTTGTGTCCAGAAAGCACATAGGCTGCAGCGAGTACTATCAAATGTACGGGCAATTGATCTTTAAATAGAATGCCTATAACAAAGAGCAAAAGGCTGATGCCAAGTCGTGTCAGTGCTTTGATGTCATGGGGAGATTGCGTCTTATCGTCGCCATGATGGCCATGACTATGATCGTGACCATGTTGATGGGCATGACGCGCATCAGAGCGATTTGCCGTCACTTTAACATCAGGTTCAAGCATTTTGACGATGTGTGTGATTTGTTTGATCAAAGCCTCTGTATCTTCGCCATCGTGTTCAAAGGTCAGCCTCGACCTCGAAAAATCCAATATGACGTTATGGATGCCCTCGATGTCTTTTGAACGCGCTTCTATTTTGGTGGCACAATTTGCGCAACCTAGACCGTCCAAGTTTAAAACTGTTTTCTCCATAATAAATACCCCTATTTATAGTTTTTGAATCGATTTTTGGAATGAACATATGAACAAGTATTCATATGATACCTTAATTTTAAACTTTTTTCATTTGCAAGTCAATACCATATCCCGAGGTTGTCTAAAATATCTGTGGGGTGTAAAATGGATATGCATAATGCTTAATAACCTAATACGTTACGAAATAATGAGGAGAACGTTTCAACATGAGAAAATTCAAAGATCAAAAAATAGAGCTGCTGGCACCCGCTGGTAATCTTGAAATATTTAGAGGTATTGTGGACAGCCGTTGCGACGCCATCTATTTTGGTGGCCAACGTATGAACATGCGCATGATCAGAAAAGGCTACAACTTTAGCGACGATGAACTTAAAGAAGCCATCTATCTCGCCAACGATCGGGGCAAGGCGACTTATATCACTGTCAATAACTTGCTCGATGAGAAAGAATCCGGTGAACTCAGTGAGTATCTTCATTTTTTATCTGAAATCAAACCGACTGGCATCATCGTCCAGGATTTTGCCGTACTTGAGCAGACAAAAGCGCTCAACTTGGATTTGGAAATCCACGCATCTGTCATGATGAACGTCCATAATCTTGAGATGATAAAAGCACTTGAAAGACACGGCGTGAAGCGCGTTGTGTTATCGCGTGAAGCGACGCTAGCAGAGGCACATTATTTCCACACCCATTCAAATGTAGAACTCGAGTATTTCACGCATGGCGATATGTGCGTGGCGCATGGTGCACAGTGTTACTATAGCTCGATGCTTTTTGGAATGAGCAGCAACCGAGGCAAATGCCTGAAACCGTGCCGTTGGTGGTTCGATAGAGAAGGTGATCGCAGTTATCCACTTGCTGTGAAGGATATGTCGATGATTGCCCATTTACCAGAGATGATACACGCAGGGATCACATCCTATAAAATAGAAGGCAGAATGCGCGAAAAAGAATTCATCGTCGACCTCATCAACCGATATGGCGACGTATTTGACCGTTATATCGACGATCCGGTTGGCTATGACTATAAGGAACAAGAGGCATGGATCTATGAAAACAGGAAGCGTGACTTATCGACCGCCTATGCGTTTGGAAATCCTGGTGCGTTTAACATCAATACGCGTTATGAAGGGACGGGTAAGTTTTATTCCACTGGAAAAATGTTCAGCACGCCAACGGTTGAAACCGATGTCGACCCAAATCAAATAGAGGACATAAAAGCAATTTTTCCTGAATCGGTAGCACAGAAAAATAACAAAAGGCTATCGGTCAGAGTTGAGGATATGGATCAAGCACTAGTGGCGCTTGAAGAAGGTGTAAACAGAATCTATTTAGCGGCAGATGTCTTTGAACCGAAACGACCTTTTACGATTCAAGAAATTCAAAAGCTAGTCGATATGAAAGGCAACACCCAGCTGTTTGTCACCACTCCTAAGATGATGGACGCCGTGCAGTTTGACCGTTATGATGCTTGGCTCAGCAAACTAAAAGGCATAGATGGCCTTCTCGTAACTAACCTAGGTGCTATCGAAGCATTTAAGAAATTCGGTTTGAAGATGGTTGGCGACTATTCGCTGAACCTCTTCAATAAACACGCAGCAGCTTTCTATGTAGGCGAAGGGTTAAGTGAACTCACACCTTCCATCGAACTGCCTGCTCAATCGTTGAAGGCACTTCTAGAAGAAAGTGCAACATTTGAAGTCATCACGCATGGCAGGATGGCTGGCATGTATCTATCACACGATCTTTACGACGTGCATCAAGTGTCTGTGGAAGATCAGCTCATCTTTGAGAATGAAGCGGGTCAATACCTCATCAAGCGGGATGTCCATGGTAAATGCCATTTCTTGATGCAAAAGACGATGACATTTCTACCCTTTGTCAATCAGTTTACCGGCGCAAATGTGCGCATTGAAGCACAGCTGATGTCAGCTGATGCGCTCAGAATGGCCATCAAAGCCCATAAATATGCGATTGAGAATAAAGATGCAACTTGGGATACGTTAAAGACATATCTGCCGGAAGGCAGTTACACACTGGGGGCAATACGTTTTTAGGCTTCATCATATAACAGCCTTATGTGTGTCTATAATAGAATAGAGATAGGAGAGAAGCCAATG
>CAYLNI010000082.1:0-10870 GCA_964384705.1 uncultured Fusibacter sp.
AAGTAGGCAGTCGTTTTGAAGAACTCAAAGCGATCATCGATAGGGTAGAACATAGTGAAAAAATCGGTGTATGTCTTGATACCTGTCATGTCTATGATGCTGGTTACGACATTGTAGACGATTTGGATGGCGTACTGGATACATTTGATCGCATCATTGGTCTTAAACGCCTACATGCGATCCACCTCAATGATACAAAAAATCCATTTTCAAGTCATAAAGACAGACACGAAAAAATCGGCGAGGGATTTTTAGGACTTGAAGCGATCAAGCGAATCATCAATCATCCCAAACTTAACCACTTACCATTTTATTTAGAAACACCTAACGAAATCGAAGGCTATGCCTCTGAAATCGCACTGCTACGCGCTCTTAAAGAGAAAGGTTGACCTATGAATGCATTTAAAGAATTCGGTCTTGCAGATTGGCTGCTTGAAGGGGTTAAAAAGCAACACATCAAAGCACCAACGGAGATACAAAAAAGGGCCATCCCTCAAATCAATGAAGGCCTAGACGTCATTGCGCAGGCACCGACTGGTACTGGCAAGACACTTGCGTATCTACTTCCAGGTTTAAATAGGCTGTCGACCCATTCAA
Organism: uncultured Fusibacter sp.; assembly: GCA_964384705.1. Taxonomy (GTDB): domain Bacteria; phylum Bacillota; class Clostridia; order Peptostreptococcales; family Acidaminobacteraceae; genus Fusibacter_C. Next base: position 598 of record CAYLNI010000082.1, read on the forward strand.
AAGCATTACAGATGCTCATTTTAGCACCGACGCGTGAGCTTGCGCTTCAAATAACAGAAGAAACAAAAAAGATGATAGAGGGGCAAAGTCTGACACTTCTCGCCGTTTATGGCGGTGTAGACACCCAGTCTCAACTCAAAAAACTGGACAAAGGCATCGATATCATCGTTGCGACACCTGGCAGACTCATCGATCATATGAAACAAGGCAGTATCAATCTGTCAAAACTCAAAATACTCGTCCTCGACGAAGCTGATCAAATGCTCTTATTAGGTTTTAAAAACGAAGTGGAGTTCATCCTTAAAAATTCATGTAAGGATCAACAATTGTTGTGCTTTTCAGCGACTTTGGACCGTGATGTAAAAAAACTCGCTTACCGTTATATGCGATCACCTGTAGAGTGTCGTGCTGTCACAGAAACTGTTACGCTTGAAAATATTGAACAAAAGCTCATCGTAACATCAGATCGTTGGAAGACAGAAGCTTTGCTGCATTCACTTGAGTATACAAACCCGTTTTTAGGTGTAATTTTTTGCCGTACCATTCGTCGCGTTGACAAATTGGAATTTGAACTTTCACAAAGGGGCATCAGCTGTGAAAAGCTTCATGGTGACTTGTCTCAAAATGTGAGACAGCGTACGATGAAAGCTTTTAGGGAAGGAAAGTTCCAATATCTTGTAACGACTGATGTCGCAGCAAGAGGTCTTGATATCTCAGGCGTCAGCCACATTTACAATTACGATTTACCTGAAACGGCAGAGATCTACATCCACCGAATAGGCCGCACGGGTCGAATGGGTGGCAAAGGATATGCCATTTCGTTTATCTCTCAAAAGGATGAGATCATCCTCACCGATATTGAAAAGGCCATTGAAATGAAGCTTCCTAGAACGCAATTTGAGCGTCCAGAAGGGTTTATTGACCGCACACACAGACATCATAATCACGACAGTGCGCTTTAATTAACAGATCAAATAAATGACGTGGGAGTGACCTGTATATGTTAAAAGTCATCATCGCAGAGAAGCCCTCAGTGGCTAGGAATATAGCGGAAGCCATCGACGCCAAACAAAGGCGCGATGGTTTTTTTGAAGGTGCCAATTACATAGTCACATGGGCTTTTGGTCACCTGCTTGAACTCTATGATTCTAAAGATTACGACGAAAAAATGGGCAGCTGGCGCATGGAAAACTTTCCGTTCATACCAGAGGCCTTCAAATATAAGGTCAAGCATGACAATATGGATCGCAAACAAGTGGATTTAGGTGCTCAAAAGCAGATTGAAACCATCCGGACTCTTATTGATAGAGCTGATGTTGAAGGCGTTATCAGCGCATGCGACTACGACCGTGAAGGACAAATCATCGGCGATATTATTCTTGAATACCTAGAAGTGCAAAAACCTATTGAGCGGTTGCTTCTGAACGAATGGACGGCGGATGAAGTCTTGGGTGGCTTAAAAAAACTTGTCTCCAATGCGCAAATGTCACCATTACGAGATGCTGGTATCAGCCGCCAATGGGCGGATTGGATCATCGGCATCAATCTGACTTCTGTAGCAACCCTTAAGTATCAGCGTGGCTCTGCAAAAGCCCTAAATATTGGACGCGTACTTTTACCAACGCTTAAAATCATCTATGACAGAGATATGGAAATAGAGAATTTTGTAAAAGAAGAATTTCACAAACTCATGGCTACTTTCAAAACGGCAGATGAAACTCTCTATGACGGTGTGTACAATGAACCCACAGGGGATCGTTTTGAGACAAAGGCACCGATTGAGGCACTTAAGTCGGCACTAGCTGGACAGCCATTTTATGTATCGGACCGTATCGTAGAACAAAAGAAAGAATATCCACCAAGCTTGTTCAACCTCTCAGGTTTACAAGGACACGTCACCAGCAAGTTTAAAGGGTGGACGTCGGACAAAGTCCTCAAAGTGGCTCAGGATCTCTATGAGAAGAAGCTCATAACTTATCCGAGAACGGCGAGCTTAGCACTTGAGGAGTCATTGATCGACAAGACGCAAAAAGTTTTGGCCGTTCATAAAAAAGGATTGCCCTATGAAAATGAAATCGCGTTTCATACGCACAAACGCGTCTTTGACAATTCTAAAGTAGAAAGCCATAGTGCGATCATGCCGACTTATATGGTGGCTAAAGGATTGACACCTGATGAGAAAGCCGTCTATGACGCCGTAAAAAACCGTTTTATCATGCAGTTTATGCCAATTGCGGAGCATGAAGAGGTGACACTCAATACGAAGCCGGTCAATGATGTTGAGGGCTTTCATGCGGAGGGCGTGTTCGTCTCAAAAGGACGTACACAACTTGTTGAAGGTTGGCGTAAAGTAGAAAAAATCCAATCAAAAGAAAAATTGCTGCCGCTCGTTGAAAAAGAGGACGCAGTAACGCTTCAAAAGATGAAAATTGATACAAAAGGGACGATGCCACCTAAAAATCATACAGAAAAAACACTTTTACGCGTGATGGAGACGTGTGGCAAACGCCTTAAAAATGCTAAAAAGCAAGAGGTTGACGATGTCACTGAAGATGTTGACGTGGATGAAGATCAAGACCAAGACCAAGTCAGCCTATCGGAGGCAGATGTATCGTTGGACCAAACTGAAGGCATCGATGTCGATGCAACGCCATCTGAGGAGGAAGAAGCACTGTTACAAGCTATACTCAGTGGTTTCAGCATTGGTACGCCAGCGACGCGCGCTGAGACGATCACAAAGCTCAAACGTGTTGGATACATTGATACAAAGGGTAAGTCGCTCTTTTGTACGGCCATGGGAAGACGTCTCGTTGAAACGTTCCCAGTCAAGACGCTCTTTGACCTCGAGTATACTGGTAGACTTGAAAAAACGCTCTCGGATATCAGTAAAGGCGATGTCACCAAAGCTGTTTTTCTAGATACCATTATCAATTTTACAAAGGATGCTGTCGAGCGTATCAAGCAGGATGCATTCCACATCATACACGAAGGTACAGCTGACAAGAAACCGCTTGGCGAGTCCTTAGGCAAATGCCCAGGATGTGGCTCTGATGTCATAGAAGGTGAGAAGGGTTATGGTTGCACGAACTGGAAGGGCGGATGCAAATTCGTCGTCTGGAAAAACGACAAATTCTTGTCGAGTTTACAAGTGACGCCAAACAAATTCACAGTCATGAAGTTGCTTGAGAAAGGTGAAGTCTACAGCAATAGTTTCACCAATAAGAAAGGGACAAAGTTTTCAGCGTATCTTAAATATGAAAAGGATCCGCAGAGTGGTTATTACAACTGGAAAATGCATTTTTAACTCTTGCGTTTTTAACTTGTTCCAATTAAACTGTAGTAAGTGATAGAATTATTTAGAGTATCACAGTCAAAAATTAGGAGTCAACGATGAACGGCATGAATGGTTTTTTTGCTGAACTTTATATGAACGCAGGAGATTTAGGACAAGACGGGAGAGGTCTGTCCAAAAATCGGAGTCATATAAGCACGCAAAGAGTCAGTTTCAAATAGTTGATTCAAGACGAGTATGTCCTGATAAAACAAGCTCTGGTGCTATGCTCCAGAGCTTTTGCTATTTTTTGAGCCAGACCTCAGGTGGGTGGGATTATATGGTTATTATTTAAATCACAATACGACTGAGGAGCATACTATGGAATTATCAAATCAATTTAAAAACCAACTAAAGCAAAATATCAAAAGGAATTACGTGTTTATATTTTTACAAAATATTGACCTAACACGTGGCATTTGGATGATCTACCTTGCATCAAAAGGCATGAGCCTTACACAGCTCGGTTTGCTTGAAACGATCTTTCATCTGACATCGTTCACGATGGAAGTCCCTACCGGTGCGGTTGCAGACTTGTATGGGAGACGGACAAGTCGAATCATAGGGCGAATCCTATCGGTAATCAGTGTCATCATTCTCTTGATGGCAGACTCTTTTTTCTGGTTTGCAGGGTCCTTTATTATCATAGCACTATCCTACAACATGGAATCTGGTGCTGGTGATGCCCTTATTTACGATTCCATGAAAGAAATCGGTGAAGAAGATCAATATATGAAAATTGGTGGAAATAAAGAAATGGTCTTTCAGATTGCCAGCATCTTCTCATTTTTCATAGGTGGTTATTTGGCAACAAAAAGCTACAAACTGGCATTTGCAATCACTATCGTTATAGGGTTAGCGACAGTTGCGTATTCACTTTTGTTCGTAGAGCCCAATATCGGCAGAAAGTCTGTTGTCGAAGGGAAAAAGCACCACTTTACGGAGCAACTCAAAGAGAGTTATCAGATACTCAGAGGCCATAAACGCCTTGGCTTTTTAATATTCTTTTCTCAATTTATTTTGAGTTTTACGACGACGACTTTCTTTTATCTACAAAACTACATGAAAAGCGATGGATATGACGAAGCGGCAATCGGTGCACTTTATGCAGTGACCGCTTTAGGTTGTGCGATTATGGCTCCTCAAGTCTTTAAAATAGAAGCACTGATAAAAGAACGCGGTATCTTGCTCATCATGCCACTCGTCACTGCGGCCTGTATCTGGGGTGTTGCACTATCCAAGTACCATTTTCTATTCTACATCCCAATGGCCTTAGCTGAAGGATTGATATTTGTGGCACTAGGTGACTATATCAACAAGGTGATTCCGAGTGAAAATCGGGCAACGATTCTATCCATGGCCAGCATGGCATTCAGCTTTTTTATGATTATCATTTTTCCAATTGTTGGCCTTATCGGTGATTTATACTCTTTGAAAATGTCCTTTACAGTAATGGCAGTGCTTGGAAGTATTTTGGCACTAATCAACACGGTCAATATGTCACGTACAAAACCATAAGACTATAGCGTAAAGATTTCATGAGATAATAAATTTTTTTAATATATTTGCTCGATTTAAGTGCAAATTTATCATGATAATAGTATAATTAAAACGCAAGTCTAATCTTGCGGAATTGAGTAAATTCAACTGGGACGAGATTTGTACCACAAAAAAAGTGACTAGAAGTTGTTCATAAGTCACAAATCGGAGGAAATATGAGGGTGATAGACAACATGAAGATGCGGGTTAAAATACTTGGTGCTTTTTTGATTGTATCCATCTTGACAGGTGTCATTGGTGGGGCTAGTCTATACGCGTTGAGTTTGACCACAAACAACATGCAGAAGCTCTATGAAGAAAGGCTTATTGCAAATATTTATTTATCAAAGGTGCAAAGTAACATCATTGAATCAAAGGCACAGATGCTTCGTGTTGTATGGGAATACGGATACTCCAATAAACGCGATGTCATAACAGATGCAAGTAATACCTTAACACAACTCGCGTCTTCAACAAGCGATGTCCTTATAAAATATAAAGCACTCAATTTGTCAGCGGAAGAAGAGGCGATGTTGGCGACTCTTCAAGAATCCCTCGTAAAGTATAGACCAATGCGTCAAAATGTCATCAATCTTGCTTATACGGGCAAAGTGGCGCAAGCATTAGCTGCAAATGAAGAAGCTGAAGCTATTAGGGCGGTCACTGAAGCAAATATTGTCGCAATGGTTGAAAACAACAAAGCTGTTTCGGAAGCACTCTATGAAGACAGTACGCAAACCCAAGCGATGACCTCATTGACGACCATCGTTTTAACGGCTGTTGCGTTTGCTATTTCTCTCATTCTAAGTTTAGTGATCTCTGGTAATATCGTCAAAGGAATCAAGATGGCAGTTTCTCAGGCAGAAAAATTGGCGCAAGGTGACTTCAGTGAGACGATACATGAAAAACAATTGACTCGTAAAGATGAGATCGGCAATTTAAGCCGCGCTACAAATGATATGATTCTACAGCTTAAGCAATTGCTTGAATCGATAGGTGAAAACAGTATGGAAGTGAGTGCATCTAGCGAAGAACTGAGCGCAACAGTAGAAGAAATCAATGCCCAGATTCAAGGCGTTAATACTTCGACGCAAGAAATATCCTCAGGCATGCATGAAACTGCTGCAGCGGTTGAACAAGTGAATGCTTCTGGTCAGGTTATACTCAAATTTGCGAATGAATTGGTTACGGATGCTGGTTTAGGCAGAGAAAATGCCGGTTTTATTGCTGAACGTGCCCTTAAAATGAGACATGAAGCTGAAACGTCAAAGACTGACGCCTATACGCTCTATAATGAAAAACAACGAATCATTAAAGCTTCAATTGACAAAGGACAAATTGTCCATGAGATTAAAACGATGTCAGAATCGATTCGAACAATCGCTGAACAAACAAACCTTCTAGCATTAAATGCTGCGATTGAAGCGGCACGTGCTGGGGAGCATGGCAGAGGTTTTGCCGTAGTCGCGGACGAAGTGAGAAAGCTCGCCGAAGCTTCCACCAAAACCGCTGGTGAAATTGGCAATCTCGTCGGTGAAGTAAATATCGCTTTCAACGAGTTATCAAATAATGCAAATGGCATATTAGAGTTCATTGATGCAAAAGTCATCGGAGATTATGTGAAACTCGTCGATACGGGCAATCAGTATTTTTCAGATGCGACGCTTGTCAATGATACGATGACGCGTTTTAGTGATCAGGCTACGCAAATCAATCAAGGCATCGCACAAATCAATATCGCCATAGAATCAGTGGCTTCTTCAATCGAACAGGCAACGATCAATTCAGAGGAAATATCAAATAGTATAGAAGAAGTCACGAGAGCGATTGATGAAGTTGCAGGTGTTGCAACATCTCAAGCGGAGCTTGCAGAAGATTTAAATTCCAATGTGAAGCGATTCAAATTGTAAAAAAGGGGTTTCATATGAACACACTAAGGGTATTAACAAAAGAGGAAAGGACTTGTCCACTATGTGGCATCGACAATAAATGCGCACATGGTGAAGGCGGCTGCTGGTGTGAAACAGTGGTCGTACCAAAGCACGTCTTAGATAGGGTTCCTGATGATAAAAAGGGAACAGCTTGCATCTGTAAGGCGTGTGTCGAGAAATATTCTCAAACGATAGATTGTGAGGCTTTAAAATGAATAAAAATATTTTGTTAGTAACCATAGTGCTTCTTCTTGCATTGGGCATTATGGGATGTAACAATAACCAGGACGATGATGTTGATATGACAGCGACAACAGCAGGAACGGATACAGCAGCAGAAGCAGCAGATACTGCTATGGTCAATACCATTGATGCTGAAAAAGCAATGGAAATGATGGCCTCTGGTGATCCGTATACGCTTGTAGATGTCAGAACACAAGCTGAATTTGATGAAGGTCATATAGAAGGCGCACTCTTGTTGCCGAACGATCAACTTGAAACATTGGCAGCTGAACAACTTCCTGATAAGGATGCCGTAATTTTAGTCTACTGTAGAAGTGGCAATCGCAGTGCTGCAGCCAGCGAATTACTTGTTGAGCTTGGATATACCAACGTATACGATTTTGGTGGCATCATGGATTGGCCTGGAGAAATCGTTAAGTAAATTAATAGGAGGCACTCTTGAACAAGAAAGTTGACTTATACACGACACCGTATTGTCCGTACTGCAGACGCGCACTTAAGCTGCTTGACGACAAAGGTGTGACATACACGAATTACGACGTATCAAACAATCGACCACTGTTTGAGTCGATTATGACGCAAACGGGTTGGGATACTGTCCCTCAGATATTTATAGACGATCAGTTTATCGGAGGCTGCGATGACTTGCATGCTTTAGATCGTAAAGGGGCACTGGATGGTCTTTTGGGCCTGATTTAATCAATGCATAGAAAAGCTGTATCAAAGATCTCTATTTAGAGAAATCTTCGATACAGCTTTTTATATGTCATCAGGGTGAAGCGGTTTTGAAAAGAAATAGCCTTGGCCGTTGTTACAACCAAGTTCTTTAAGTGCATTGAGGGTTTCAAGGTCTTCGATGCCCTCCGCTATGGAATGTAGATTCAGCGCTCGGCACATATTTAAGATCGTAAGAACGATGATCCTTGACTGTTCATTGGTGCATATTTTACTGATAAATGATTTGTCAATTTTGAGGCTATCGAGTGGAAGCTGGACGATATAGTTTAGAGACGAATAACCGATGCCGAAGTCGTCAACAGCAATTCTCACACCAAGATTTCGTATAGCTTTCAGCTTTTCTATCGTCGTGTCGATATTCTGGATCAACACGCGCTCAGTAAGTTCAAGTTGAATCAAATATGGCTTTAGATGGTACTGTGCAAGCTTCGATTCCAAATAAGGAATAAAATTATCATTTTCAAATGTGTGGGCCGAGATGTTGATTGAAAGGATTTGCGATTCATTCCACATCTTTTGTTGCTTAAACGTCTCGTCGATCACCCAATTATCAACTTCGTTAATCATGCCCATACGCTCTGCCAAATAGATGAATTCTTCCGGAGAAATGTAACCCCTAATCGGGTGCTTCCACCTTATAAGCGCTTCAACATCGACCATCTTTTTATCGGATAAGTTGAAAATGGGTTGATACACTAAAGTGAACTGTTTTTCCTTTATGGCGATTATCAAATCTTCCTCTAGACTTCTTTGAACAAGCGCTTCGTTGTGAAGGGTCATGTCATATAGGAAAAGCTGATTGCCACCGTTGGATTTTGCCATATTTTTTGCATGCGTCGCATGAAGCATAAGCTCATCTAGGCCTAAGTGTGGTTTTGATCGTGAAACAAACCCCATGCTAAATTTAAACAGCACTTTTTTACCATCTATAGAAAAGATTTTATTGAGTTCAGATAAAAGGAGCTTTGAAATACCAAGTGCGACGTTAGGCGTTGTATTTTGATCAAAATATAGGATGAATTCATCTCCCTTACCGCGATAGGCGTTGACACCGTCGATAAGGTACGGCATTATGCGTCTTCCGATATGATAGAGTGCTTGATCACCATGTGTGTACCCATATTGCTCGTTATATTTGGAAAATTGATCAATTGAAATCAGTAAAAGGGAATCGCCTTTAATCGGCACATCTGATTCATCCTGTCTATTGAATTCAGTTTCAAGAACATTAAGATTAGGAAAGGTCGTGATCGGGTCGAAATAAGTCAGCCTTTTTATAGCATCCATCATTTGATTGAAATTTGTCGATGCGCGACCGATTTCATCGTCAGTTGTGCGATTTAATCGCACAGATAAGTCGCCTGAAGCGGCTGATTGAAACGCTTTATCGAGTTCAATGATCGGTGCGGTAACACGCTTTGCAAGCATAGAGGCTAATATTAAAGCGATCAAGTTCAAGAAAATCGTCGTGATGAGAAATAGCAGTCTAAAATTGTTGACACTCTCGTATAACGACTGCTCAGGGGCACCAATATATAGTCTCCAGTTCGTTCCAGCAATACTTGAAAAGGCACTCAGGTTCTTTGTCTGATTGAGCATATAACTTGACATACCTTCATCGGTTTCAAGACTTTTACTGATAAACTGGGCCATTTGAATATAATTGTGGTTTCTGTCAGCCAGAGAATAGATGTTGAGGTTATTCGTTGAAAATGGCGTATTGGTATTGGTAATGATATTGCCAGATTCATTTACGATGTACGAAAAGCCATTCTTGCCATATCCTTTATTGCCAGCGATATCGGATATGGAATCGAGGTTGATATGGGCACCCATCACGCCTATGATGACACCATCCCTATCTTTGATTGGGATAGTAGCAACGACGACCATATCACCAGAAAGTCGACTTTGGAAAAAATCGGAATAGCCAGTTATGCCATTTAAGGCGTTTAAAAAATAGTCACGCTCACCAACAAAGACCGTATCTCCGGATAAATACATGGCGTTGCCTTCAAGATCTGCGACAAAAGGCGTTTCAAAATAATCGAGAGGCAAACTTGATAAGTATGACAATTGGCGATCTATTTCGCCAGATTTTAGAGCATCTGATTCAGCAACACGCGTTAATTGCTTCAACTGATAAGCCATCAAATTGCCGATAAACAGACTTGATTCATGCGTGATTAATCGTAACGATTTCGTAATTTCTCCAATCGCAAGTTTGTTATAGTTTATGTATGCAAAGGCTGCCAATGTATTTGAAACTAATAATATGATAAATAATCCGAGTAAAGTTGTACGTAGCTTGATACTTTTCATTTTTTTCTCCACCAAAAGATAGCATAAATATGCTATTAATTGCAACATGTTCTCATTTTAACACTATAAAAATATATAATCAACTGTGGTAATATAATGATTTATAATATAATTCTACCAAAAAAAGCGTTTGCTAATCATTCATGGGTATAAGTATTTTAACTATGGT
>CAYLNI010000082.1:10895-12324 GCA_964384705.1 uncultured Fusibacter sp.
TGTTTCGAAAGGAGTTAAGTATGTCTCATCGTATTTTGAGGATTCAAAAAATTGATTTTCATTGGGAAATGGAAAATCCATTTATATTTTGTGCCCATCATAAGGACAATTACCCTAAAGGCAACGCGATGCAAGAACCGACGATCTCCTTGACTGGACGTTCACTTGGCGAAGATTTTGCGTTAAAAGATGGTTTTAGAATGTATCATGGGACAAAGATACCAGGTTTTCCAGTCCATCCACATCGTGGCTTTGAAACGGTGACCATCGTAACAAAGGGATTAATCGACCATCATGATTCCTTTGGTGCAAAAGGAAGATATGGTAATGGCGATGTACAGTGGCTCACTACCGGTGCTGGCTGTCAACATGCTGAAATGTTTCCGCTTGTATCTATGGAAGAAGAAAACCCACTAGAACTCTTTCAAGTATGGCTTAACTTGCCTGCAAAAGATAAATTTACAAAACCCGAGTATAAAATGTTATGGCATGAGGATATTCCTGTCATTTCAACCGGTCATGAAGATAACCCAAAATCCAAAGTGCGCATAATTGCTGGAGAATGGGATGGCATCAGTGCTGTGCCACCTTGTGCCGCTTCATATGCGGCAGAGCCTAAAAACAAAGTGGGCATCTTTTTAATCGAAATGGCGCCTCGAGCTGTGATTAATTTAAAAGGTATTTCAAAATCATTTATCAGAAATTTATATTATTATCAAGGTTTGGGGACGATCCATATTGGAGATGAAAACATACCTTCTTCCAGACGCGTTAAATTAGATGGCAATGAACAAGTCGAGATTACAAATGGCGATCAAATAAGCTACTTGTTGTTGCTTGAAGGTGAACCTATCAATGAACCTGTTGTGAGCTATGGTCCTTTCGTCATGAATACGGAACAAGAGATACAAAAAGCGTTCAGCGATTATCAACACACGCATTTTGGCGGCTGGCCATGGGATCGACCAGACCCGATAAACCCTCGAGAATCAGGAAGATTTGCTAAGTATATTGACGGTCACTATGAAAAAAGATAAGACATAATAGGGGCAATTTATTGCTCCTTTTTACTTAGAGAAGTTTGCAATAGGAGTCTAAATGAAACCACAAAGTAGTCATCATAAGAAAATTTCTGTTAAGCTTTGGCTCTGGTCAATTGGTTTCGTCATCCCGTTTATTGTGATGTCTGGATTTCTCACACATCATGACGTTGAAGACCTAACGCATATCATTCAAGATATGGCGATACTCATAGCGTTTACGCTAATGGTCGTCTTTGTTTTAGTGCGCCTTATTATGAAGACACTTTTAAATCCCATGATTGATAACAGCGATGCGATTATGAATCGCAACCAAGAGCTTGAAAATGCCAATCAGGAGATTCAAGCATTATATGAAGAAATGAGTGCTTCTGAAGAGATGCTACGCT
>CAYLNI010000083.1:0-8161 GCA_964384705.1 uncultured Fusibacter sp.
TATCTATTTCCCGACAGCCCCTTTTACTGTTCATTGTTTACAATGATTTATAATGATTTATCGGGTGCTTTAATTGGGAGGACAATGGTAAACGTACTTCCTTCACCAGGGATGCTTTCTACCAAAATCTGGCCTGCATGCTTCTCCATGATGTTTTGGCTGATCGCTAGCCCCAGCCCGCTCCCCTTGCCAATTGCTTTTGTCGTAAAGCCCTGTTCAAATATTTTTTCAAGATGTTCTGAATCGATCCCTGAACCGGTATCTTTTATGGCAATGAAGGCTGCGCTATCTCGAATTCCAGTCGTGATGTGGATTTCACCCGTCGTTTCAATAGAATCAATGGCGTTTACAACTAAATTCATGATCACCTGATTAATCAATCCGATATAACAGTTGACGGGTGGTAAGCTGCCATATGCTTTGACGATGGTGATTCGGCTCTTCCACATATTTGAGGTCAACAGAAGCACACTGTCGATGGCTTCATGCAAATCCGCTTCTTTAAACGCGGATTGATCAATTCTAGAAAAGTTTTTAATGCTCTTAACAATCTGAATCACGCGATCCGATGCATCCACAATCATGTCGTTTGTGGGCTTCATCATGCCTACTTTTTTCCTGATCTTTTCTTGGTCTTGCTCTGTTGATAGTTGTGAAATGAGCATTTCCATGATTTGTGCGTTGCTCTTGATAGCACCAATCGGCGTATTGATCTCGTGAACAACCGCAGCTGATATTTGACCCACAGATGCCATTTTCTCGCTCTGAATCAACTGGTTTTGTTGATTTTCAATGATGATTCGATTGTGCATCAACTCATCATTTTGCATGTGTAATTCTTCATTTTGATTTTCAAGCAAATCGCTAAACTTTTTAAAGTTGCCAATGATAGCGTTGGAATGATCAATCATTTCAGCGACTTCGATTGGCGGTTTTTTTAACTGTAGCTTAAATTCGGAAACCTGATCGATCTCGTTTGTCGCCATCAATTTGAGTTGGTTATTGATCTGGTTGATTGGTCGCATAATCCCCTTTGTCATGAATTTGCTCACCAATTTCACGATTAAAATGGACAAGACGCTCAGAAGAATCCACAAGATAAACGTCATGACGTAGATGACCATGATCAAGTCCGGATTCATTCGAATTGTGACTGACCCAATTTGTGTGCCCTCTTCATTGATGATCTGGATCTCCTTGCTCATCGTGTGCGCCATATTTGCGACACTGCTCGATTCAGAATTGCGCTCATCAGGAATATACATTGCCCAATTATCGATCACGACATCCATCTGAATCAGTTTAAACTCGATTTCAAAACGGTTGGATGATTCGTAGACATCTTTAGAAATGACAAATATATGCTTATAATCAGATTCGCTTAATGCGACGATTTTTAAAACGATTTCTTGCTCCATATCTGCGATCATCTCAGAGGGTAGTTTCTGTTCCTTTTTGATGGGGTTGTTCAGATTTGCTATGACTTGGTCGACACTCAGATCTTTCATGTAGCCACTGAAGCTTTCTTTTTTGATAACACTGCCACTTCCTGCTGATTCGTACTTCTTCATAAAGTCGCCAGCGACCGACTCAGTGATGTAATAAGATATGGGCATAAAGCTTATCTGTATCCCTGCATAGATCACAAGTGTCACAATCAGCAGCGTTAAAACATTGGCTAAGAACATTGAATTTTGTATTTTTCTTTTAATCGAACGCTTCATAAATTTTTACCGAAACTAAATGTTTCTCCCTCTCATAATCTGTCTATTTTATGTTACAATAAGTATGTTCTTATTATACATGTTTTATACGACAGGATATACCATTAGGAGAAGATATGAGTAAAATTTTAATTATAGACGATGAAATGATGATTACAGCCACCTTATCGACGCTGATCCAGATGATGCTCGATTATGAGGTCTTTACATTCAACGACCCAAAAGTACTTGTGGAAAGTGGCCTACTTGATAGAGAAAAAATTGACCTAGTCATCTCGGATTTCATCATGCCAAACATGAACGGCCTCGATTTATTATCTCTGATCAAACAAAAGCAACCGCATATCGTACCCATCCTCTTGACCGGTTACTCGGATAAGGATAGCGCCATCAAGAGTATCAATGAACTTGGGCTATACTATTATCTTGAAAAGCCATGGGATAACAACGAGCTCATCAAAGTCATCCAAAATGGGATTGAGAAGGCATCGCTTGAATCGGAAATCAAGAGCAATATCGTCGTTATAGAAAAGAAAAATCAAGAAATTACCCGCCTTTATGATCTTTTAAGACGTGATTATGACCGTGAAATGGACAACGTTTTGGAATTTGTCATTAGCTTGTCAAACCTCGTTGAAGCAAAAGATGCTTACACAGATAATCATACACGCCGCGTCGCAGACCTCGCTCTAGAACTCGGCAAAGGTATGGGGCTAAATGATGAACAACTTAGAACACTTGAGATTGGCGCGATGATCCACGATATCGGAAAAGTTTCCACGCCAGAGTCTATCCTCAACAAACCAGGTGCGCTAACTAAAGAGGAATTTGATATCATGAAAGGGCACCCAGAAGCAGGTGCAAAAATCATCAAACCGATTTCAGCACTTGAAAAACCCGCACAGCTTGTTCTACATCATCACGAGAAACTCGATGGTAGTGGTTATCCTTTTGGTTTGAAAGGTGATCACATCGACATTGAAACGCGCATTGTCACCATTGCAGATATCTTTGATGCCTTATATACAGATAGACCGTATCGTAAGGGCATGTCAATGGACACTGCGCTTGACATCCTCGATAAAGACGCCATGTCTGGCAAGTTGGATCAATCCCTCGTAGACATGTTAAAAGAACTGGCTTGTTCTGGTGTGATTGACAAAATATACGCATGATAAAATCCAAGTTTATTGATTTATGAGAGAAATATGTGGTAAATATAATCTTACAAACATATAAAAGGAGGCAGTTATGCAAGTTGTTCCTTATCTCTATTTCAATGGCAATTGTGAAGAAGCTTACAATTTTTATTATGAAGCACTTGGTGGTGAAAAAACAGACATCATGCGATATGGTGATCAAGGTCCTGAAGTACCACCAGAAGTTGCGAAGCGCGTCATGCACACTGAGTTAAAACTTGGTGATAACCTCATCTATTTTTCAGATACATCGTCGGAAGGCGAGTATCAGGTAGGTTCAAACGTACAAATCAACTTGAACCTAGACTCTGAAGCTGAGATCCGCAAAGTTTATGAAGGCTTGTCACAAGGTGCTACAGTAACTATGGAACTACAAGACACATTCTGGGGCGCAATTTATGGCGCACTCGTCGATAAATTTGGCGTTAGTTGGAGCTTCAACTACATGAAAGAGCAACCAAAAGAGTAAACAGAAAAGAACAAACAGAAATGTGCAAACAGAAAAGCCATGCTACTCGTATGTATAACATACCTGTCGCATGGCTTTGTTTTTAGTCTTCTATCTTTATCGACCGTTTCAACTGCTCTTTCTCTTCAGGAGATAATGCATCAGAAATTACATTTTGGTTAGCTAGACGTGCTATAAGCGCCTCCTGCCTTATGCGTTCATTGGATGCGTCAATGGCTACTTTAAGCTCCCTTGCAGATAACAAATCACAACCTGCTCCCCGAATGATCATCTGTTGAAGGCCATCCGATGTGGCTACCGTTATATGATACTTCGACGCATTTTGGTGCGCAAACTTTTCAATATATAAATCTGCAGTTTGTGCTTCACTTGTATAGACAACGAGCAAGTTTCGATAGCTTTCCATTTCTTGTCTTCGTCCCTCAACGCGGTAAGCATCGAAAACGACGATTGTCTTCCCTTTATGCATACCTTGATAATTGCTGAGAATATCTAATAATTTCGCTCTTGCTGCATCTAGATTGTCAGCTGCTAAGTCGGCAAGCTCTGGCCATGCGAAAACGATGTTGTACCCGTCTACAATCAGATAATCCTCTTTGTTTTCATGCCTTCTATCGACGTATCTCACGGACTCATAGTAGCTTTCACGAGCGCTCTTCGGCTTCTTCCAAGTCGATTTCTTACCTTGGTTGGAATAATAAGTGCTGTTGATAATCGCATCGATTTCATCGACACTCATGGCGATAGTGCCTGCCCCATCAGATCGTTGAGCAAACGTACCTATCGTTTCACTCGTCCTAGATTTCGGTGTTTTGAGGTAGGCTTCTACATGCATATTCGCCTTGACTTCATGCCAAGGCACGGTATAGCCGGCACCTTGCGTACAGAATACGGATCCAGTTGGATTGTCGATGTCTCTATCTGGATCGTAGCCAATGATCGCAATCACGACATCGGCACCTGAGCAGCGATCATAGCCGCTAAACGTTGTGAACAACCTACCATAGCCTTTGGTGTAGGCGATCACTTCTTTTTGATAATGGCGCATGGCCACAACAGGCGCTCGTCCTGCAAGCGTTGCAGTTTCACCATTTGACTCTGTGATTTCACAGGTTCCGTTCATCTTCTCAATGTCGGTCATGGCTCTTCCTACCATTTTTTCAGGGAGTTCGAGTTGAAAGGCATAATAGGGCTCGAGCAATAGTGACTGTGCTTCCATCAACCCTTGCCTTACCGCTCTGTAGGTGGCTTCTCTAAAATCGCCACCAACAGTATGTCTATTGCTGGCACGTCCAGCGACTAAAGTGATTTTAACGTCCGTCAGTTCTGACCCTGTCATTACGCCAACATGTGTCTTCTCGTGCAGATGGTTTAACACAAGATTCTGCCAGTTTTTGCCCAATTGCTCTTCACTACATATCGATTCAAAAATAAGGCCACTGCCTGATTCTCCGGGTTCCAACAATAAGTGTACCTCAGCATAGTGTCTTAGTGGCTCAAAGTGTCCGACACCTTCTA
Organism: uncultured Fusibacter sp.; assembly: GCA_964384705.1. Lineage (GTDB taxonomy): Bacteria > Bacillota > Clostridia > Peptostreptococcales > Acidaminobacteraceae > Fusibacter_C. The sequence goes on from CAYLNI010000083.1 coordinate 4,911, forward strand.
CGACATCTGAAATGGTCTCTTTATAAACGATACGGCCTGCATCAAATCCCACTGAGACGTCAAATCGACTTTGAATAAGGCTTTGAAGAATTTCTATTTGAACTTCACCCATGATTTGAACTTGTATCTCCCCCAGGGTTTCATGCCATACAACTTTAAGCATAGGGTCTTCTTCTTCAATCTGACGCAACTTTGGCATCATCATGCGTGCATCTATACCTTCTGGTAATATGAGCTGATAAGACAAAACGGGTTCCAATATCGGCGCATCGGATGAAGCTTCTATCCCCAACCCTTCCCCAGCTCGCGTTGTAATTGGCCCAGTCACTGCGCAGATTGACCCAGATTCAACCTCACTGACAGCCTCAAATTTTGTTCCTGAGTAGATTCTGATTTGATTGACTTTATCTTCGAGCGTCGAGCGCTTTATAACGTCTTTAACCTTAAGCGTACCACCTGTGACTTTAAGATGTGTTAGTCGATTACCCTGATCATCTCTAGAAATTTTGTAAACTTTCGCGCCAAAGTCACTTGGGTAAATTGGCTTTTCTGTATAAAAGGCAAGAGCTTTCATGAAAGCATCAACGCCGCTTAATTTAAGCGCTGATCCGAAAAAGCATGGAAACACCTTACGTGCTTTGACCGCGCGATCAATCTGACCCTTTGCAATTTGACCTGTTTCGAGGTAAGTAGCCATCATCGCATCATCACACATGGCCAGCGCCTCTTGTCCCGCAACCTCTGTGATGGTCTCAAAGGCAATGCAACGTTCATCAAGTTGGCTTCTGATGCTCGTCATAAGTGACGCTTTATCCGTTCCATTTTGATCCATCTTGTTGATGAAAATAAATGTGGGCACATCGTATATTTCTAACAAACGCCATAAGGTCTTTGTATGTCCTTGGACGCCATCCGCACCACTGATTACCAGTATCGCATAATCGAGCACCTGCAACGTACGCTCCATCTCAGCTGAAAAATCCACATGACCAGGTGTATCTAATAGTGTGATCTGCTTATCATCTATCTCCAGGATTGCCTGTTTGGAAAATATCGTGATTCCTCTCGCTTTTTCAAGCTCAAACGTATCTAAAAAGGCATCCTTATTGTCCACGCGACCCATTTTTTTTATTTTACCGCTCAAATAGAGCATGCTCTCTGAAAGCGTTGTCTTTCCAGCATCGACATGTGCTAAAATGCCAATTATCAATTTATCCATATCCAGTATATAACCTCGCAAAGTAGTCGAAAGATGTTCTTTCTATCGTCTTATAATATCAGTTTCAATCGATTCTGACAAATCTTACTCTTTTGTGACCTTTTGACAATCATTCAAAAATTATAATTGTATTTGTGAAAAAAATACTTGACTCTAATTGAGAATGATAATAGTATTCATTTAGGCCTGTGTTTACAAAATACAATGTACAACACGAAAACAATAAAAATATAATAACCCATACAGAAAGGAATTCTCATGAAATTTATACAGAGTCAAAAAATTCTAACTGCAGCAGTCGCCGTAGCTCTTGTATTAACTGGTTGCGCTAAATCACCAATCAATGAATCAAAAACAGATATGACAACAGAAATCACGACCACAGTAGAAACAACCGAGGCGTTCTCTAGCGAAACTGAGACGACCTATCCGATTATCATAAAGCATGCATTTGGTGAAACCGTCATTGAAAGCAAACCCGAGCGCGTTGCGACGATCTCATGGGGCAATCAAGATCTGCCTCTTGCACTCGGCGTCATACCGGTAGGTATATCAAAAGCCAACTATGGCGTCATCGATGACAGCGGCTTGTTGCCTTGGACCGCGGCAAAATTTGAAGCGTTGGGTGTCACGGATCCCGTGCTCTTCGACGATGTCGCTGGGCTCAACTTTGAAGCCATCGCGGATGTCAAACCAGACGTCATCCTTGCGGCATACTCAGGAATTACACAAGAAGAATACGATCTACTTAGTGAAATTGCACCAGTAGTCGCCTATCCAACTTTGGCGTGGCAAACATTTTGGCGTGATCAAATACGTCTTGATGCCACAGGTATGGGCATGAAGGCCGAAGGTGAAGCGCTCGTTCAATCACTTGAAGCATTTATAACGGAAAAAGTCAGTGCCTATCCACAAATCGAAGGCAAAAAAGCGGCCTTCTTCTACTTCAATCCAGCTGATCTTGGGAAATTCTATGTCTATCTTCCAAGTGACCCTAGAGCAGCCTATTTGACCGATCTTGGCATGGCTTTCCCCGATAGTGTCCTAGCACTCACAGATGATACGTCAAGCTTTGCAATCGAGCTTAGTGCAGAAAATGCGGATCTTCTCACAGACATCGACATCATGATCACTTATGGTGATGAAACCCTTCTTGCCGCAATGCAAGCCGATCCATTAATCGGTACAATTCCCGCTGTTCAAAGAGGCTCTGTCGCTGTCATTGAAGATGGTACACCACTAGCGGCTTCAGGAACGCCAAGCGCACTTTCGATTGAAGCGACGATTGATGAATACCTCAAAATTATTGGAGAGGCAGCGGATCAAGTAAAATGAAATCCTCTAAAGTAGTCCTCTTGATTATTGGAAGTCTGCTCACATTGGCTCTTTGCATCCTGGCTTCACTCGCTTTTGGCGCCAGAGTCGTCCGCTTCCAAGAGGTTATGGAAACGCTCTTTACTGGCAGTCACGCCACTATGAACGCGCTCGTTGTTCAAGAAAGAATTCCTCGGACGGTTTTCGGCTTGTTGGCGGGAGCCGCTCTCGGCGTTTCTGGTACCATGATGCAGGCCGTGACGCGAAATCCCATCGCGGACCCGAGTATCCTCGGCGTCAATACGGGCGCCTCACTATTTGTGGTATGCGGTATTGCGTTCTTTAACATCGGTACAGCAAGTGCATACATTTGGTTCGCCCTTATGGGTGCTACACTTACTTCGATTTTTGTCTATGGCATCGGCGCTATGGGCTATGGAGGTGCAACCCCAATCAAACTCGCACTTGCAGGTGCTGCAACTAGTGCCGCACTCTCTTCACTTATCAGTGCGATCATCTTACCGAGAACTGAAGTCATGAACGCTTTCCGATTTTGGCAAGTCGGAAGCATCAGTGGTGCCACTTGGGAAGGCATTGCAACCGTTCTGCCATTCTTAACAGTTGGGCTCTTACTAAGTATATTCTCCAGTCCAGGGCTTGACGCATTGGCACTTGGCGATGATGTCGCCACCGGTCTTGGCGTACGTACAGGGCCACT
>CAYLNI010000083.1:8171-12275 GCA_964384705.1 uncultured Fusibacter sp.
CCGAATGATTAGTGCCTTCTCGGGCGTTCTCCTATGTGGGGCAACAACCGCTCTTGCCGGTCCGATTGGCTTTGTCGGTTTGATGGTACCCCATGCACTGCGTATGATTTTTGGTTCAAGCTTAAAGCTGATTATCCCGATGTCCGCTATCGGTGGTGCAATACTGTTGACGGCTTCTGATGTCATCGGTCGTTTGATCGGCAGTCCGAGTGAGCTCGAAGCCGGCATCGTCACTGCCTTTATTGGTGCACCGATCCTTATCATCATCGCCATGAAAGCGAAGGTGCGTGCCCTATGAAAACCGTTAATAGAACACTTATTCGTTCGGGATTCAAACAAAGACAATTTCGCCATAGGACAGTCACACTCTTATTGCTAATACTGGCCTTGGCCTTATGCATGGCCGCACTATTGCTCGGAAACACACAATATTCTTTAGATGTCGTCCTAAAGGTACTACTTGGTGAAGAGATAGAGGGTGCAACGTTTGCCATCGGCACACTAAGACTGCCACGTATGCTCGCTGGATTATTGGTTGGCCTTGCTTTCGGTATGGCCGGTAGTACATTTCAGACCATGCTTGGCAATCCCCTAGCCAGCCCTGACATCATAGGCGTCACATCTGGATCAAGTGTTGCTGCTGTATTTTGCCTACTTGTCTTACAAACCAGTGGCACCGTCGTTTCAATCGCCGCTGTCATAACTGGTCTATTGGTCGCTATACTGATTTACGCACTTTCAAGAGGTGGTAGTTTCTCAGGTGGTCGATTGATACTGATCGGCATAGGGGTTCAAGCAATGCTAAGTGCCACAATCTCATACTTGCTCCTCAAAGCGTCACAATACGACGTTCCAGGTGCACTAAGATGGTTGAGTGGCAGTCTAGGAGGTATCCGTATGTCACAAATGCCAAGTCTCAGTTTCGTAGTCATCGTCTTTGGCGTTGTCATTCTCATCCTGGGAAAATCACTGAGACTCTTTGAACTCGGCGAACAATCAGCGATCACTTTAGGCTTAAGAACCGATCGCACGCGTGTCCTGCTCATATTGAGCGCCGTCTTTTTGATCGCGTTCTCAACAGCGGTTACTGGACCAATCGCTTTTGTCGCCTTTCTCGCAGGACCTATCGCAACGCGTCTTGTCGGCACAGGTGCTTCAAACCAGCTACCTGCTGGGCTAGTCGGCGCGTGTCTCGTAGTTGGCGCTGATCTCATCGGTCAGTTCGCATTTGACACCCGCTTTCCCGTTGGCATCATAACGGGTATACTTGGTGCCCCATATCTATTGTTTTTGCTCATACAGATGAATCGTAAAGGCGGTGCAGCATGATAAATACACATCATACGCTAACGGCGCGCCATTTAGTCGCAGGCTATGATAAAAAAGTGATTCTCGACGATGTGAGCATTGCCATTCCGGACCATAAAATCAGCGTCATCATAGGTGCGAATGCCTGTGGAAAGTCCACATTGCTCAAGACATTGGCACGACTGATCACACCAATCTCTGGGGATGTACGATTAGATGACACCTTGCTCAGGCATATACCACCAAAAAAACTCGCCCGTACGCTTGGTCTATTGCCACAATCACCCATCGTCCCTGAGGGCATCACCGTCGCCGACCTAGTCGCCAGAGGCCGTTTCCCCTACCAGTCGTTTTTCAAAGGCTTAGGTCACCACGATTTTGAGGCCGTTGAAGAAGCGCTGGAAATCATGGGCATCACAGAGCTCGCAAACCGAAGTGTCGATGAGCTCTCCGGCGGTCAGCGTCAACGCGTGTGGATCGCAATGGCCCTCGCACAGCAGACAGACATTCTGCTCCTTGACGAACCCACGACATTCCTTGATATCGCTTATCAAATTGAAATTCTAGATCTTTTGACAGACCTGAACCGCAGACGAGGCACCACGATCGTCATGGTCCTTCACGACATCAATCTCTCCGCACGCTATGCCGATTATCTATTCGCTATTCAAAAAGGAAAGCTAATCGCCGAGGGCAAGCCTTCGGATGTTATCAGTGAAGTGTTGATTCGTCGTATTTTCGATCTGGACTGTTCAATCATTAACGATCCTATATCTGGTACCCCACTCGTCGTGCCCAAAGGCAGACATCATGACACGTCAACTTTCTTAAAATGAGGGTTGACGTGTTACATTTTTGTGATATAATTTAATTGAAATTAAGGTAAACGTTTACCTAAAAATACATTCTATGAGATGACCCTATGAAAATCACGATTAAAGAAATTGCCAAATTGGCCAATGTCTCTACAGCTACTGTCTCTAAGGTCGTCAATCACAAAGATGACAACATCAGCGAGGCAACGCGTCAGAGAGTGTTGGATGTCATAGATGAGCACAATTACGTTCCTAATCGAATTGCCTCTTCCATGATCACTAAAAAGACGCATACGATTGGTCTCATCATCCCCGATATTACGAATCCCTTCTTTCCCGAAGTCGCTCGAGGTGTTGAAGATTTTGCAAACAAGGCAGGTTATCAAGTCGTCCTTTGCAATTCCGACAACGAACCGAGAAAAGAAGTCGCCTATATCGCGATGCTTCAGGAACAAATGGTGGATGGCATCATCTTCACCTCATCCAGCTTACGGAAGAAAGTGAGAAAAGAATTTATAAGGATGCAAATTCCCGTTATCACGGTAGATCGAGAGATAGAAGGCCTACAAACACGCGGCAAAATAACCGTGGATAACATCACCGGTGCACACAAAGGTGTATGTTACATGATTGAGCGCGGCTATAAAAAAATACTTCATTTAAGTGGTCCCTTAACATCGAAGCCTTCCATGGACCGATTTGAAGGTTACAAAAAAGCGCTTGCTGAGCATGACCTCGCGTTTGATCCCGCTTTATTTTATGAAGGCAATTATACTTCAGAATGGGGTTATCTCGGCGTTAAGACTGCGATTCACGACAATGTTGATTTTGACAGCATCTTTTGTGGCAACGACATGATCGCCATCGGCGCCATTAAAGGCTTAAAGGAATGCGGGCTGAAAGTGCCTGAGGATATCGGGATACTAGGTTTTGACAATATCTATATCGCCTCAGTGGTTACACCCAATCTCACAACGGTGAGTCAACCCAATTACCAAATGGGTTATAAAGCGGCAGAAATGCTGATTCACATGATCAAATACCCTATGACGCCAGTCTCTGGTGTTGAACTTAAAACAGAATTAATCATCAGAGAATCGACGAAATGATTCTCATATGATTTTATAGTTAAACGTTTAACTCGTTGTATATAAAGGAGTCTATAAAATGATACAAAAAAGAATACTCGTAATAGGCAGTTTAAACATGGATCAAGTCACTCGCGTCGACCACACGCCAAGAGTTGGTGAAACGGTCATGGGCGGTGGCCTACATCTGAATCCTGGTGGCAAAGGTGCAAATCAAGCTGTCGCCATGGGTAAACTTGGCGCGGATGTAACTATGATTGGCATGGTTGGATCAGATGCCAGTGGTGCGGAACTAAAAATGAACTTATCCAATATGGGGGTCGTAGATGCTGTAAGTCTGACCGATTCAGCGCCCACAGGTACAGCTTGGATCATGGTCAACGCAGATGCTGACAACTCTATCGTCGTAATCGAAGGTGCCAATGGCGAATTAAAGCCTGAACATGTCCATGCATCCTGGTTTGATGGCATAGATATCGTTGTGTTACAACTCGAAATTCCCTACGAGACAGTAAAAACAGCGCTCAAGATGGCTAAATCACTGGACAAGCTGACTGTTTTAAATCCAGCGCCAGCCAAAGCGCTCGACTTTGATATGCTATCCAATGTCGATATTCTCGTGGTAAACGAAACGGAATTTGAAAGGGTATCCGGCGTCCATTATACTGGGTCGGAATCACTCTTGTCAGGCTATGAAAAACTAGGCATCAAGCAACTCGTTCTTACACTTGGCAAAGATGGCGCCATTTATTATGACGGCGTGGCTGCTACACAAGTACCTGCTAGAGTTGTCAAGGCCGTTGATACCACCGCTGCTGGAGATAGTTTCATCGGTGGCATGCTCTACGAATATTCTAGAGGGGCCTCCATGGCTGAGGCACTGACGTTTGCCA
>CAYLNI010000084.1:0-649 GCA_964384705.1 uncultured Fusibacter sp.
GCGCATCGTGTCGAGTCTAAAGCCGTCGATGCCCGTTTCTTCGATCCACCAAAGTGCGTTTTCTATAAAATACTCAGAAACTTCTGGATTGGTCTGGTCGAGATCGGGAAGTCCTGCCAACCAACCAAGTTCGACCTCTTCTTTATCTTTCCAATTTGAAATTTTGCGGTCTGGGTTGAACCAATCCGCTTTTTCCGGGTCATCTAGCCAAGGCGAGTCGTACCCTGTATGGTTGACGATATAATCTAGGACGACTTTGAGATCCATCTCATGCGCTTTATCGACAAGTTCTTTAAATGTTTCCAGATCTCCAAAGTGTGGATCGACCTTGTAAAAGTCGTAGATCCAATAGCCGTGATAGCCATTTGGGCCATTTTCCATAATCGGCGTCAGCCAAATGGCAGTCGCACCTGTTGATTTGATGTAGTCAAGGTTATCGATGATGCCCTGCAGATCGCCACCTTGGAAAGCACGGAGGTCATCTTTGTCAACATCGGGGAGATTGCCCGCGAGGTCGCCATCCGCAAATCGGTCTACCATGATAAAATACACGATGTCTTCTTTTGTAAGACGGGTATCAGGGTAGGTGACTTCTACTGCTTCAGCTGTTGTCGTTTCAACGGTCGCCGCAGCATCTGAAGTCGCTTCT
>CAYLNI010000084.1:668-12205 GCA_964384705.1 uncultured Fusibacter sp.
CTGTAGTCTCCGTTTTCGGGCTACACCCAGTAAGTGCAAAAAGAAGCACAAAAGTTATTATCGTGACAACATAAAGTCTCTTTAATGGTATACTTAAACTATGAAAGTGGTGTCCATTTCTCATGATAGCCTCCAATTTATCAACAATGCAATCGCTTGCACAATGTTGTAATAAAAAGCCCCTGTAATCAGGGTGCATTTATTTATTATTTTAGGGTATTTATGTGGATAATTCAACATAAATTATATAAGTGCACTTCTTGACAATTTCGCAAAAAGTCAATATAATTAGTTTGTGCAAACGGTTGCAGAGATTTTGAACGTGGCGTTCAAATGAAAAGAGGGAGATTATGAAAAAAAGAAGCAGTGGCGTATTATTGCATCTATCATCATTACCAGGTGATTACGGAATCGGCGATTTGGGCAAAGGCGCCTATAGATTTTTAGATTTTCTTGAAGATGCCGGACAAAAAAATTGGCAGATCTTGCCGATCGGAATAACGGGATATGGCGATTCGCCTTATCAATCATTTTCCGCATTCGCAGGCAATCCGTATTTTATAGACTTAAACGAACTCATTGACATGGGTTATCTCGATAAAAAAGTGGTCGATAAAGCGGATCTCGGAAAGAACAAACATAAAATAGATTATGAAAAGCTGTATTTCAACAAAATGCCGTTACTTAGACTGGCATATGACCACTCGAAGGTGAAGCTCTCTCATGAACTTGAACGCTTTTATCAAAACGAGAAGTTATGGCTCGAAGATTTTGCCCTTTACATGGCGATCAAGGCACACAACGGCAACAAGTCTTGGATCGAATGGGAAAAGGGTTTTGAAAATAGCAAAACACCACAAGTGGAAGCTTTCAAACAAACACATAAAGATGAGATTTACTTCTGGGTATTCACACAGTATTTCTTTTTTAAACAATATTATGCACTGAAAGCCGTTGCAGCAGATAAAGGCATCAGCATCATCGGCGACCTTCCAATCTATGTTGCGGAAGACAGCGCAGACGTATGGTCAAATCCTAAATTCTTTAAGTTGGGTAAAGACTTCAAACCGACCTGTGTGGCTGGTTGTCCACCAGACGCTTTTTCAGAGACAGGACAGCTTTGGGGCAATCCAATCTACGATTGGCTTTATATGTCACAGCAAGATTATGCTTGGTGGATCACGCGCATCGAATACAGCTTAAAGATGTTTGATGTCGTTCGCATCGATCACTTTAGAGGCTTTGAAGCTTATTGGGAAATCCCATACGGTGATCCAACGGCGGAAAATGGCAAATGGGTCAACGGACCAGGCAAAGACTTGTTCCGAGCGATCAAAGAAGCGCTTGGCGATGTCAATATCATCGCAGAAGATCTTGGCTACCTCACGGATGGCGTTATCGAGCTCAGAGAATATACGGGCTTCCCTGGCATGAAAGTGCTACAGTTCGCCTTTGATTCACGTGAAGAAAGCGATTACTTGCCACACAATTATACGGAAAACTTCGTCGCCTATACGGGCACACATGATAACGAAACGGTTTCTGGCTGGATGGATAGCGTCGCAAAAGCCGATAGGGAATTTGCCATCGACTACTTGAAACTCGACCGTGGGGAAGGTTACAACTGGGGCTTTATGAGAGGGGTTTGGGGTTCAACCGCTTACCTCGCCATCGCACAGATGCAAGATTTTCTAGGGCTCGACAACAAAGCGCGCATGAACTTCCCGTCGACACTTGGCGGCAACTGGGTATGGCGCATCACCACGCACGATTTGTCGCCGTCACTTGCTAAAAAGATGCGACACATGACAAAATTGTACGGTCGTTTGTAGAAAATAATATAATATAACGGGCTAAGAACGTCTCTTCATAATGATTGGTAGAGGCTGTTCTTAGCTCTTGTTTTATCATTCATATATTTCCGCATTCACAAACGAAATGAGAGGTGGCGGCAATGAAAAAAATCATCAATCGACCAAACGCAAAGATACTCGGCTCCATCATCAAAATGAATCGACTTCACCAAAATATGAGCCAGAAGGCACTTTCAGATGGGATTTGCGTAAGCTCCTATCTCAGTAGAATCGAAAATGCCGAGATTACGCCTTCTGAACAAGTCATCTCCGAACTATTTGATGCGCTGGCGATTCAATATGAGGATTCGACCCTGTTCATAGAAGAAGGAACAACACTTCTCAACCAGTTTTTAGATGAACTCATGTTTAATGAATTTTCAACGTCGAAGCGGATTTTTGAACAGATCGAAGCCAGGGCAGAGACCTATAAACACTCCCCCTTGATTATCGATTATACGGTCGTCAAACTCGCTTTTTATTGCACGCGCAAAGAACGCGACATCTTCGAGGCGACGCGCAACATGCTTGCGTCTGTTGAAGACCTGATGACAAACGATCAACGATTTAAGTACTATCTCTATGATGGGATCGACCATGCGAAAGTTTACAAGGATTATGAGGGGTCTCTGGCCATCTTGAATCGCGCCAAGACCTTTGATACAAACGGCCACCTGTACTTTTGGCTCGCTTATGCGTATCTGGAGCTTTCCAATTTCATCAAAGCGTTTGAAATGTTCACCAAAGCGCTTGAGCGATACGTCGAGGAAGCCAATATACTCAGCATCATAGGCACATATGAGATGCTCGGTCTGACACATTATAGAGCGGGGAGTTATGAAGAGGGCATCCTTTATTTTAATCGAGGCCAAAAGCTTGCTCGTAAAATAGAGTCGAAGTCATATGTGGCGGCATTTAACAGCAACATCGCTTGGGGCAAACTCAATCTTGGCGATTTTCACGGCGCGCTTGAGATCGATCGTCATAATGGCCAAAATGTCACATCTGAATTTTGTGTGCATCAATGCATAACGGCATTCTTTGCCAATCTTGAAATGGAAAATCCAATGAGCATCTCTGAACTGTTGCCTCAAATTCGCGAGGACAACGCACCGATTATGAGGCTATTTGAAGCGGTTATGACGCAATCGGAAGTGATCAACTGGTCTGAAAAAACCATCGATGACGAACAATACCTCCTCAGGTTGATTGAAGCGGCTGAGGCGGTTAACCATGAGCTTTCCAAATACCTCAAAAACATGATGATAAGGTTTTATCGCAGTAAAAGACGCTATAAAGAAGCCCTTGAGCTGACTTTGGATTTGAAATAAGCACATGTGTGAAAACAGCCCACATTACTGTGGACAGATTGAATAGTCTAGGATAGTTATTCACATGTATAGACCCTATTGTCCGCGTTTGTAGTTAGATATAATGAAGTCAGACGAAACATTACGAGGTGCACATATGAACATCCATGCAATCCATCACGAAGCAAAGAGCAAATACGCCTATGCGTTTGACGCAAACACACTCCATATCAGACTGCGCACGGCTAAAAACGATGTGACCGGTGTGACGATGATCTGGGGAGACCCTTTCAACTGGCGACGCTTAACGGAAGAAGAGCGCGTTAGCCATGCTGCACAAGTGGCAGATGGTGACTTCACACAGACACATACGTGGGCACACGCGCCAGAGGCACCAATGCCCATGAAGAAAGATTACAGTGACCAATACTTTGATTACTGGTTTATCGAAGTCAAACCCGAGTATAAGCGGACGCGATACGCGTTTGTGATAGAGGACAACGGGGCGAAACATGCATCAACAAAGCTTTTTTTTGGTGCCCACGGCGCCATCGATATGGAAAAGCATCCTGAAATTTTAAAATCATTGAGCGACTATTTCAACTTTCCATATATCAACAAAGAAGATGTGTTTAAAGCGCCTGCATGGGTGAAGGATACGGTTTGGTATCAGATTTTCCCAGAGCGTTTTGCAAATGGTGACGCGTCAATCAACAAAGCGAAAACTTTGCCGTGGGGCAGCGAACAAGAGGTGACAAACGACATGCATTTTGGTGGTGACCTTCAAGGGGTCATCGAACACCTCGACTATATCGCCGACCTTGGAGCGACAGGCATCTATTTCACGCCTATTTTTGAAGCACCGACGACGCACAAATACGACACCATCGACTATTTTAAAATCGATCCGGAGTTTGGCACAAACGAGACGTTCAAAACACTCGTGGATGAAGCGCACAAACGCGGCATCAAAGTGATGCTCGATGCCGTCTTCAACCATTGTGGTTTCAAGCACCCGTATTTTCAGGATGTTGTGAAACATGGGTTTGAATCAAAGTATGCGCAGTGCTTCCATCTGCTTCGCGAGCCTGTCATCAATTTCCCAATCGGCGACACAGGATTTCCAGCACCGAAGGGGCACATGCCTGCTGGTTCACTGAACTACGAAACCTTTGCCTTCACACCTAACATGCCAAAGTGGCGTACGGAAAATCCAGTTGCTGAGCAGTATCTATTCGACGTCGCAACGTACTGGATTAAAAACTACGATATCGACGGTTGGCGTCTGGACGTTTCCAATGAAGTATCCCATGTGTTTTGGCGCAAATTTAAAAACATAGTCCGAGACATCAAGCCGGATGTCTTCATACTCGGTGAAAACTGGGATGATTCTAACCCTTGGCTCAAAGGCGATCAATTTGACTCGGTCATGAACTACGAATTCACCTATCCTGTTTGGCATCTTTTAAGTAGAGAGCGGGAGTATGCCGATTTTGGTGCACAGGCATTCAAGGACAGCATCAGTCGACTACTGGTGAGTTATCCAAAGCACATCGCAGCCAATATGTTCAATCTACTCGACAGCCATGATACATCAAGGCTCAGGACGATGCTCGGTGACGACGATCGACTTGTAAAACTCGCGTTTGTCCTCCAGATGTCCTTTGGCGGATCGCCAAGCGTCTACTATGGCAGTGAAGTGGGGCTTTTCGGCGTACATGATGGCAACCGTCAATGCATGGTTTGGGATGAAGCGAAGCAAAATCAAGACCTCAAGGCACACGTCAAACGCATGATTGCGCTGAGACGCGAATACCCAGCCCTTAAAGCCATGGACATCGAATGGCTTGATACGGATCTCGAATCAGGCGTTATGGCCTTTAGGAAGACAAGTGATGACAAAAGTTTAACATTCCTGTTCAACTTTTCGGAAGAACCAAGAGAAATCAATGTTTTAGAGACTGTTGGGGCCGTCGATTTTGATGTGTACGGCGGGAAAACATTGATATCGGATAGGCTTTGTAGTACGGTACTCGAAGCTTTTTCCTTTAGAATCTACGCATAATATGTTAAAATGAACCTGACTAATCGTGTAGCGGGACACAAATCGCCGCATAGACACAACTAAAATCGAATGATTTTGAAAGGGGATTTTCATATGGAAAACATATTAAAAGGACTTGAGCCTGAAAGTGTTTTTAGAAATTTCGAAGCTTTGACACAGATTCCTAGAGAATCGGGCAATGAAGCAAAAGTTGCCGCTTATCTTGAACAATTCGCAAAGAACTTGGGACTTGAAGTCATCAAGGAAGCGTCAAACAACATCATCATCACGAAACCTGCAACAAAGGGCTATGAAAATGCACCGACAGTAATCCTTCAAGGCCATACCGATATGGTTTGTGTGAAGCTGGATACGCTTTCATTCGATTTTAATACACAACCGATTCCACTTGTCATCGATGGCGATTGGATCAAAACAGAAGGCACAACACTAGGCGCTGACAACGGCATCGCAGTGGCTATGGCTATGAGTGTGCTTGAAAGCAAAACACTTGAGCACCCGAAACTCATCGCACTTTTCACAACGTGTGAAGAGACGGGTATGGACGGCGTTATGTCCCTCGATCCTGAGCACGTCAAAGGGGATATCCTCATCAACCTTGACTCAGAAGAAGAAGGCACATTGCTTGCATCTTGTGCAGGTGGCGTCAACAACATCACAGAAATCGACATGAAATATGTGGACAATAAAAATGAACTCGCATACCAGCTCGTCATCTCAGGCCTTGCGGGGGGCCATTCAGGCATAGAGATCGGCAAAAACCGTGCCAATGCGATCAAATTGATGGGCAGAACGATCACGTCTTTCAAAGGCCATTTCCCAGTTGCTTTGTTTGAAATCTTCGGCGGCGAAAAGATGAATGCCATCGCAAAACGCTGCACGATGAAATTCACAATCTCTGCAGATGACAAATACCTCATGGAAGATCTCGTTGAATCACTCCAAGCGACTTTTGTCAACGAATATGAGATAGCAGATCCAGGCATCAAGTTAGAGCTTTCTGCTTGTGACGTACCGGAAAAGGTATTTGCTCATGAGTCAACACATGCACTTGAAACGCTTCTTCGCTTGACACCGTTTGGCGTATACACCATGAGTGCTGGTATCCCAGGTCTTGTAGAAACATCAAACAATCTTGGCGTACTTGAGCAAAAAGATGGCGTTGTCAAATTGACTAATGCCGTACGTAGCTCAGTCGCATCTAAAAAGCAAGAAGTCAACGAAGTGATGTCACTCATCAGCGAAACTGTGGGCGGCAGAAACTACTTGATCTCAGATTATCCAGAATGGTCTTACAAAGTGGAATCAAAAGTGCGCGACCTGATGAAAGCGACTTACATGGAACTCTATGGTAAAGAACTCTTAGTAGATGCCATCCATGCGGGCCTCGAGTGCGGATTCCTTAAACAAAAAGTAGGCGATATCGACATGATCTCCCTTGGACCAAACATGCACGATGTGCATACGCCGTTTGAAAGACTCAGCATCAGCTCAGTTGGCAGAACATATAGCTTCCTTTGCGAAGTGCTTAAGAGAATGAAGTAGACAGTGAGCAAAAGTGAAATGAAATGATGATTTTTTAAGATAACGGACTGAAGCAAATCGATAGTGATTTGACTCAGTCCGTTTTTTCGTCACAAGCCATACTTGTCAATTATATGTCTATTTCAAGTCTTAGTTTTATGCGTTAACCGACCAACTCTTGTAAAGGTGTTTCAGCTACTAGCTTGGATTGCTCGGCGTGTATGGCTTTGATAAAAGTTAGCACATTTTTTTCGCCAAGGTATTTAAATCGACTCATCAGATCCTTACTCATTTTCATCAATCTTTCTTGAGGATCGAGGGAATCAAACCCTGAGAAATACATTTCCATAGAACCATAAGTACCACAGATCATAGCAATTTCACGCGCGTTGTAGATGCATGCTTCAATTTTTCCCATGTTGCGCAGCATGTTTTCATCGCGATAAATGTTAAAGCAATCCGTTTCAGTATACCCAGCAACGGTGAAAAAATCGGAAAAGTGTTTTTCCAGGGCTGGCTTGTATTTCTTGAGAATGTTAGGACCGATTCCAGAGCAAATCACGATCTCAACCAGCTTTTCATAATACGTTTGATCCGTTAACAAAAGTCGATTTTCCAAATCCATAAATTGAACCTCCCAAATTGTATTGAAAAGAGCATATCATAAATGGCAATAAATGTAAATATATGGAAAATCATTGGCAAAAAATAAAAAAGGCACGTTCAAAAATGATTGAATCATTTTGAGCGTGCCCCTTTCAATTTCCATAGGTAATTATGCAATTTCCATATTAATACATCCACTCAACTTTATAACCTCTTTTAGTAAGCAAATCAACAATGCTGTTATCATTGATAAAATGGCCTGAACCAACCACTACAAAATACGTTGCTTTACCTTCTTGGTCTAATAGATTTTGAATTTTATCCGTCATATCAACATCGCGTTTTCCATAAAGCATCGACGTTAATTCTGAATCTTCTAAACTAGAATCAGCTGCAAAACTCTTTTTGAACTCAGTTAGATCGCCAGCAATCCAGTAATCTAACCATTTTGTAAGCAGTTGAGCATCTTCTGAAACGTCTCCATTGCCTGTATTCAAGATGTTTTCAATAATTGAACCAAGATATTCTTCTTGATAGACTTGTGTCAAGTTATCAAACAGATCTGTCTGGTACGGAATTCCTTCAAGCTCGACAACAGGTTTTTGTGACAGATACGCGTTTATGGTCAAACTCATATCAATACCCAAATTCGCACTTTTCGCTTTATCTTCAGCAGTTTCTGAAGATGTCATCGAAAAAACATTTAATTCATTTGCTAAAACCCATGGTTTAAAAGTGCCATATACTGCTGGATCAAGGTTGTATTTTTCAAATACTGTTAAAAGCTTTGTGTAAAGCTCTGCAGAAATATGATCTTTTATGGTTGTGCCATCGCTATAGACAGCTTTGCTCATGTAATATTCAACGCCCGTTGCAGAATTGATCATATCTGCTTCTACCAATAACATATCAGATAGATTAAAAGCATCTGTAATATCGTTGTCTAACGGGTACATTGTTGTATTGCCAACATGAACAGAACCTAATAAATAGACCGTATTGTTATTTTTTTCAACTTTCCAAAACAGGCCTTTTGCGCCAGCGTCCATTTTATCAAATGCGACTTGCACCGTATGAATGGCTAAGACTACAGCTTGCTCAGCGCTGCATGCAAGGTTTAATTCAATACCCTTACTGGTACCATTAACGATTCCTTCTGATTGCATATAGGCAATCGCATCGTCCCCTTCTACCAAACCATATGAGCCAAGAAGATTATATAAGCGTATCAGTACATCTTCTCGCGTTCTGTCATTGGCGGTGTCAAGTGCTTTAAAATCAACTTTATTACCGACAGTTGCAAGTTTAGCGTCGACACCTTCAATTAATGCTTCTAGTTTCTCACTTGAGATTTCACTTTTAAACCCGTCATAATACCATTCAATTGGATAGATTCCATATTTTTCGCCTTCATTTAGAGTTGTAATAGCCCACTTGCTAACATCCATCGTTGGTTGTTCAGCAGCCCACACGGGTGATAGTGTTGTGATGAGAATCGCGAGTGTCATGAACAGTCCTAACCATTTTTTCTTCATGCGCATTGTTTGTTTCATTATTTGGTCTCCTTTATGTAGCATTGCTATATTTTCTTAAAACTGTTAATACCTTAACATTAATATGCCATTTAAACATTAGAAAAGTATTAGAATTGCATAAACTTCAAAAAAAAACGCCTCATTTTGAACTGAGACGTTTTTTTGACAATAACTTAGAATTATTCTCAGAGAACAATTTTAATCCATAGGTTTATTTTAAGACTTTCAGAACCGCTTCTTTCAACCCATCCTTTTCTATCGTGCCCGTATGCAAAATCGGCTTGCTTTCAAGCCATTGAATCGGCGCTGGTACCTTAAGGTTCGTAGCCTTCGCAAGCTTTTCGATCCATTCAAACGCATCTAATTCGCTTTTGTTATCGCTATCGGACTCACCAAGCCCTAAACCCTCGGCGACACTCTCTGAAAATTTGAAAGGACTCGCCGTTGAAGCGATCAGCGTCTGCGTTTTGTCGCCCGTTACTGTAACGTAATCCTGATAGACTTTGTAAGCCACAGCAGTATGTGTGTCCACAACGTATTCAAAGGTGTCAAATAAGAATTTGATGGTCTCCATCGCTTCATCATCCGTAGCGTAGCCGCCAGTGAAGTCGGCCATCCTTGCTCTCATGATGTCATTGATGGCGTATTTGCCTTTGGCTTTGAGACCGCGCATCAAATCGCTGAGAACCTCTGTATTGCCACCACTGATAGCGTAAAGGAACCTTTCGAGGTTGCTTGAAATCAGAATATCCATGGAAGGGGAGTTGGTGATCTCAAACGGTCTGTTGATGTCGTATACGCCAGTATTAATAAAATCCGTCAAGACGTGATTGACGTTTGAAGCACATATAAATGTCTTGATGGGAAGCCCCATGGATTTTGCGTAGTATGCGGCGAGTATATTGCCAAAATTACCAGTCGGTACGGCGACATTGATAGGGTCACCATTTGCAATGGTCCCTTCACGCACCAATGCCAAATAGGCATGGACGTAATAGACGATCTGCGGCAAAAGGCGTCCGATGTTGATCGAGTTCGCAGAGGAGAACACATAGCCCTTTTTAAGCAGCTCGCTTTTTAACGCGTCATCGAGGAAAATGCCCTTGACGCCATTTTGTGCATCATCAAAGTTGCCAGTGATGCCGAGCACTGTGACATTGGAACCCTCTTGCGTCGTCATCTGTCTTTTTTGCACTTCGCTGACGCCGTCGGTTGGGTAAAAGACGATGATTCGCGTGCCTGGCACATCTGCAAAGCCTTCCAGTGCCGCTTTTCCAGTATCGCCTGAAGTGGCTGTCAAAATGACAATTTCTTCTTGGAGGCCAATTTTCTCAGCACCCGTTTTGAGCAAATAAGGGAGTATTGAGAGCGCCATGTCTTTGAATGCCAGCGTCTTGCCGTGATAAAGCTCAATAAAGCTCGCGTGGTCCAGTGTCTTGATGGGTGCGATCTCTGCATTTTCAAACTTGTTATCATAAGCCGAATCCACGCAGTTTGCGATCTCATCTTCAGTAAAGTCCACCAAATACATGGCGAGAATCTTCTTGGCCAGTTCCTGATAACTGAGTGTTTGCAGGGATGCATCCGATATATCGAGCGCTGGAAAAAACGAGGGCACATAGAGGCCGCCATCTGGTGCGATGCCCTTTACGACGGCCTGCGAAAACGACAAAGTCGCCTCATGTGACCGCGTGCTGCTGTAGGTCAATTTGTTCATGAAAATCCCTCCTTATAGGACGCACATGCCTCTCGCAAGGATGTGACGAAAACGTAATATTCTTTGAAAATAAATCTATTTTAACACGGCTGAAACGCGGATACAAGCTTATTTGGTCAACCATTTTTTATACGTCGCATCGATGCCGATCGCACCAAGTGGGGCAGTGATCATGATCGCCAGGACAGCTACGGTCAAAATCGTCTGACCAGCAGCAACGCCCGCCGAAAGTGGTATTGCGCCAACAGCCGCTTGCACGGTCGCCTTAGGTAGGTACGCAATCGAACAAAAGAGTCGTTCTTTAAATGTAAGCTGCGTCTTAGCTAGACTCAATTGCACGCCAACCATTCGAACGACCAGTGCCAATGTAATCAGTAGCACCGCACCAAATCCCGCATACATTAAATAGCGAATATCCACAGCAGCACCTACGAGTACAAACAGCATAATTTCAGCGCCAACCCAAATCTTTGAGAATTTGCCCTTGAGTCTTTTGGCGAGCACTTCGTAAGACTTAAGAAGCGTCGCGCCCAGTGCCATGACGGCAAGCAGTCCAGATACAGGGACATAAGGTTTCAAAAACGCTTCAAGTGATACGAATAAAAACGCTGTACTAAGCAATATCAGTACTTTCACAGTATCTCGCATATGAAACTTTTTAAAGATCCAGACCAAGATGAGACCAGAAAAGGTGCCAAGCAGCATGCCCAGTAGGATGGCAATTGGTACAGATATGATGGCCGAAGCATCAAACCCACTACCACTATATATACCCATAAAAGCAGTGAATAGAACGATAACATAAATATCGTCCACTGAGGCACCAGCCATGATGAGCTGTGGGATGCTCTTGTCTTTACCGTAGCCACTTTCCATAAGGTGCAGCATGCGCGGCACGATGACGGCTGGTGACACAGCGGCGAGGAC
>CAYLNI010000085.1:0-1200 GCA_964384705.1 uncultured Fusibacter sp.
TATTGGAAATTTATATTAAAAGGTGGAAATATGACATTTACTGCGAAAGAATTTCTAGCAATATTGATGCCGTTATTGGGCGGTCTTGGGCTTTTCCTTTACGGCATGACAGTGATGAGTGACGGTCTAGAGAAATCTGCCGGAGACAAACTGGAAAAATTAATTGAAAAACTTTCAGGCAATATTTTCAAAGGTGTCCTTATGGGTGCACTTGTTACAGTTGTCATTCAAAGTTCTTCTGCGACAACGGTCATGGTTGTCGGTTTTGTCAATGCTGGCATTATGAATTTGACACAGGCAATAGGGATCATCATGGGTGCCAATATAGGTACGACGATCACGGCCCAACTCGTGTCTATCGACTTGACGGTATTAGCACCTGTTGCGATTGCTATCGGTGTTGGCTTTAAATTGTTTTCTAAGAAAAACAAATCCATCATCTTAGGAGAAATCATACTCGGTTTCGGTATTTTATTTCTAGGAATGGAACTAATGAAGGATGCCTTGGCACCTTTAAAGGAATACAAAGGGTTTGAAACTATGATTAGTTCCATAGGTGCTGGTACATTATGGGGTATGATTAAAGGTTTTTTAATAGGACTTATAATAACGGGAATTGTACAAAGTTCATCGGCTACAACGGGTATAATGGTCGCATTAGCTAGCACTGGTGCATTGCCTATAGAATCGGCCTATCCTATCTTACTCGGTACAAATGTGGGCACATGTGTGACTGCCTTGTTGTCATCGGTTGGGGCAAATAGAACCGCAAAACGTGCAGCAGTCATGCACTTGTTATTCAATGTCATAGGAACGATCATCTTCTTTGTGTTATTTTCTAAGATCACAATTAATCTAGTGACGGCTATGAGTGATGATGCGGCACGTCAACTTGCCAATGCGCATACGTTCTTCAATGTCGTGAATACGATTATTTTATTACCATTTGCTGGACTCATAGTCAAGGCAGTAAGTGTCATCATTCCATCTACGGATGAAGAGCGCTTGGCAACCACCTATGGTGTCAAATACCTCGATGAACGTATTCTGGAAACGCCGACTATCGCACTTGCACAAGTCATAAAAGAAGTCTTGCATATGGGACATATCGCGAAATTGTCGCTTGAAAGCTCAATACAAGCGATGCACGATAACGACCAAAAATGTGTTGAACGAACCTTTAAGATTGAAAAAAGCATC
>CAYLNI010000085.1:1219-5060 GCA_964384705.1 uncultured Fusibacter sp.
AAAATTATCAAACCGTTCCATCGACAACGACGACCGAATGATGATTGACAGTTTGTTTAGTACCATTAACGACATAGAGCGCGTGGGTGACCATGCGGATAATATTGCGGAACTTGCTTTATACAAAATCGATAACAATGTCTCGTTTTCAAACGTCGCAACAGTTGAGCTTGAAGAAATGGTTGCAAAAGTTATCGAATCCTATCAACTCGCACTTGATGCGATGCAAGAAAAAGATCGCTATAAGGCGCAGCAAGTCATAGAAATTGAAGACCTTGTCGATGATATGGAAAAGGCGTTACGCAAACAGCATATCACTCGATTAAATGAAGGTCGATGCGAATTGAGTTCAGGAATTGTCTTCTTAGATATGTTGAGCAATTTAGAGAGAATATCAGATCACGCTTCCAATATTGCCATGGCAGTTTTGGAAGTATCAGAACATTAAAACTTGGAGGCTATAAATGGAGACTATTTTTGACGTAATCATCATAGGTGCTGGTCCTGCAGGCTTATCAGCTGGACTTTATGCAGCGCGTGCGAAAATGACGACTTTGATTCTTGAAAAGGATCGCACAGGTGGTCAGATTACTGGTACTGAAGAGGTGGCAAACTATCCAGGATCCATCAAGGATGCGACTGGACCGACTCTCGTTGCACGTATGGTTGAACAATCCGAAGAATTTGGAGCAACAAGGTTAAAAGCAGAAGTGACGCATTTAGAACTTGAAGGAGTTGTTAAACGCGTTCATACCGACAAGGGAATCTATCAGGCAAAATCCATCATTATGGCTATGGGTGCGCATCCACGTCTTTTGGACGTACAAGGTGAAAAAGCACTCACTGGAAAAGGCGTGTCTTATTGCGCAACGTGTGACGCAGAATTTTTCTCCGATTTAGAAGTTTACGTATTTGGCGGTGGGGATACAGCTTTGGAAGAAGCGATGTTTATCACCAAGTTTGCGCGAAAAGTGACGATTGTTCATAGACGAGACGTCTTCAGAGCGGCAAAATCAATCGTAGAAAAAGCACAAAACAACCCTAAAATTGAGTTTGTATTCAACTCAGGAGCCAAAAGAATCATTGGCGATGGGATGGTACAGGGTCTGGAACTCGAAAATTTTGAAACAGGCGAATGCACAGAAATTTTAGCTGATCCAAATGACGGTCTGATGGGCATCTTTGTATTTGTAGGCTATATTCCAGAGACACAAATCGTAAAAGACCTTGTAAATTTAGATAAATCGGGTTACATTATTACTGACGAATTGATGCAAACGGGCATACCAGGTGTTTATGCTGCAGGCGATATTCGCGTAAAAAGTTTAAGACAAGTCGTTACTGCGACAGCTGATGGTGCAATTGCAGCCGTTCAAGCTGAAAAATACGTAGACTCTTTGACGAATTAGGAGGCAAGAAATGTTGGTACTTGATAAAGAGAATTTTGAAGTGGAAGTTTTGAAGGCATCTGGTTTGGTTGTTGTCGATTTTTGGGGTGAAGGATGCGAACCGTGTAAAGCACTTATGCCAGAATTTGAAGCGCTTTCTGAGTCTTACGATGCTAAAGTGACCTTTGCAAAATTGAATACATCACAAGAGAGAAGACTGGCAATCAGCCAGCGCGTACTCGGCCTACCGACGGTTGTCCTCTATAAAGACGGTGAGAGAGTTGCTGAATGCACGAAAGATAGCGCAACACAAGCGGGCATCAAGCAGATGATTGATGGCCATTTATAAGCTTCTTCAAGATAAAAATTGATTCATAACACATATTTCAGATCATAAAAGATGACCGATTTTAAATCGGATTCATCTTTTTTTTACGTCTTAGTGACGAATTGTTGAGAATAGTCAGTTTTTATATATAAATTACAAAAGCTTGAACGTGATTGAGTAAAAATATACTTGAACGCGTTTTTGTATGTAAAAAAGTTACATAGGAATTGATTTCATGCTTTCGTAAAAGACTGTTCTTTGGTGGTTATTTACATAGCTTTTTAATGTGTTTTTTATGTTTGTTAATTCATACAATTTAATTCTATACAAATCATCCTATCTAAAATTATGAATATATTGCAATAAAACGCTTGCTTTGACGTGTCTATTGTGAGATAACTGTTGTAATTTGAATTATCAAGGGATATAATTAATTCGAAGACGCAAGTCAAATTGAAATTAATTAGTGGAGGTCACAGAATGAAAAAAGCATTAGTGATTGTACTAGCAATCATGTTAGTAAGCATGGGTTTGGTCGGATGCGGCGCAAAAGCAGACGACACATATGAAATCGCACTAATCACTGACAAAGGCAATATCGATGACAAATCATTTAACCAAGGCGCTTGGGAAGGTGTTGTTGAGTATGCTACAGCAAACGACAAGACACACACTTACATCAAACCTGAAGAGGCATCAGACGCTGGCTACTTAGCAGCTATCGATCTTGCTGTAACAGGCGGCGCAAAAGTTATCGTAACACCAGGTTTCCTTTTTGAAGTTCCGATCTACGAAGCACAAACTAAATACCCTGAAGTGAAGTTCATCCTTCTTGATGGCGCACCACACACAGCAGATTATTCTACATTTGAAACAAAAGAAAACGTTGCAAGTATCATGTACTCTGAAGAACAATCAGGTTACCTCGTAGGTTATGCTGCAGTTAAAGATGGCATGACTAAACTTGGTTTCATGGGCGGAATGGCTGTTCCTGCTGTTCAAGCTTTCGGTTACGGATACCTTCAAGGCGCAGAAGCTGCAGCAGCTGAACTTGGCTTAGCTGATGGCGCAGTAGAAGTGACATATCACTATACTGGAAACTTTGAAGAAAACGACACAAACAAAGCTACAGCTAGAACTATGTACCAAGAAGGCGTAGAAGTTATCTTCGCAGCTGGCGGTTCAGTTGGTAAATCTGTTATGTCTGCAGCAACAGAATCAGAAGCAAAAGTTATCGGCGTTGACGTTGACCAAAGATATGACAGCGAAACTGTCATCACTTCAGCAACAA
This sequence comes from uncultured Fusibacter sp., assembly GCA_964384705.1. Classification (GTDB taxonomy): domain Bacteria; phylum Bacillota; class Clostridia; order Peptostreptococcales; family Acidaminobacteraceae; genus Fusibacter_C. Next base: position 4,227 of record CAYLNI010000085.1, read on the forward strand.
AAGGCCTTGCAGCTTCAGTTGTAAGCGTTCTTGATTCAATCTACACTGATTCATGGGCAACTTACTCAGCTCAAACAACTTTCTTTAACGCAGCTAACGGCGGTGTTGGTATCCCAACAGAAGTTATCGGCGAAGAAGGTGGCAATGCGTTTGACAGATTCTCTACATTTGACAAAGCTGCTTATGATGCAGAATTTGCTAAATTAGCAAGTGGTAGTGTTGTTCCTGTTCGTTCAATCACAGTTGCAGATGCAAGTGGTGTTGCTACAGCAGAAGAACTTACAGCTGCATTAAACCTTGTAAAGGTTGCAGTTTCTACTAGATAGTCTTTAAAGCTATCGCTACTTGACATATGGCTTTTGCCTATGCACGTATGAGTCAATCAATGGGGGAAGGCGTGAGTTTTCCCCCGTTTTTTTGTCACTAAATGCCGCTTTTGATTGATGTTTGTCAGATCATTTAGCCTCTAGCAAAAACGATATTTGCTCTGTATCGGATAGACATTTTAAACAAGTGGTGATAACTATTAATGGAAATAAGATTTAAGAAGAGGTTAAAGTGGAAAATTATATTGTAGAGATGTTGAATATTACGAAAGAATTTCCTGGTATTGTCGCAAATGACAATATTACCTTGAATTTAAAAAAAGGTGAAGTTCATGCGCTTCTCGGGGAGAATGGCGCAGGTAAATCCACTCTTATGAGTGTGCTCTTCGGTTTGTATCAAGCTGAAAAGGGTGAAATTAGAAAAAATGGTAATACTGTTAAGATCAATAATCCAAATGACGCCAATGCACTGGGCATAGGTATGGTACACCAACACTTCAAACTCGTT
>CAYLNI010000085.1:5087-8317 GCA_964384705.1 uncultured Fusibacter sp.
TTGAAAACATAATACTTGGCGTTGAGCCAAATACCATGGGCTTCATCCAAAAAAGTGATGCACGTGCAAAAGTGGTTGAGCTAAGTGAGAAATACGGCCTGATGGTCAATCCAGATGCCTTAATTGAAGAAATATCTGTAGGCATGCAGCAAAGAGTAGAGATTTTAAAGATGCTGTATAGAGAAAACGAAATCTTGATCTTCGATGAGCCTACTGCTGTTTTAACCCCACAAGAAATAAAAGAACTATTGAAGATTATGAGAGGATTTGCAAATGAAGGCAAATCTATTTTGTTCATTACACATAAATTAAATGAAATTATGGAAGTTGCAGACAGATGTACCGTTCTTAGAAAAGGTAAGTACATTGGAACCGTTGATGTTAAAGGAACAACTAAAGAAGAATTGTCAAAGATGATGGTTGGTCGTGATATCAGCTTTAATGTGGATAAAAAGCCAATGGTAGTCAAAGACGTTGTGCTATCTGTCAATAATGTGACTGTGCCATCTAAACTTCATAAAAACAACGCGGTCAAAAATGTGACGTTTGATGTTAGAGCTGGTGAGATTGTCTGTTTGGCAGGCATCGACGGCAACGGTCAGACTGAATTCGTTTCGGCACTCACCGGTCTTGAAAAGATGAGCTCGGGTACGATTACACTTTGTGGTAAAGACATCACCAAGGCATCGATCAGAGAGCGGTCTGTTTCAGGCATGAGCCATATCCCTGAAGATAGACACAAGCATGGTTTGGTATTGGATTATTCTCTCGAAGAGAACATGGTGCTTCAAAGATATTGGGAGCCAACTTTTCAAAAGGGTGGCTTTATCAAGTTCGATGCAGTCAGAAACTATGCGGAGGGCTTAATTAAACGATTTGACGTCAGAAGTGGTCAAGGCCCAATCACTGCTGTAAGAAGCATGTCTGGTGGTAATCAACAAAAAGCGATCATAGCAAGAGAAATCGACAAAGCACATGAAATTCTCGTAGCGGTGCAACCGACGAGAGGTCTTGATGTCGGTGCGATTGAATATATTCACAAACAGCTCGTCGAGAGACGCGATGCTGGAAAAGGCGTTTTACTCGTATCGCTGGAACTCGATGAAGTTATGAATGTCAGCGACAGAATACTCGTCATGTATGAAGGAGAAATCGTCGGGGAGTTAGATCCAAAGACGACTACGGTCCAAGAACTTGGCCTTTACATGTCGGGTGCAAAACGCAATACCGCAAAGGAGATTAACCATGCAGGATAAGAATCGTTCATCTCGTAAAAGTATGTTAAACTTTGATAATCTCACGCATAGCAAAGGCTTTTCCGCCTTTACTGCGGCACTGCTTGCGATAGCACTCGGTTTAATCTTCGGATTTATCGTCATGCTGATAGCAGCACCGAGCAATGCATTTGCAGGCTTTAGATATGTCCTGTTAGGTGGCTTTAGCCGATTTGGCAATGTGCTTTACTTTGCCACACCGATCCTTATGACGGGTCTTGCAGTAGGTTTTGCATTTAAAATGGGCCTCTTTAATATTGGTGCATCCGGGCAATACACGATGGGTATGTTCTTTGCTCTGTATGTAGGTTTTATGTGGGATCTGCCACCATCTATCCACTGGATCGTCGCGATTTTTGCAGGTATGTTGGGCGGTATGTTGTGGGGCTTTATACCAGGTATCTTTAAAGCGCTACTAAACGTCAACGAAGTTATCACATCGATCATGTTCAACTATATTGGTATGTACTTAGTCGATATGTGGATTCAAGGCAATGCCGTAATCTATATTTCATCCAAATCACGAACCAATTATTTGCCATCAACAGTACAGATTCCTTCACTGGGAATCGATGGTTCAAACGTCAATTTCGGCATTATATTTGCGGTCATCATCGGTATCTGCTTATTTATTGTCCTAAATAGAACGACATTTGGCTATGAGCTCAAAGCAACTGGTTTCAATAAAAATGCTGCAGCTTATGCAGGCATGAAAGGCAAGCGCAATATCATCTTGACCATGGTTATCGCAGGTGGTTTAGCAGGTCTTGGTGGCGCATTTGCAATTCTTGCTCCGTCTGCTATAGCAGGAAGTAGTATGACATATGAACCTATCAGCATCATTGCTGCCAATGGTTTCAATGGTATTGCAGTTGCTTTGCTAGGTGCTTCAAATCCGATTGGTATCATTTTCTCGTCAATTTTTATCTCACACATTCAACGTGGCGGTTCACTTGCGAATCTCGTTGGCTTCAAGCCGGAGATCATCGATGTGGTCATCGCTGTAATCATTTATTTCTCAGCATTTGCTATGATTATGAAATCGGGATTGACTAAATTTATCAAGACACGCCTTTTAAAGAAAACAAGTGTTAACGTTATCGTCGATGAAAATGCGAAGGAGGTAGGCTAATGGATACGTTTTATTATTTAATTCAAAATATGCTACCGGTCGCCATTCCTTTACTTCTTGTCGCTCTCGGTGGTATGTTCAGTGAACGCAGTGGTGTTATCAATATCGCGCTCGAAGGTATTATGCTCTTTGGTGCATTTTTCGGTGCTTTGTTCGTTTACTCTGTTCAGAAGTCTTCTATGCATCCCCAAGTGATTCTTCTTCTCGGGATGTTGGTGGCAGCATTTGCTGGCCTACTCTATTCAATGCTTCTATCATTTGCTGCTGTAACCATGAAAGCGGATCAGACAATAACGGGTACATCGCTCAATATGTTGATTCCAGCAGCGATCTTGTTGTTTGCCAAGATGTTTTTCAGCAGCGATGGCATCACGACAAATATGAATTTTTATCTTCGTAAAATTCCCGTTTTAGGAGACATTCCAATACTAGGACCGATGTTTTTTCAAAAAACGTATCTTACAGTTATGATTGGTTTCTTATTACTGGGGATTATTGTGGTCATCTTCTATAAAACGCGCTTTGGTCTCAGATTGCGTGCCTGTGGCGAACATCCACAAGCAGCGGACTCTGTGGGTATCAATGTCTATCACATGCGCTATGCAGGTGTCGGGTTATCAGGTATCTTAGGTGGTATTGGTGGCTTTTTCTACTCAGTAGGCGTTTTGGATGGCAATGTCAATGGCCATAGTGGTGTTGCTGGTTTCGGTTTCTTGGCGTTAGCCGTTATGATTTTCGGTCAATGGAAGCCAATCAAGATTCTATTTGCGGCATTGTTCTTTGCATTTTTAAGGACATTGGCTTATTCAGTTGCATTAATTCCA
>CAYLNI010000085.1:8327-12076 GCA_964384705.1 uncultured Fusibacter sp.
TTCTTAAACGATTTGGGCATCAACCAAACGTACTACAAAATGATGCCATATATTGCGACAATGATCGTCTTGGCATTTACTTCTAAAAAATCGAGAGCACCGAAAGCGGAAGGTATCCCTTACGACAAGTCTCAAAGATAAAATTATAGGCCTATCGCGCGTAATAGCGTGTATAGGCCTTTTATTTCCAATGTATACAAGTTATTTTACTATCATTTTAGGGTGTGATTTGTTATAATTATACCGTTACTTCACCGGGTGAATTTATTAGGATGAGATGGTATAAATATGAAGATGAATTTTAATTTAAACTTGATTCAAACTCAAAAGCTCATTATGACCCCAGAGTTGAAGCAAGCAATTGAAATATTACAATTTAATGCCTTGGAGCTTAACGAGTTTATCAACGAAGAACTCCTTAACAATCCAATCCTTGAAAAAATAGGCACTGAGGTGGAAGAAGAAAGTCTTCCAGAAAAACCGGATCAAGAATTCGAGTATGATCTTGATAAAGGGGATAAACCTGAGGTGGACTGGGAAGATATGGTCAATTATTTTGACGATGTCAGACCGACTGGCAGTACGCCTTATAATGCGGATTCTGAGGTCAACTACGACAACTTTGTCGCAGATGAGGAGACGCTTAGAGATTATTTGCTGATGCAACTCAAGTTCTCAAAGCTCGATTCTGAGGTTGTACGCATATGTGACTATATTATTGAAAACATAGATGACAATGGCTATCTCCAAATGAAAAATGAAGAAGCCATGATGCTATTTAATAAATCGTTTGATGAAATCGAGCAAATGGTGCGTTTGATTCAAACCTTTGATCCCCCAGGTGTTGGCGCTCGAAGCATCAAGGAGTGTTTGCTTATTCAACTCTATCAACAGGGGTTTGAAGAAAGCCTTGAAGAATGCCTTGTTTCAGAACATCTCGTAGAACTTGGTGAAAAGAAGTTCGCGATTATTGCCAAAAAGATTGATGAAACGGCTGAGCGCGTTCAACAAGCGTACGATTATATCAAGACGCTCGAACCAAAACCAGGCAGATCGTTTAGTTCTATGCGTGATGTGCGTTATGTGATACCTGATGTATATGTTGAGAAAGTGAAAGATGAATACATTGTCGCCGTAAACGAAAGTGCCTCACCGCGTCTACAAATCAACGGGTTTTATAAAAGTATGTTGAATCAGTTTTCGAAAGATTCTCTGACGAGCGAATATTTATCAAAGAATTTGCAGTCCGCGCTTAGGATCATCAAGAGCATTGAGCAGAGACGCAATACCATCTACAGAGTGTGCAAAGCCATCGTGGAATATCAAGTCGACTTTTTCGAAAAGGGGCTTTTATATCTCAAACCCCTAAACTTGAAAGATATTGCCGATGAGATTGAAGTCCATGAATCCACAGTCAGCCGAGCAGTTAACGGCAAATACATCCAGTGTCCAAATGGCCTTTTTGAAATCAAATACTTCTTTCAAAGTGGCGTCAAAGGGGCAAGTGGAGAAGGTGTATCTTCAGAAAGCGTGAAATCGGTCATGAAGGACATGATTGACAGAGAAGATACAAAAAAACCGCTAAGTGACCAATATTTAGCCGATGCACTGATTAAGATCGGCATCAATATTTCGAGACGGACGGTAGCAAAATATAGAGATGAACTCAATATACCGCCTTCTTCAAAGAGAAAGCGTTTTTAAATCATATAATTGCAGGGTCTATTTATCGGCGTGTTGATAAATAGACCTTTTTATATATAGAATGACAGATTGTGAATGGAGCGGGACGAACTTTAACCTCGCGGGATAAAAAGTTTGATTTTTTATCAAAAACCTATTGAAATTCATATTGCGAGTGGTATAATAAACCTATCAGGTGGTTTTTTTTTAACCCATATGGGACGAAAAAACGACGACCGGACAAAATACATCCCGAAACAATGGTGATTGACATGGAAACTTTAAAACATTCTGAACAAGATAACTTAATATTCGTTCTCAAGTATGCCTTTCCAGAGATGGAAGAGCTCTTACCACTGAGGTTTAATCTTCTGAACAGTATCAAGTTCAATCAACCTGTTGGACGTAGGATGCTCTCTGGTACGATGGGATGCACGGAACGCGTTGTAAGACGTGAGTGTGACATTCTAAAGGAAAACAACCTCATTGATTATTATCCAGATGGCATGCGTTTGACACAAAAAGGACATGAAGTTTTGGAAGCACTTACCGATGTATTTTACAAAATCAATGGCATCAATATCCTTGAAAACGACCTTGCCAAAAAATTGAGGATCAAAAAAGTCATCGTCGGTTCTGTCGGTATCCAAGACGAAAACGTCTCACTGAACGAAATTGGCTATGAAGCGGCAAAATACTTAAGCACTTTGATCGAAGAAAAAAGTATTATCGGTTTAACCGGCGGTTCTTCGATAGAAAAAGTGATAAATGGGTATAAAAGTGATTGGGTTCCGTTTAAGGGCGACCAGATCATGGTCGTACCAGCAAGAGGCGGTCTTGGCAATAAAAATGAGTATCAAGCCAACACACTGGCAGAACGCTTGGCAAACAAGCTGGGTGCACAGTATCAGATGCTTTATACACAAGATAACTTGTCAAAAGCGACCATCGAAGAACTCAAAAATGAACCTAACATCAAAAAGATTTTAGGTAACATCTCAAAATTAGACGTTTTATTATTTGGCATCGGTCGCGCAAGCGTTATGGCAAATAGACGCGTACTAGAAAATGAAGAGATTGAATACATCCTAAGTAAAGGAGCTGTCGCTGAATCATTTGGCTACTACTTCAACAAGGATGGCGAAATTGTTTACGAAATCAGTACCATTGGTATTGATTTGGAAATATTCAAAGGTTTGAAGCATGTTATAGCCGTTGCTGGCGGTGTTGATAAAACTGAAGCGATCATCGCGATCAGCAAGCTCAACCCAAATCTAGTATTGGTCACTGACGAGCAAACTGCAAAGAAAATACAAGAAGTATTATAAGATTGAGGAGGAACAAACAGATGAAAAAAATCGCAATTAATGGTTTTGGAAGAATTGGTAGACTCGTGTTCAACGCAATGGCAGAGCAAGGATTACTCGGTACGGAATTTGAAGTTGTTGCAGTAGTAGATATGGCGACTGATGCAGATTATTTCGCTTATCAGTTAAAATATGATTCAGTACAAGGTAAATTCGGTGGCGAGATTACAACAAGAAAAAGCAGCCCTGAACTTGCTGAAGAAGATATCATCATCGTAAATGGTTTTGAAACAAAATGCGTTCAAGCAACTAAAAACCTTGCTGACCTTCCTTGGGCAGCTATGGGTGTTGAATATGTCATCGAATGTACGGGTTTGTTTACAGATTCTGAAGCAGCAAAAGGTCACTTGGCTGCTGGCGCTAAAAAAGTTATCATCTCTGCTCCTGGTAAAGGCGATGTTAAAACGATCGTTATGGGCGTAAATGAAAACGAATACGATCCAGCACTTCACAATATCGTTTCAAATGCATCATGTACGACAAACTGCTTAGCACCTGTTGTACACGTTCTTCTTAAAGAAGGTATCGGTATTGACACTGGCCTTATGACAACAATTCACGCTTACACAGCAACTCAAAAAACAGTTGACGGTCCTTCAAAGAAAGACTGGAGAGGCGGAAGAGCAGCAGCAATCAATATCATTCCTTCTTCTACTGGCGCAGCTAAAGCGGTTGGCGAAGTTTTACCAGCTACAAAAG
>CAYLNI010000086.1:0-12067 GCA_964384705.1 uncultured Fusibacter sp.
AAAGCACCGCGTCTCACAAGCGATGATGCAAAGAGATATCGACAATCGTTTTTTTAAGTTCGTCGGTCTCTCGAGAAAGGACGAAACAGGCATCATACAGATGGGACTAAGTCTAGAAGACATCATGACTTTTAGAGGAAAGTATAAGAGAGACTAAAACCTTATGGAGGCATTATGATGAATCAAATTGGTGCATCCCCACTTAGAAAAGAAGGTAGGGATAAAGTCACAGGTCGCGTAAAGTATGCAGCGGATGGACAATCGCCTGATCTGTTGCATGGCGCTTTGAAGACGAGTCCGCATGCATTTGCAAAAATTATCGCCATCGACTGTGAAACGGCAAGAAAAATGCCTGGTGTAAAAGCGATTTTAACTGGGGATGATTTTGAAAGTAATTTGGGCATATACCTTTGTGATAAACCCCCCATTGCTAGAAAACTCGTGCGTTACTTTGGTGAAGTGGTGGCAGTGGTGGTTGCATCAACTTATAGACAAGCCTGTGCTGCCCGCGATGCAATCGTAGTCACCTATGACGTTTTAAAACCTATTTTATCGCCCAAAGAGGCACTGTCGCCCAATGCCGAGATTATTCACAAAGAAATGGCAGATTATAGCCATATATCGCCGATTCATCCTGAGCCAGGTACCAATATTGCCAACCGGACCAAAATACGAAAAGGCGATATCGATAAGGGTTTTTTAGAGGCGGCTTTTATTATTGAAACTGAAGTGGAGATCCCACCTGGTGATCATGTTGCCATGGAACCTAGAGTTGCCATAGCGGAAATCAAGCCCTCAGGTGAGGTTCATATAACCTCCAGCACACAAGCACCTTTTGTTGTTAAAGGTCTAATGAGTATTTGTTTTGACATAGAACCGGGCACGATTGTGGTTAAAGCACCGATGATTGGTGGCGGTTTTGGAGGGAAAGCGGGCATTCAGCTTGAAGGACTGGCTTATTTGCTTTCTAAAAAGGTAGGTGGTAGACCGGTCAAGCTTGTCAACACAAGAGAAGAAGATATGCTGACCTCTCCAGGTCACATCGGACTACAAGCACGTGTTAAATTGGGGGCTGATGCCACTGGAAAGCTGACGGCGATGTCGCTTGATTACTTATTTAACACGGGTGGTTATGCCGATTATGCTGTGAATGTATCGCGGGCAGCAGCAATTTCTTGTACGGGACCTTATCGCGTTCAAAACGTCTCCTGTGATTCATTATGTGTGTATACAAATACGCCTTTTGCCACGGCATATCGTGGCTTTGGACATATTGAAATGTCTTTTGCAATAGAACGTGGCATGGACCAATTGGCGGATGCCTTAGGTATGGATCCGATAACATTTAGAATAATCAATGGCATTAAAGCGGGTGATACAACGCCCGTTCAAAGCTTGCTCAATCAAAGCACCGGGTCTATTGCACAGTGCTTTAAGGAAGTTGAAGACATGCTGGGCGGTCGAGTAGGCTACGTGGAACCATTAAGTGAGAACAGAGTGCTCGTTAAGGGCGTCAGTGGATTGTGGAAAGCACCTGCAATGCCTACTAACACAGATGCAGGTGCAATACTGACCTTTAACAGCGACGGTAGTTGCAACGTGCATACTGGGGTTGTGGAAATTGGGCAAGGCACTAAAACAGGGATTGCACAAATCGCTTCAGAACTTCTTAAACTGCCTATTGATAAAGTTCACGTTCAAATGGAAGTGGATACCCGAGTTGCGCCTAGCGATTGGGCAACCGCAGCGAGTCGTGGTTTGTTCATGGTAGGCAACGCTGTTGTCGAGGCTTGCCTTGATGCCATCGAACAATTCAAAGCCACAGCCTCTGAAGTGCTAAGAGTCCCCGTACGCGATCTCGTAATAGGCGATGAACGCATTTATGTTATCGATGAACCCGAAAAAGGCTTAAAGTTATCACAATTGGCTCTGGGTTATGTTTATCCGAATGGCAATGCCATAAGAGGACAAATCATCGGAAAAGGTCGCTATATTGCAAAAAATTTATGCGACATTGATCGTGATACGGGTAAAGGACACCCTGATCTAGAATGGACATTAGGTGCAGAAGGTGTGGCAATTGAGGTGAACCTCACGACAGGACAGTATAAAGTTGTAAAAGCGGTTTGTTGCATCGACGTTGGCAGGGTTATCAATCCCGAGTTAGCTAGGGGACAGACCGTTGGCGGAATGGCCATGGGATTGGGATATACTACGATGGAAGGCTTTAAGTTCAATGAACAGGGCCATGTAAGCAACGGTATCCTCAGAGATTATAAGATCATGCGTTTGGGTGATGCGCCAGTTTATGAGGTTAGATTTTTGGAAACGCCTCAACAAGATGGTCCATTTGGCGCAAGGGGTCTGGGCGAACAATCCGTAATCGGTATGCCTGGTGCAATTTCAAACGCACTTTCTAGAGCCGTTCGCAAACAAGTTAATCAAATTCCCATTACGCCAGAGTCACTCTGGCGATTAATGAAGGAGGCATCCGATGATCGCATTTGATTTTGTTTATTATAAACCTGAAACCATAGAAGAGTTGGACGCCTGTGTTTTGGACCTGTTGGATAATGGTAAAGAGTACGTCTATTATGCTGGTGGAACTGAACTCACCACATCCTTTAGACAAGGCAAGCTAAAACCAAGTGCTGTGATAGACCTGAAGGGCATTTCAGAGATGAATCAGATTCTTGTTGATGAAAAATCAGTTACTATAGGAGCATGTGTGCCACTTAACCGTCTCATAGAACATGAAGAACTTGGTGCCTTAGCAACATGCCTCAGTCACATTGCAGATCATACCGTTAGAAACAGTTTAACAATAGGTGGCAATCTTTGTGGAAGGCTCCCTTACAGGGAAGCCGTTATGCCACTTTTAGGCTTAGATGCTGACGTGGTCCTCATTTCTGGAAGAGAGAAAAGTCAACACAAACTGGTTTCACTCTTTGATAAAAGGTTGCATTTACCAAAGGATGCTTATGTGTATCAGATCATCGTCCCTAAAAAAACGATTGATTGGCAGTTTCAAGAACGCATCAATGAAACCATAGGCATTGATTATCCCATCGTCCATTTATTAGGCATGTGTGTCGAAGACATGGTGACGGTATCTGTCTCAGGATATTCCAGTGTTCCTGTTTTCTGGCGTATTGAGAAGAACATTTTTCAAGGTTGGGACAACCCTAAGACGATGCTTTTTGATCATTTTAAGTCATTTGCAAAAAAAGACAATCGCAGTGGGATCGCTTATCGGCAGCATCTATTGGAACACCTACTTGATAAAATGATTGCGGAGGTGACCCAATGATTACCATTCAAGGCATTACATCCATGGTCTGTACGATAAACGGCGAGATCACGACGCTACTGGTTAGACCTGAAGATACACTTTTAAGAGCCATCAGAGAACAAACTGGACTCACTGGCGCTAAAGGTGGCTGTGAAAATGGCGACTGCGGCGCATGTACAATTTTACTCGATGGTAAACCTGTCAAATCTTGCTTGATGTTGGCTGTAGAAGCCATGGGCAAAGATATTATCACGATTGAAGGGCTTAAAGAAACAGAGATTCAGGAAGCATTTCTAAAGGAAGGGGGATTTCAATGTGGGTATTGCACGTCAGGGTTCATAATCAATGCTTTTGCACTCCTTGAAGAAAAACCCTTTGCCAATGAACGCGAAAAAAAAGATTGGCTAAGTGCCAATCTCTGTAGATGTACGGGTTATGAAGGCATTAAACATGCCGTTGATTTGGCTCAAATTGACGTTCAAAAGCGACTTGGAAAAATTTAAGTGTACAACCCCGTCAATTGACGGATAAGGCTTGTCGTTCATCACTTCTCGTTTTAAAGGTGATATGCACAGCCTTTTTTATTTTTTGAATTTCAGGATAGTCAGTATCTGTAGGATAAGTTTTTTCAATGGTTTCAATCAATTTCATTAAGTCTGAGAGCAATTGCTTGTATAAAAGATCTGGATTGTAACCAGGCAGATGCTGTTCATCGGATACATGCCGCTCAAACTCCTCTGTGATGGATTTGAGAAGCTTTTCATAGGATCGGGCATCGTTTGACGGCTTTCCTAGAACATCTAAAATGGTATCTTTGACAACTTGAATGTCTTCTTGTTTTTGCCAAAATGTAAACGCCAGAGCTTGTAGATCCTCAAGGGTACATTTTGAACGCGAAGAGAAAAAAGCACTTGCCTTCACGAGGTTTCGGCTAAGTTTTAAACGCCTTGGAGAGATGAAAATTTTATGTTTGACCTCAAGGTGATGTGCGATGGAAGCCATATGCTTTGCAATTTCAAAGGGGAGTTCAATTTCGCCAATGTGATTTTGAATTTCAACGAGTTCACTGAGCTTGATAGCTGGCCCATCAGGCGCTTTATCTGCCATAAGAATCATATCAATTTTATTTTGCATTTCTTGGATGGGCTGTAAATAATATCGTGATAGGAAACGATCATGTAACGCTTGCAATTTGAGATCTGTCTCTTCAACGTCTAGATCATCGATAGACTTCGGAAAAAAATTGGTGTCTGCCATAAAGAAACGCAAGTTGGTCTTTATCGTTTCAGTACCATTCTTAAATTCTCCTTCATTGAGAATCGTCAAAAGGCCTGAGTTGGCAACTTGATCGCTTACACGATAAAATTCTGAACAAAATGCGATGGTTGCATCCGGGAGAAAACCTTTGTAATGGCGTTTAATGATCCCGTGTGATTTAAAATAGGCAATATCCGGCGCACCAAAAACATTGTTGGGAGAGACGTCCGAACCCATTTGAATGTGAAAATAAGGCGTAGAAGCATTGTTCTCAAAATCGATCAGTTGGACAAGATCTCTCAAAATCGCTGATTTTGCAATGCCAGGTTGACCGAGTACGATCAAATGGGTACGAGAAATCATGGATAGAATCAAGCATGTGACAAACTCATCTACTTCAAAATACTTGGAAGTCAAAAAAGTGTATATGGTTTTTAATTTTTCATGCATAAGTGATTCGTTGATCATGTGACCTCCTAGATAATTTGATAAATTTGTGAGTCGATAGTTTCATTCCAATGATTGAGATTGTCAGCTTTAATATCGAGTATTTTGTCAGAAATTTCGCCGATATCGCCATAATCGTTATAAGTGTGGCTGTGAATGATGACCGTATAGAGTTTGAATTTCATTTCTTTTTTATGTGCCATAAACGTCTGTTTGAATTTTGAGTCAATCTGACATTGCCCATCCGTTATGAACAAAATGTCGCTTTTTTTATAGACGGCACTGCGAATGTGTACCAGTGCTTCTTGCAAAGGCTTCTTAAAATCCGTGCCACCACAAATATAAGTATCTAAAATTTCAAGCAAATCTGTAGTGGAAAACATCTGGGGATTGATTTGTTTTATAAACATTGGTTCAGAGGCAGAGGCAAACTGAATCAACACAATGGGTCTTTTTTGAAACCTGGCGAGTTCAATAACGGATAAAATCAATGCTTTCGTCTCTTCGATTTTTTCGCCCTTCATGGAACCGGAGCCATCATAGCATAAAATAATAGGTCCCTTGTGTTTTTCATCTTCTCCAACCAGTTCGAGGGTAAGCAAAGCATCGTTTAAATATCTTGTGTAAAAATCGTTTTCAAAAGCTTCAATAGCCAATGAAACATTAATCAGTTCATCATCAATGAGATAATCCAATTGATCGCTATAGATGATGCGGTCTTTTGGGATGATTTTTTGCTTTTTCTTTTTTCGAGTGATCGCACGTAGGTTGGCTTTCTTTTTTCCCACTTTGTTGACAAATCCCACAAATTGAGGATTCTGTGCCCGTTTATACAAACCGAGAACCTCATCAAAAGTGAGTGTGTTTCGTTCCGATTTCATAATACCCAGTGTATCCATTTGGTGTGCAAATTGATCGAGGACATTGGTTGTTGTTTTAATCACATCGTCAAGGTGTAATGTGTCTATTATTTCCTTTATTGTGCTTTGAATGTTGTAACTTATCTCAAGACGTGAAGGTGTTTGACTGACGTTTGGTTTACCGCTGACTAGACGTTCTTCATCGGTTGTTTCACCAGATTCAAGTGGTGATTCAATAGAAGTAAAAGGCGATTTGCCTTGATTATTTGTAAGTGTATACGATTTGATAATCGGAGCAAATCGCGTTTCAAATGATTCTTTAAGTGATTCTTTGAAATCGGTTGCTTCTGCATTGAGCGTATCGAGGGCTTTTTCTAATTTTTCTTCAGCGTCTTGTTTCACATCTTCATAAGAAGCAGCAAGACTCAAAGCTTCCCCTATAGGATCTGTTGGTGCTGAAGCACCAATGTTTGAAGCACCAATGTTTGAAGCGTCAACGGGTGAATTTTTCAACCATTGATTGATGCCTTCAAGCGTCATGAGCAAATCGGACAAATCAAGCTCCGATTTAGCGTAGAGTGTCTTTAAAGAGTCGCGTTCAGTGATGCTAAAAGCATCTATGAGATTTGCCCCCTCTTTCAACTGTTGTAGCATTTTACTGCCACGAAGTTGTTCAAGCAACAAGTCGGTTATAAGCTTCATAGCGAGATAAGTTTCAGAGGAAGATCCTTTCGTGCGAAGTCGTATTTTCTCTAGTTGTGGGTGTTCACAAAGTGCAATAAGTATAAGGTCACTTGGTAAAAGTGTGTGTAGGGCATGGTATGAAATTTTATATTTGTAAATCAACAAAAAAACATCAAAGAGAAACACATCAAATGCAGGTATTAGTTGACTACCTTGATGGATGATGCCTTTCAATAAATTAGAGTGATCAATGAGTGTTTCATATTGCAATTCATCCATAAGATTGTGTCGTATCAATCCTTGCATTGTGAAATTCCTCCTTAAATGATTTCTACCCTAAAAACAATTGATAACTCAGAACAATTATAATGCCAAAATTAATACAGGTGTTTGTTATGAAGTAACAAATAAACCAACGGAATTGTCAGAAAATTTAGTTTATTTTGACAATGAGAGATTTGCCTGCCGTCCATTATAATAAAGGTGAGATACTTTTTGATTTAACAGTAATATATTGGAGGTTTAGTATGAAACCATTTGAATATTTTAAACCCACATCACTTAAAGAAGCCCAAGAACTATTGACCAAATATGGTGAAAACGCAGCAATTTTAAATGGTGGAACAGATTTGATCGTAAGATTGCAAGAGGGTCAAAAATCACCTGAAGCTGTCATTGATATCAAGGGCATTAAGGGGCTGGATACCATACAATTCGACGAAGATCGTGTAACGATAGGGGCCCTGGTCTTATTAAATGATTTGGGCAATCATGCACAAATTAAATCGCGCTATCCTTTCTTGGCACAGGCAGCGCTTTCAGTTGGTTCTAAACAAGTTAGAAATAGAGCCACATGTGTAGGCAATATTTGCAATGCTTCGCCTCTTGCAGATACAGCAACACCGCTAATGACTTTAAATGCGCATGTTCAGATTTACTCAGATGAAGGGCTAAAATCGATACCACTCAGTGAATTTTTTGTTTTTGTTCGAAAAACAATTTTGAAACCAAATGAAATTGTTACGGGCATTACGTTTGTTCATGAACCGAATGTGAAGGGCATTTTTACGAAAATGTCACGGCGTAAAGAAGTCGATTTATCAACGGTGTGTGCAACGGTGCTTAAGCAAGGCACCAATTATAGAATCAGTTGTGGTGCAGTGGCACCAACGCCGATTAGATTACTGAAAACAGAAGCGTATTTATCTGGTGTTGATTTATCAGTTGAAACAATCGAACAGGCATGTGATATTGCCAGCGACGAAGTAAAACCTATCAGCGATATCAGAGCGTCTGAAGAATATAGAAGAGAAATGGTCAAAGTGATGCTCAAACAGTCTTTGACAGAGTGGCTGTAAGCATTGAGCGAGTATAAAATTTGAACTGCTTAAGGAGTTAAACTTATGAAAAAAAACATCAGTTTTGAGCTGAACGGTGAAGAAATCGATCACTTGGTTGACTCTCATAAAACCTTGTTAAGAATGATTAGAGAAGATTTCGATTTAACGGGTGCAAAAGAAGGTTGTGGTGCTGGTGAATGTGGTGCTTGTACAGTTATCATGAACGGCAAGGCCATCAATGCTTGCCTTGTACTGGCAGTAGAAGCGGATGGCAGTGTGATCACCACAATTGAAGGCTTGGCGGTTGGAGACAATCTGGACCCACTTCAAGTCGCTTTTATAGATAATGCAGCACTTCAATGTGGTTATTGTACACCAGGCATGATTATGACCGCGAAAGCCATGCTTGAAGAGAATCCAAACCCAACCCATCAAGAAATTGTCGAAGGCATCAGTGGCAATCTATGTCGCTGTACGGGGTATAAAAAAATCATCGAGGCCATCGAGGAGGTTGCACAGCAAAATAAGTAGATAGGAGGGATTGATTTGAATTTTGTTGGTAAAAGTATAAAACGGGTTGACGGTGTAAAAAAAGTCACAGGATCGCTTAAATACGTTGACGATATAAAACTCTCCAAAATGCTGTATGCCGCTGTGAAAAGAAGCCCTCATCCACATGCCAAGATTCTAAGCATCAATATTGAAAAGGCACTGGCCCTTAAAGGGGTTAAGGATGTTATAACAGGAGATCTCTTTACCAAAAGAGGGGGGTTATATTTAGAAGATAAAAATTTTTTAGCAGTGGGAAAAGTCAGATATCGCGGAGAAGGCGTTGCTGCAGTATGTGCTGTATCACTTGAAATTGCAACTGCTGCATTGGATTTAATTGAAGTGGAATATGAACTTTTGCCAGCCGTGACCAATGCCAAAGAGGGGATGCTCAAAGAAGCCCCGCTTGTCCATCCCGATTTAGCCGATTACAACTACGCACCCATCTTTTTCCCAGAACCAGGTACCAATATTGCCAATCACTATAAGCTGCGCAAAGGCAATGCACCTGAAATCTTTGAAAAGGCAGACTTTGTCGTTGAAAACGACTTTTATATCCCACACGTTCAGCATGTCCCTATAGAAACCCACACGGCTATTGCACAGATGGATGCCGATGGTTATATGACTGTTTGGGCGAGTTGTCAATCGCCATATGCCGTTAGACAGGCGCTTTCAGCTGCTTTTGATATTCCATTGAATAAATTACGTGTGCTCTCACCAGCGGTAGGGGGTGGATTTGGATCGAAAGCAGGCACAACCCTTGAAGGTATCTTGATCCCATTTGCAAGGCGTTTACCAGGTCATCCAATCAAGCTCACCTATTCTAGACGCGATGAATTTGAAAATGCTTATGTACGTCAAGGGCTACATGCCAATATTAAGACAGCCATTAACAAAGATGGTCGCATTTTAGGTGTTCAAAATGAATTCATCTGGGATGGCGGTGCCTACACAGAATATGGTGTCAACATTGCCAAAGCGGCAGGGTATGCGTCAACGGGTCCATATGACATCGAACACGTTTGGACAGATTCTTACTGTGTGTATACAAACCATCCAGTGGGCGGTCCTTACAGAGGGTTCGGCATGAGTGAAATACACTTTGGAATTGAACAAAATATGGACATGCTCGCTGAAAAATTGGGAATGACCCCTGTGGATATACGAAGAATCAACGGTATGAAGCCTGGTGGCGTCACAGGTACTGGTGAAGTCGTGAAACAATCTGGGCTGATGGAATGCATCGACATCGTCGTAGACGCGATTGATTTTTTTACAAAGCCAGTTTCAACAGATCCTTATAAAGTAAGAGGTAAAGGCTTAGCATGTGGCTGGAAAGCCCCATCGATGCCAACCAATGCAGGATCATCGGCCATTATCAAGCTCAACGAAGATGGTACAGCACACCTTCTTGTCAGTGCGCAAGATATTGGACAGGGTTCCGACACTATTATGACACAAATTGCGGCAGAAGTGCTTTCCATTTCGCCTGATAAAATAACGATTCGTACAGGGGATACCGATCACACGCCTTATGAGTGGCAGACAGTTGCATCAAGGATCACTTATTCTGCTGGTATGGCAGTTTTTAATGCGGCAACAGATGCCATGGACCAATTGCTCGATTTGGCACAGATAAAAATAGGTTTGTCAAAGCGTGATTTAGAGCTCAGAGACGGTTATATTGTCTCAAAAATATATCCAGATCGAAAAGTTTCCATCGCTGAGCTGTCACTGGGGTTAACTTTTGAAGATGGATCGGGTATACATGGTCCCATCATTGGGCGCGGGGCATTCATACCACCCAATGTTAGAAATGCAGATAAGAAAACAGGTCTAGGCGATCATCCAGTGGTGTTTTGGACTTATGGTGCACAAGCCGTGGAAGTAGAAGTGGATCTTAGAACAGGGCAAACAAAAGTCCTCAAGGCAGCGTCGTGCTTTGATGTTGGAAAAGTCATGAATCCACAGCTACTAGAAGGCCAGATCGAAGGGGCGATCGTCCAAGGACTGGGGACAGCATTGTATGAAGAACTCATGCTAAAAGATGGAAAAGTGCTCAATCCGTCATTTGTCGATTACAAAATACCAACTTCTGATGACATGCCTGAACTGATCATCAAATTTGTAGAGAATCCAGAAGAATCAGGTCCATACGGCGCAAGAGGCGTCGCAGAGCCTGCCATGGTTCCTACAGCACCTGCTATAGCGAATGCGATATACGCTGCTACTGGTATTCGCTTGAATACAATGCCGTTTACGGCAGAGAGAGTTCTTAATGCAATAAGGGCGAAACAACAAGATTAACGGAAAAGATACTTTTTGGGGAGGGTTATTATGTCAGAACATGAACAAGCAATTATTGACATCAATGAACATGGAATTAATGACGTAACGCAATTGGGCAATGCAAAAATGATTACTTTGGGGATTCAGCACACATTCACAATGTTCGGAGCAACAGTTCTCGTTCCAATCATCACAGGACTTGACGTTTCAGCATCATTATTTCTTGCAGGCGTTGGTACTTTGATATTCCACTTGATTACAAAGGGTCAAGTACCAGCATTCTTAGGATCATCATTCGCATTTATCGCGCCAATTTTGGCAGTAGCAGGCACACATGGTCTCGAGTACGCGCGTGGTGGTATTGTTGTGGCAGGTTTTGTTTATTTGATTTTAGCAGCTTTGATGAAAATCTTTGGCTCAGATAGGGTTATTCGATTCTTCCCGCCTATCGTTACTGGACCAATCATTGTTGTTATCGGTCTCAAATTAGCCCCTGTTGCTATTGACATGGCAAAGACTGATTGGCTACTAGCGATTATCGCGTTTGCAATTGTTACGGCTGTAAGTGTCTTTGCAAAAGGCTTCATAAGAATTATTCCAGTAATCATAGGCCTAGTAGCTACGTATATCATAGCAGTCATATTGGGTAGAGTAAGCTTTGATACGGTTCAATCAGCAGGTTGGCTTGGTATGCCAGGATTCTCTCTTGCGAAGTTTAATATTGATGCCATTTTAACGGTAGCCCCAATCGCTCTTGCCACTATGGTTGAGCACGTTGGTGACGTTGTAGCTATAGGCGCAACGGTTAAAAAAGACTTCATCAAATCACCTGGTTTAACAAGAACATTGATTGGTGATGGTATTGCAACCTCTATTTCAGCAATGTTTGGTGGACCAGCAAATACAACGTATTCAGAAAATACAGGCGTATTGGCATTGACTAAAGCATGGGATCCTAGAATCATGCAAATAGCAGCTGTATTTGCTATTTTCCTTGGTATCATTCCAAAGCTTGGCTCACTAATTTCAACAATACCATCAGCGATTATTGGCGGTATTTCCATTATCCTATTTGGTATGATTGCTGCTATTGGCGCAAGAACACTCGTTGAAAACCAAGTTGATTTTAACAAATCTAGAAATTTGATCATCGCAGCAGTTATCCTCGTATTAGGTCTTGGTGGCGCAGTCGTTCCAATTACTATTGGCTCATTTTCAGTCAACCTTGAAGGTATGGCGCTCGCAGCATTAACAGGTATTTTTTTAAATGTCATTTTACCAGAGTAGAAATAAAACTTTCCGTTAATCACCTATGCCGGCGAGTTTTGCCGGCATAGTTTGTATCT
>CAYLNI010000087.1:0-568 GCA_964384705.1 uncultured Fusibacter sp.
TTCGGTGTCAAACACGAAGAGTCGCTTTTGATTGCACATATCTGCAGGCTTATTTCGAGCTCGGAACAAAAGATGTATCAGGCAAACATACCAGGCATTCATAGTGAAGATCAGGTAAGGATCTTTAAACTAGCCTCTATCTTGTCTATTGTAGATGCACTAGATAAGAGCAAAAATCAGCGCATAGAAATCATCGATACCGAGATTAACGATTACAGCTTTCTCATCCATGTAAAACGCAGTGAAGCCACTGTTTTGGAAGAGTGGAGCTTTGAATTTACGATTGACAACTTTGCCAATACATTTGGCATCATCCCAGAATTAAAGGACGTGGACTAATGTTACTGAATCGCGAGATAAGCTGGCTGGAATTTAATAGAAGAGTACTAATGGAAATGGATGACACGACAACGCCGCTACTTGAACGATTAAAGTTCAGTGCCATATTTTCGAATAACCTTGATGAATTTTTTATGGTCCGCGTTGCTGCACTAAAAAACCAAATGAGTTCAGGATATGAAGATATTGATCCTTCGGGATTGACGCCACGTGAAAAATTGAACTTGAT
>CAYLNI010000087.1:578-7600 GCA_964384705.1 uncultured Fusibacter sp.
CAATACACGCGTCAACGAACTCGTACACTTGCAATACGATATGACCGCAAAACTATTGGTGGAACTTCGTGAAGCTGGGATCAAAATCTTGAGAAGAAATGAATTTACAGCGGATATCATCGAACAGCTTGAACACAAATTCAACCTTGAGATATTTCCAGTTTTGACACCTATGGCTGTCGACTTTTCAAGGCGTTTTCCACTCATTTCCAATAAAAATTTGTATATTGGCGTCAAGCTTCTAATAGGCATTGATCCAAAGCTTGCACTGGTTCAAGTGCCGAGCATGCTCGATCGCTTGATTAAAGTTGAGGATTCTCATTCAAAAGTGAGTTACTCCTTGAGGACATCATTGAGACGTTTATCGACAAATTGTTTTTAGGCCATCAAGTATTGTCAACTTGCCAGTTTAGAGCAACACGTAATGGCGACTTAAATATCGTTGAAGATGAAGCAGAAGACCTTCTCATGGTCATAGAAGAAGCTGTCAAGCTTAGAAAATGGGGTGAAACCGTTAGACTTGAGATGGTGCACTCGGAGGATATGTGGCTTGCAAAGATCCTTCAAGATTCGCTGTTGTTGGAATCCCAACAAGTTAACCGAATCGACGGCATACTTGACTTGACATTTTTATTCAAACTTAAAGCACCAAAGGACCATCCAGAACTGAGTCGACCGGTTTATAAGCCAAAGCGCGTCCCTGTGATTGATAAAAAGAATATCTTTAAGACCATCAAAGAAGGGGATATCTTTGTCCATACACCTTATGAGACTTTCGACACCGTTGTCGATTTTATCAGACAGGCGAGTAAAGACCCACAAGTTTTAGCCATCAAGCAGACGCTTTATAGAGTGAGTGGCGACTCTCAGATCGTCAAAGCGTTATCGGAAGCCGCAGAAAAGGGCAAGCAGGTAACTGTACTCGTGGAACTTCGAGCAAGATTTGATGAAGAAAACAACATCAATTGGGCAAAGAAGCTTGAACAACGCGGTGTACACGTCATCTACGGCATCTACGGTCTAAAAACACACTCAAAAATAACCCTTGTCGTCAGACGGGAGAAAAATAAAATTAAGCGTTATATTCACCTAAGTACAGGCAATTATAACGATCAAACGGCTAAAGTATACACGGATATGAGCATCATCACAGCGCGTGAGAGCTTTGGTGCGGATGCCTCGATCTTTTTCAATATGGTCTCAGGGTTTGTGACTTCGGTCAACACAAGTGTCATGAGTGTTGCACCTTTTACATTAAGGCAAAAACTCAACGACCTCATCGATCGAGAGATACGCCATGCAAAAGCTGGCCATACGGGACGTATCATCGCTAAGATGAATGCCTTGGTCGATATCGAAATCATTGAAAAGCTCTATGAAGCGTCTCAGGCAGGCGTCAAAATCCAACTCATCATTCGTGGCATCTGTTCGCTTCAGCCAGGTGTACCTGGTATGAGCGACAACATAGAAGTTTGCAGTATTGTAGGTGAATTTCTTGAGCATAGCCGTATTTACTATTTTGAGAATCACAGAAATTCAGAAATCTATTTATCAAGTGCGGACTGGATGACGCGCAACCTCAGCCGTCGTGTCGAGTTGTTGTTTCCTATTGAAGATTCTGAAATTGCAACGCGAATAAAGCTTACATTGAAACTGTATCTCGCCGACAATCAAAAATCTTGGATGCTTGGTGAAGATGGGAATTATACGCGCAAAATGGACAGAGAAAGCAATGCACTCATGAAGCCGATCAAAGCGCAAGAAATTCTCAAAACTTTGGATTACACGACGAACAAAGAATTTAATGACAAACTCAAATCTATCTTAGAAAGAAAGTGATCATTTGATAAGATCCATCGCTATTATCGATTTAGGCTCCAACTCAATTCGTATGAATATCCTCGGCATCAATGCACGAGGTGGTTATAGCATCTACGAGCAAGCGAGTGAAATGGTCAGACTCAGCGAAGGCATGGGCGATGAGATGACTTTAAAAGAGATTCCAATCGAGCGCACGATTCATGCGCTCCTTTATTTTAAAAAGCTCATCGAGGTCAATGAAACACCAGAAGTATATGCATTGGCAACTGCTGCGGTCAGACTATCAAAGAATAAAAAGGCGTTTCTAAAACGCGTAAAAGAAGAAACAGGTTTTGAATTTACCGTATTAACGGGCCATCAAGAGGCGTACTATGATTATCTAGGCGTCGTCAATTCGATGACCATCGATGATGCACTCATACTCGATATCGGCGGAGGTAGCACAGAGCTCATCTGGATGAAGGGGCGTGAGCTCATGGAGGCAGTGAGTTTGCCCATTGGCTCCGTTACACTAACAGAACGCTTCAGTGGCATTAAAGCTAAGAAAAAGCGCCTAGAGGCTGCAAAAAAATATATCGAGAGTTATTATGACAAGTTGCCTTGGCTAAAAGCACTTAAAGGCAAGCCAATCATAGGCTTAGGTGGCGTCGTGCGTACACTTGGTCGCATCGATCGCGATCTAAATGGCTATCCCATCGAAAATATGCACAATTACCGGATGCATGAATCGGAAGTCGATCGCATCTGCACGATGATTTTTGACTCGGAAGAAAAAGACCTCGATAAAATCAGTGGCATCAGTAAAAAACGTGCTGATATCATCACTTTAGGCATCTTACCGTTTAAATGTCTATTCGATCGACTGGATACACCTGAAATTCGCATCAGTGCAAATGGCCTTCGCGATGGCTATTTCTTTGAAAAATATTTTACATCGATTGGCAATCCCGTCATTGTGCCAGATGTTCTATTAAGTAGTAAAGAAAATATGCTTCGTCGTTTTGATGTTAATGAAGTTCATGCGGAGCATGTCAAAATGCTCACTTTAAAAATGTTTGATGCCTTCATGAAACTTGGCGACCTACAAGCAAATGATCGAAAGATCATCAGTGCTGCTGCGACGCTCCATGACGTAGGCATTCATATCGAGTATTATGATCACCACGTTCATGGCTTTTACCTCATCCTAAACGGTAGGCTAGACGGGCTAACTAACGCTGAAAGACTTTCAGTCGCTTATCTCGTCGGCAGCCATAGGGAAGAGAGCATAAGAAACCGTATGACGGATTTCGAAGGCATCCTCAGCAAGGTGGAAGTCTCAAGACTAGGCAAACTCGTCGTCCTACTCAATATTGCAGAACAGCTTGACCGTGCAGAGCGCAGCTCAGTCAAAGATCTCAAGATTAAAATACTCAAGAATCGCGTAACGATTCAGTTGATTTCCGACGAATCTGTGGAACTGGAACGCACATCAGCTTCAAGATATGCAGAACGTTTTGCAAAACAGTTCGGCATTTCATTGACATTCCACTAAGAATTCACTATAATAGTAAGGTTCTGTTTTTAGCCTATGGATAGTTTTGTCGTCACGATAAAGACTATCCTTATTCTTTTGTGGAGGCCATCATGAAGATCAAAAAACATCCAGACTATGAAACTGAAGTAAAAAGGCTTGAGGAAACAAGTCTGCATATCGAACACACGATAACTGCCGTTGAGAACTATCGTAGGCATTATAGCGAGAACATCAAAGACGCCATGAGCGACATGGACGTTCAAGAGAGTTCAGCAAACTATATCAACGTGATGATCAATACGCAATTTGTACAGATAGCGGATAAAAATTATGACAATCTCATTCGCGCCCAAAAGAAACCCTATTTTGCACGTATTGATTTCGTTGCAAAGGGAAGTGATAAACGCGAACGCTTCTACATTGGCAAAACGTCACTCCTTCGCGAAGGTGAATTTACGCCACTCGTCGTAGACTGGCGCGCACCGGTTGCCAATCTTTATTATGAAGGTCGACTTGGAGAAAATACTTACGAATCAGAAGGTGACGTCTATGTGGGAGAGCTTTTACTTAAAAGACAAATTGCCATTGAAAATGCACAGCTTGTCGATTTCATAGACGTAGACATCACCACAAACGATGCATTTTTACAGGCCTCACTCGAAGCGAGTGCCGATAAAAGACTCAAAGACATCGCTTCAACCATACAAGCTGAACAGAACCGAGTCATCCGAGCCAATATGCGACGGCCTTTGATTGTTCAAGGCGTGGCGGGCAGTGGCAAGACGACAATAGCGCTCCATAGAATCGCCTATTTTATCTATACGTATGAGAAGACATTTAATCCAGAAACGTTTATGATTCTCGCCCCAAATCGCTTGTTCATCAATTATATCTCAGAGGTCCTCCCAGAACTTGGCGTAGAAAAAGTCAAACAGACGACCTTTATCGATTTTATGTCCGAACTCATCGGTAAAAAAATCAATCTTGTAGACAGAAATCAAAAATTGATGGACTTGATTCATGCTAATGGCGCAAATCTGCAAAATAACGATAGCGAAGCCATGATGCTTTGGCACACAGCCTTCAAGGGATCACTGGCATTTAAAGACGGCATCGAAGCTTACATGGCAAATATAGAAAAACACTTTACACCTGCTGAACACTTCACCTTTCAAGGCAAAGTCCTTGCGACGCGTGGTGAGATACGTTCGCTCTTTCTAGAGAGCTATCAGTATATGGCACTTCACAAACGCGTCCATGAGATTAAGAAGATCTTGACCGCCAGATTGAAACAAGTCTATAAAGAAGGTGCATCCGTCATTGAAAGTCGCTATGACGATAAAATCGACCAAATCCTTCGTAAAGAAGAGCCTGGCGATGAAAGACGACAGCGCGTCGTCGCACTAATGGATGCCAGAGACCGAAAAATTGAAGAAATGAAAGTCGAGAACAAATTTGCAGTAAAAAAATACATGGATTTGTTCCCCAAACTCGATTTTCTATCTGCTTACCACGACTTGATGTCAAATCCCGAGCAGATGAAAACGACATTCGGTCATATCTTAAGCGATGCGCAAATTCAGTACCATACAACACTTGCAAAATCACTACAAACCATCAACAAATTTGAACTTGAAGACCTTTCTGCGCTACTTTATATCAAACACAGATTGCATGGATTTGATGAACCAGTGGAGATTACAACACTCGTCATCGATGAAGCACAAGATTTTAGCACATTCCAATTTTTCATCCTCAAGCATGTACTAAAAACCCCGCGTTTGACACTACTAGGCGATCTCTCACAAGGCATTCACGCTTATAGAGGCACAACGAGCTGGGAATCGGTCATGGAAGAGGTCTTCCCAGATGATCAACCGAGTTATATGACGCTTGAACAAAGTTATCGTACGACGGTGGAAATCATGACACTTGCGAATAAAGTGTTGACACAATTAAATGACCCGAGTACAATCTACGCAAAACCAGTCATCAGGCATGGCGATACCCCAACTGTAAATGCTTTCATGAATCCAAGCACATTGCTCAAAGAACTTGAAAAGAAAGTGGATACACTTCAAGGGAAAGGGTATAAATCTATCGCTATCATATGTAAAACGCGTGATGCTTGTACAGTCGTCAAAAAAACGTTCGACAAAAACAAACGTCACGCCGTCAAAATACTCGACGAAAAAGAGGAGCATTATAGTGCAGGCGTGATCCTCGTGCCATCCTATTTTGCAAAAGGCTTGGAGTTTGATGCCGTTGTCATCGTGACACTTGAAGAGCGTTATACGGATCATCCACTTGATGTGAAATTGCTTTATGTCGCCATGACGCGTTCGCTGCATCAACTGGATGTTTATTGTATGGCAGGAACGATACCAATTTTGGATACGTTGAATGTTGTTAGTGAATAGGATTAACGTTGAAACCTGAGACGAGGGATTTATTATGAATGACCATACTTTTAATACAGATAAAGATGACAAATCTGTCAATCAATCAATAAAGTCTAGACGCCTTCGAAAAACCATTGGCACTTTATTACTATTAGCTGTCATGATTGCAGTCATCTATGGAGGGATGTGGTTTATGGCCAGTTACGAACCTGATATGTTATCATTGATTGCAATGCAAACAAATGATAAAGTGACCGTCGTTGCAACTGATGATTATATCTCATTTACGCCTATCAGCGGCACATCAAAGCCGGGTCTGTTGTATTATCCAGGCGCTAAAGTTGAACCTGAAGCATACGCTGTCATGGCACAACGCCTTGCAGAAACTGGAGTACCCGTCATCATAGCAAAAATGCCCTTCAATTTTGCAGTACTTGACGCGGACAAGGCATTGTCACTCAAAAAGACACTTGGCATTGCTGATACATGGGCAATAGGTGGCCATTCATTAGGTGGCTCAATGGCGGCTAAAGTCGCTTATGAAAATCCAAATGCATTTGATGCGCTGATCTTGTTCGCCTCATATCCTGCTGGAAAAAGTAATGACTTGTCTGGCAGTCCTCTTAAAGTGCTTTCGATTTCTGGTTCCAGAGACGCGTTCGTCACTAAAGAGAAAATCAATGAGAAGAAGCCATTTTTACCACAAGATACAATCTATTACGATATTGAAGGCGGCAATCATTCTCAGTTTGGCAATTATGGCCTTCAAAAGGGGGACCATGTAGCAACAATCGACTCTGAAGCTCAGATGGATCAAATCGTGGAACTTGTCATCGCATTTATGGGAGGGTTACAATGAAAATTGGTGCATTTGCCAAGCACAACCAAACGAGCATTGATACAATCAGACATTACATGACGCTTGAATTGCTCATTCCTGAAAAAGTTGGCGCACAATATCTATTTGATGCGACTTGCCAGAGCGACTTTGAAGAAATATGTCAGTTAAAAGCAATAGGTTTTACTCTTTCTGAAGTTCAATCGCTCATGTTATTTAGACGAATCGGCAAGCTGACTGGTTATGATAAGCGCGTCACCTATAAATCCTATTTCGAAAACAAACTACACGCTGTTGAAGAAGAACTGCAGAGACTCAATCATATCAAACTCGAGCTAGAAAAGATGCTAGTGACTGCTGAGGTAGTTGATGAAGAACCTGTTCGGATGTTAGGTGTTCCAATGGACAGTTTGAAATATACGTATTGTACCAATTGCGATGCGCC
>CAYLNI010000087.1:7610-11574 GCA_964384705.1 uncultured Fusibacter sp.
TACTGCTATTAGATGGAAAAATTGAAAATGGCGATTTGATGACAGGTACTTTAACATGCAGCTGTGGCAATTCACTAACGATTGAAGATGGCATCTTATTCGGTGAAAGTATTGATAAGGCATTAGTCGATAGTGAGAGTGAATCTGAACAATACATCGATCAGTACATTAAGACAACTGATTCGGAATATCTGAAAAAAATATATAAAGAACTTGAATGGTCAAAACGTCATGCTACATGCTCGGGGGTTGAAAACAGCGTCATCCTGGAACTAGGTACAGGTCACGGGTTTTTTATGAGGCATTTTATTGGTGATTTTCATGAATCGAATCTCTATATCGCCGTAGACCACGACGCGCAAGTGCTTCTTTGGCTGAAAAAAGTCATTGAACGGAGTCAACCCAAATGCAAAGTGCTTTTTTTATGTGCTGAATTTGATAAATTGCCTTTGAAGCCGGCATCAGTGGATCTCCTACTAGATATCTCGGGATCAAGTAATTATGCCTTTGATCATTCTGACAAATTTTTACTTGATAAGCTTGACCCATTGACAAAACCAAGTACAATTCTGCACGCTTATTACATTTTGTTTGAAAAATTTTCAAAGCATACGAAAATTGATGACGTTTCTAAAAAATGGTTTAAGCTCGATACTATCTCTGAAGCACTAAAGCGCCTTAGATATTTAAAAACCGATGACTATATCTCCGATTCAGTAGAGAAGGGCGGTCCTATGGAAGATTACTTCGTTACTGGAGAAAGTGTCTTTACTTATTTGTATTATGGTCAAAAAAAACTGTGAGAAAGTATTGGGTCAACACCGTACTTTCTTTTTTTTTGTCTAAAATTAATCTAAAAAATCGTGATTTGACGTATTGCAGTGGGGTCAGCACTACGGATTATACTTAAAAAAAAGACAATTTTCCATGACAAATAAAAGTGTCAAATTAAGTGTCAAATTAAATGTCAAAAGGAAGTGTCAAATGGAGGCGTCAAATGGAAACAATCTATGAGAATCACTGCATTAAAAAAGAACGTTCAAACCTTTTGCTGTTTGCAGCTGGAAAAGGCGTTTCAATTTTCGGCGCCTCAATTTACAGCTTTGTCATAGGGCTTCACGTTCTAAGCTTGACTGGCTCTGCATTAAATTTTGCCATGACACTCATGCTCGGAATCGTTCCAATGGTCATAATCAGCCCAGTTGCAGGTGTTATCGCAGATCGAATCCCAAAAAAATGGCTCGTAGTGGGTATGGATATATCAAGCGGCTTGTTGTTTCTTTTCTTATTTATACTGACATCCCGCATAGCGTTTACATTGCCCATGATTTATGCCTCTACTGTGTTCATCAATATATTCGCGACTTTTTTCGGCGTAGGCATACAAGCCTAACTTAGTGACACCGAATAAGCTCATACGACTCAATGCCATTGGCAAACTCATCGATTCGTCATCTGCGATTCTTGGACCAATTTTAGGCGGCATCGTGTATGTTATGTTTGACATTAGGGCATTCATGCTTTTTAGCTGCATCTCCTTTTTAACATCTGCGTTTACGGAATGGTTCATTGATTATACCTATTATCAGCCGATTCAACCCATTGCGCATTCAAATAAAGAATCAACTTCCTTTAAAACCGATTTTATTGAAGGTGGCAAGTATTTTTTCAGCTCAAAATCAATTCTTGAACTGTTTTTCGTCTTTGTATCCCTCAATTTCTTACTCGGTTTTTCTGTGAATGTACCTGGTCCTTATATCATCAATGAGCTGCTTGAACTGCCACCAAAAGCATATGGCGTGATCAATGCCATGTTTCCAATCGGTCTTATCATTGGCACACTAACAGTAGAAAAGATGATGCAACGCTACGAATTTAGATTGCTGCTCATAACCATGAACGCCTTTATTGCAATCTTGGCGTCGCTGGTTGGCTTGCCAATGTTATTCCCAATATATAGCGACTACATGCTCTACGTTGCGTTCTACGGCACTTTATTCCTTCTGATGGGCATTGCCATAGCCTACGTAGATGTGCCTGTCATGATGATCTTACAGACTGAAGTACCGGAGGCATTGAGGGGGAGAGTGATAAGCCTTCTTGGAAGCTTAGTCAAAGTCATTTTACCGGTAGCACTGCTCTTATCAGGTGCCATGGTCGGTAAACTTCACATTGCATTATTGCCGGTTATCGGTGCAACAATAGCGTTTTCATACAGTGCTTATCTGTTACTAAAAAAATACAGTTACCTTAATTAGACAATTAAGGTAACTTTTTTTAATATTCTGAATAATTAAGTTAGAAATGGATTGACATGGGGTAATGAGTTTAGTATGTTGATATAAATATCGATAAAATTTTACCAATATAATTGTAATTTAATACTGGAGGTCATAGATGCCAAAACATATCATTCAGTTGCGATTAATCATTTGTCTCATATTTCTCGCTTTTATCTTATCATCTTGTGAAAATGGCGTCGATGATCCTAAGCAAACGACAGAGACTTCTGTAAAAGAGAGCATCGCGTTCAGAATCACATGGACGGATTATTCTGGTCGTGGTGAAGCCATACAGAAGATTGTCGATGCCTATAATGCGCAAAATGACGGTCAGTTTGAGATTGATATGATCAGTGGCAATGAAGCGCTGAACGAGGTTGAAGGCATACTGCAAGCACCTGAACAAAATACCATATTGGCTCTACCATACCGGTATGTTCGCTATTTTGGAGAGTCTGAAGAATTGTCAAATTTGACAACTGCTTTCGAGGCGGATGCAGATTTATTTTATCCTGAACTTTACAATTTAGGTACAGTGGACGATACAGTTTATGGTATCCCTTGGGTTGGTCATTCGATTTGTCTCATCTACAATGCAGATCTTTTAAAGGAAGCGGGCATTGAACCAGAATCCATCACGGATTTAGATGCACTTGAAGCCGCTCTCGTAAAAGTGGAAGAGAAGACGGATGCCAAAGGTATTGGTCTCGTCGGTGCCGATCATAACGACATTTCTTGGATGATCAACCAATTCATTTACGGTTTTGGATCAAAGCTCGTCGATGAAACCGGTGAAAAAGTAGCTATCAATAACCCAAACTCAGTTAGTGCCATAGAATACTACAGAGATACGCTTGGGAAGTATGCTCAAGAATCATGGTTGACAGATTCGGGAGTCGAAGTGATGAACGCTTTTAGAAATGGTGATGTGGCATTTGAATTTCAAGGTGTTTGGGGGTTGACAGACATCGACCAAAATGGCAATCCTTTTGAAGTTGGCTTGATTACATTAGACAAAATTGGATTGGTATCTGAAGTTGGTCCAATTATGTTGGCACTCCCAAAAGGTATGTCAGAAGAGGTTAAAGCAGAGGGTGTCAAATTTATTCAGTACATGATTTCAATTGATGCTCAAAGAATGGTCATGAATGGTGAATATAGCCCAGAACATGACAAGTATTACCCGTTCAGAGTACCAACGCGAATGGATATGGCGGATTCGCTCATCGCATCGAATTATGAAGCCTATTTGCCTTTCATAGCGGGATTTGAACATCCAAGTGTGGATGTACCGGTACCGAAGTGGCAATCTGTAAAAGAACAGTACTATGAGAAGGGATTACATGAAGTGATGACGCGAGCAATCACGATTGAGGCCTTCTTAGCGGAAGTGGAGAGACTTGGCAACGACATTTTAAAACAAGAATAATGGGGGCATTATGGATATTAAAATTCTCGTCGTGGACGACTCAAACACAGATATGATTATGATCAAAAGCATTCTGCACGATTATGATTTGATTTCAGCTTTTGATGGTGTTGAAGCAATGGAAATTTTAGAAAGTGAAACGAGCATTGACATGATGATCCTCGATCTCAACATGCCTAGGATGAACGGTTTTGAAGTGCTGGAAGCGATACAAAGCAATCCAAAGTATCATAAAATCATCACTTTGATACTC
>CAYLNI010000087.1:11621-11956 GCA_964384705.1 uncultured Fusibacter sp.
TTAGAGGACTTGAACTCGGTGCTGTAGACTACATTCGCAAACCGCTCAATCTTGAATCGCTGAGAAAGCGCATACAGATCCATGTCAATCTCAAAAGAGCGAGTAAATCACTTGAAGAAATCAACGTCATTCTTGAAGATACAGTGCAGGAACGGACAAGACAACTCGTTTTAACACGTGATATCACCATCCACGCCCTAATTGGATTGCTTGAGGTCAGGGATATTGAATCTGGTAATCATACCAAAAGGACGCAACACATCATCAAGGCACTCTGTGAAAATTTGCGTTTAAAAGAACCCTATAAGACTTTACTGACCGATCAATATATCAAA
>CAYLNI010000088.1:0-887 GCA_964384705.1 uncultured Fusibacter sp.
GGTTTTCAACACAAGTTGCTCGTCAACCCTGAAATGGAAGCAGATCTCAACTGTTTATTGGAAAATTTGGATGCACTCGATGCCACCTATCGAACAATGGTCGTTGACTCCAAAAAAGAATATGATAAAATGACAAAGATACCACTGGATGACTACCAAAAATATAACGTGCTCATCTCAAAATCAGCAATGGTCTGGGAAGATGCCAAGGAAAAGTCGGATTTTGAAATGTTTAAACCGTACTTGACTGAGGTGATAGATTATCTACTTAAGTTCGCAGAATATAGAGGCTATGAAGGACATCCTTACAATCTATACATCGACGATTTTGAAGATGGCATGACAGTTGATCAACTCAATGTCTTTTTTGATGAACTCCGCGCACGCATCGTGCCGCTGTTAAAAAAGATTGCAGACAAACAAAAGCCGATCGATACTGAGTTCTTAACCAGACATTATCCAAAAGACCTGCAAGACAAAGTGTCTAGAGAACTTTTGGGATGGATGGGGTTTGACCTCGAAAGAGGACAGCTTAAGGAAAGCGTGCACCCATTTACCATGGGTGTCGACATCGATGACGTACGCTTGACGACGCACTACTATGAAGACGATTTTGCTTCTGCCTTGTTCAGCACGGCGCACGAAGGTGGCCATGCCATATACGAGCAGAATATTGACAAAAAGCTTCAAGGGACAATACTGGCACAAGGCACTTCAAACGGAATTCACGAGTCACAGTCTAGAATTTATGAAAACAACTTTTGTAAGAGCGAGTCGTTTTTGAAATTCTTTAAGGCGAAACTCGATGAACAGTTCCCAGAGCAGCTGTCAGATGTCACGTTTGATTGTTTCAATGAAGCGATTAACCGCGTCGAACCGTCATTGAT
>CAYLNI010000088.1:937-1516 GCA_964384705.1 uncultured Fusibacter sp.
CTCGCTTCATATTATGTTGCGATACGAGATTGAACTTGGGCTGATTGATGGTAGCATTAAAGTGGAAGATCTACCAGCTGTGTGGAATCAAAAGGTTCACGATTACCTGGGCATTACGCCACCAGACGATGCAAGAGGCGTCTTGCAAGATGTCCATTGGTCTGAAGGCCTATTTGGCTATTTCCCTACCTATGCACTCGGCAGTGCCTATGCTGCCCAACTCGCGCATCACATGTCGAAAACGATCGACCTTGATGAATGCTTAGGCAGTGGAAACTTTGAACCGATGACAAAATGGCTAAACGAGAAGGTACATCAATATGGTGCACTTATAAAGCCAAACGAACTCATCGAAAATATTACGGGTGAGCGATTGAATTCAAAATATTACTGTGACTATCTAGAAGCGAAATATACAAAGCTTTATGGTCTATCTTAGGAGGCAATGATGAATACTAATGTATTAAGAGGAAACTTACTGGTCGCTCAAGGTGGCGGTCCAACAGCAGTAATCAACCAATCGATGGTTGGTGTCGTACTTGAAGCAAAAAAATACCCTCAAGTTGAAAGAATCTACGG
>CAYLNI010000088.1:1564-2965 GCA_964384705.1 uncultured Fusibacter sp.
AACGAAGAATTTATGGATTTGACGAGAGAGACTGTTGCAAACCTTGAAGCGGTTGCTGCAACGCCATCTTCAGCACTCATGTCAACACGTGTTAAACCGACTGCAGAATTCTGTGCAAAAATGTTCGAATCTATGAAAGCACACAACATTCGTTTCTTCTTCTATATAGGCGGAAATGATTCATCAGATACAGTTAGAATCGTCAATGAAGAAGCAAAGAGACAAAACTACGAATTTAGAGCGGTTCACATTCCTAAAACGGTAGATAACGACCTCGTGATCAACGATCATACACCTGGTTTTGGTTCTGCAGCGAGATATGTCGCGTCTGCATTTGCTGGTATCAACTACGACAACAGAGCACTTGAAGGCGTATATATCGGCGTTATCATGGGCAGACATGCAGGCTTTTTAACAGGTGCTTCAGCACTTGGTAAAGTGTATGAAGATGACGGTCCACATCTCATCTACTTCCCTGAAAAACCTTTTATCATCGAGAACTTCCTTGAAGATGTAAAAGCGACTTATGCGAAGTACGGCAGATGTATCGTAGCTGTATCGGAAGGTATTCAGGACGAACATGGTCAAGCGATTATCACTAAACTGCAAGACAACATCGAAAAGGACGCACACGGCAATGTTCAGTTATCAGGAACTGGTGCCCTTGGCGATTTACTCGTCGCAGAAGTAAAAGCGAAGCTCGGCATCGGTAGAGTACGTGCAGATACATTAGGCTATATGCAACGTTCATTCCTCGGCTGTGTGTCAGACGTGGATCAAAAGGAAGCGAGAGAAGTGGCTGAGAAAGCGGTTCAGTTCGCACTCATCGACAACAAAGACGGTTCAGTCGTCATGGAGAGAACGGGCGATTACGCAGTTGATTTCAGACTTGTCGACCTCAAAGAAATCGCAGCGCTCACAAAGCATATGCCAGCTGAGTTCATGAATGAAGCAGGCAACAATGTCACTGAAGCATTTATCAAATATGCAAAACCACTTATCGGCAGCGGCTTTAACCCAGGTGCTAGACTGAGATCGCCTATGGTTGAACCTATCTTGAAAAAATAGTGGCGGTTTTTAAATAATAGAGATTATTAAAAAAAAAAGGGCTGTCTCAATTGTGGAATCACTTGGTTTCCATGATGAGACAGCCCTGTTTTATTAAATATGGATTTCCTTAAAGGAACGCATTGCCGATCGAGACGTTTTTCAGGTGTTTTTCTGCAATATTACGTGCTAATTCTAAGGTCTCCAGCCTAGTCTTAGGGACGTCGAGTAAGTAAGCTGGAAAATAGCGGCTGATGTGAAGGGGGATATTGGAATCGATTGATGCAAGCCAGTTGCACATCGCTTCCAATTCGTCGTGATTCGCATTGAGACCATCGATCAATAAATTTGTGA
>CAYLNI010000088.1:2988-3236 GCA_964384705.1 uncultured Fusibacter sp.
CAACATGCGTCCGCTTCGCACACGTTTCGATGGTTTTTAAAACCGGAGAAAGCGTGCCACCACAGATGGCCTTATAAAAACCGTCTGTCATGCTCTTTAGGTCTATGTTCATTGCGTCTATAAATGGCAACAGTTCAAGGAGAGGGGCTTCATTGATATAGCCATTGGTTACAAGTACTGTTTTTAAGCCTAACACATGTGCTTTTTTGCTCATATCTAGAACGTATTCGTACCAAACCGTTGGTTCA
>CAYLNI010000088.1:3265-6196 GCA_964384705.1 uncultured Fusibacter sp.
TGCAATGCCGATTGAACCATTCAGCGCTGCAAGTTCAAGAACCTGATCATCATTGGCAGCGGCTACTGGTCCGTCAAAAGCAACCAATTCGTGATTTTGACAGAATTTACAGGTGAGATTGCACCCAAATGTACCAATTGAAAAAATGGTTGTACCGGGACAAAAGTGGTTGAGTGGTTTCTTTTCAATAGGGTCGTAAGCATAAGAGACGATTTTTCCATAATTGGCCGTGTAAAGAACACCTTCAGCGTTATATCGTACTTTACATAATCCCCTTTGACCAGGCCTAATCATGCAATAATGGGGACATAGTTCACATAGGACAGAACTGTTTTCTTCTAAGCGCCAGTACATGGCGACTTTGTCATTAACATCCATGGCACACCTCCTGCGACACCTTCATTTTACCACGCTTCAGCTTTTTTTTGAATAGGTGTTTCATTTATTTTTACTTGCATTTTCAGGGCACCTATGACAATATATAGGTATTGATTATCGATGACAATCGTCACGGGAGGCGCATATGTTACTTTCTTCTTGCTTAGAAGGATTGGATTATAAAATCATCAAAGGCGATGACAACATCGAGATCGAAAGTATTGCATTTGACTCGAGAGAAGCGCTTAATAAGTCTCTTTTCGTAGCGATCTCCGGATTTGCGGTGGATGGACATCAGTATATAAACAAGGCAATAGAAGGTGGCGCAGTGGCCATCATCGTAGAAAAGGATGTCGACATCAGATCGGATGTGACTTGCATCAAAGTAGAAAATTCGAGATTGGCTCTAGCCTGTGTGTCCTCAAATTTTTATCATAACCCAACGCGCAACTTGAACTTAGTTGGTATCACGGGCACAAACGGCAAGACGTCAATCAGTTACTTCATAAAAGTGTTGCTCGATAGACAAGCAAAAAAGACCGGTGTGATTGGTACGATGGGCACATTGATTGGCGAACGCAAAATTGAAACGCCAAACACAACGCCAGAATCGCTCACCCTTCAAAGAATTTGTGACGAGATGGTGAACGAATCGGTGGATTATTGTCTCATGGAGGTTTCTTCACATGCACTTGATTTAAATCGCGTTGCATTTTGCGATTTTAAATCTGGCATTTTTACCAACCTAACGCCAGATCATTTGGAGCTTCATAAAGATATGGCGCATTATTTTGAGGCAAAAGCAAAGCTGTTTGATATGACGCATCATGCAAATATTATCAACGAAGATGATGCATATGGCAAGCTACTGGCAGATCGTTTAAGAGAACGTGGACAAGTGATGACTTTGACTTATGGTTTGACAAACCGCTCAGATGTATACGCAACCAATATTGTGTACGGTGCCGATCATTCCATATATACAGCCGTCACACCTGTTGGTGAGATAAAAATACGCGTCAACATCCCCGGTGAAATCTATGTCTATAATTCGCTGGCAGTTGTCGCTTGGGGCGTTTCTGAAAGCTTTACCCTTGAGGACATAGCAGCGGGTATAGATGCGTTAAAAGGCGTTAAGGGGCGATTTGAGACTGTCTATGAAGATAAAATGCGAAGGGTCGTCATCGATTTTGCGCATACTGAGGACGGACTTGAAAAAGCACTTGATGCACTAAGACCTTTTACAAGGGGCAGGCTGTTACTTGTTTTCGGTGTTTATGCAGCACCTGGCGCACTAGGCATGGACAAACGCATCGCCATGGGAAAAGTGGCTGCGCTCAAATCAGACTTTTGCTTTGTAACTTCTGACAACCCTAAAGAACAAGATCCAAATGCCATCATCGCAGATGTTGTGAAGGCAGTTGAATCGGAAAATGGCCAATATGTGGCGATCGTTGACAGACAAGAGGCGATCGAACGCGCACTTGAAACATTAAAAGATGGGGATGTCCTACTGATATCTGGCAAAGGCCATGAAACGGCTCAAGTCATCGGGAAAGTGGAAGTGCCTTTCAATGAAACTGAAATCGTCTTGAATAAAATGAGACAAATCAATATGAAGCAATAGGAAGGTGAAAATATGTGTGGATTCGTCGGTTATACCCACGTCGAAAACAATGACGACGGGCAAATCATAAGAAAAATGACTGATGCCATCAAGCATCGTGGACCGGACAGCGATGGCGTTTACAGTGATGATAAAATATCTTTAGGCTTTAGGCGGTTGAGCATCATCGACTTGTCAGAAGTTGCGAAACAACCTATGTTCAATGAAAATGAGGACATCGTCCTCGTATTCAATGGCGAAATCTACAATTATCAATCGCTCAGGGAAGACTTGTTGGCGAAGGGCCATCAGTTTCACAGCCATACGGATAGTGAAGTCATCATCCACGGCTATGAAGAATATGGCGTCGAGATCTTAAGCAAGCTGCGCGGCATGTTTGCCTTTTCCATCTGGGATACCAAACGCCAACGTTTGTTTATTGCGAGGGATTACTTTGGTATAAAGCCACTTTATTATACGCAAAATACGAAAGATGGCTCGCTACTTTTCGGTTCAGAAATCAAATCGTTTTTACAAAATCCAAACTTCAATAAAGAACTCAACAAAGATGCGCTTAGACCTTATCTGACTTTCCAGTATTCTTCGATGGAAGAGACGTTTTTCAAAGGCGTCTACAAACTTAAACCCGCACATTATCTCATGTTTGAAAATGACACTTTGAAGACAGTACCGTACTGGCACACTGAATTCAAGGTAGAAAAGAACGATCTTAAAACCAATGTCGAACAGATCAAACAAATACTCAAAGAATCTGTAGAGTACCATAAGATCAGCGACGTTAAAGTGGGTTCGTTTTTATCAGGCGGCGTGGATTCGAGCTATATCACAGCCCTACTCAAGCCGAATAAAACGTTTTCAGTCGGTTTCCAAGAGTATGAGGCCATGTTCAATGAAACCCATTTGGCAGAAGAGCTTTCAGAACTTCT
>CAYLNI010000088.1:6225-11947 GCA_964384705.1 uncultured Fusibacter sp.
CACAAAAAAATCATCACAGCGGATGAGTGTTTCGATGCGCTTCCGATTATTCAATATCATATGGATGAACCGCAATCGAATCCTTCATCAGTTCCGCTTTATTTCTTAGCTGAACTTGCACGCGAGCATGTAACAGTCGTGCTATCGGGAGAAGGCGCGGACGAGATCTTTGGCGGATACCCATGGTATCAAAATTCACCGGCGATAGACGCCTATGAAAAAATACCGTTTGGCATTCGTCACGCGCTTTCAAGTGCGGCAAAGGGATTGCCGAAGAACAAAGTCACCAACTTCATCGTGAGAGGTGGCGTGCCGGTGGAAGAAAAATTCATTGGCGAAGCCAAAGTATTTGATGAAGCAGATGCACTTGCAGTACTAAAACCAGCATATCAAAATGGGCCAAGTGTGAGAAGTATCACAAAGGCGGTCTACGACAAAGTTAAAAATGAAGACGACCTCACTAAGATGCAGTACTTGGATCTCAATCTTTGGTTGCCAGGTGACATTTTATTAAAAGCGGATAAAATGAGCATGGCGCATTCACTTGAACTACGCGTGCCATTCCTCGACAAAGAAGTGATGAAGCTCGCTGCGACGCTTCCAAGCAAACAGCGCGTCAATAAAGAGAACACAAAATATGCGCTACGCGTCGCAGCACATGAAATGCTTCCAGAAGCATGGGCGAAACGACCAAAACTCGGATTCCCAGTGCCTATCAAATATTGGATGAAAGAAGAAAAGTATTACAATTTGATTCGAAAAGAATTTGAAAACCCAAAAACAGGCGAGTTCTTTGATCAAAAACTTTTACTCCATTATCTCGAATCACATTACAAAGGCATAAAAAACTATGCGAGATACGTTTGGACGGTCTATGTATTTTTAATTTGGCACAATCAGTTCTTTGGAGAATCAAAATAGAGAACAATAAGTGGGAGGACATATGAAACACGACTTTTTACCAATTATACTCGGTACGGACAGCAATGCCTACGGTATGGCAAAAGCGTTTCACATGGCATATGGGATCAAAAGTTTAGTCGTGGGTCAAGGCGAATTATTCACCACTTCAGGGTCTAAAATTTTATCGGTTAAGATCATTCCAGAATTTTCAAATCCGGATAAATTTTCGAAGCATCTTCTTGCACTCGCTTCAGAACTCAAATCGACCTATAAGCACCTCATACTCATCGCGAGTAGTGATGGCTATGTTGAACTGATCGTGAACAATAAAGAAACACTTTCCAAAGAATTTATCGTCCCATTTATCGATGCCGAATTGATGCATTCACTCAACTCAAAAGAAGGATTCTATGAAGTCTGTGAAAAACACGGACTGAGCTATCCGACGACGCGCATCATCACGCCATTAGATTTAAGCAACCTCGATGTGACTATAGCTGAACTTCCGTTCGGGTATCCACTCGTTTTGAAGCCTTCTGATAGCATGCGTTATTTTGAAGCGTCGTTTGATGGGAAGCAAAAGGCATATATTATTGACACACCTGAAAAACTTAAGGAAACCATCCTAACCGTTTACAAATCCACTTATGACAAAGCATTGATTCTACAGGAATATATCGCAGGTGATGATACATCGATGCGCGTACTCAATTGCGTTTCAGGACCAGATGGCAAAGTGAAGCTCATGTGTCTCGGGCAGCCGCTTTTAGAAGACTGTACACCAACACTTGTTGGCAATTATACCGCGATTATCGACGCTTATGATACGGCGATCTTTGAAGAGTATAAAAAGTTCCTTGAAGGCATCGGCTATGTCGGGTTTTCAAATTTTGACATGAAGTACGATGCGACTACTGGCAAATTCAAAGTATTTGAAATCAATCTCAGACAAGGTCGCAGCAGTTTCTTTGTGACTGGAAGTGGTTATAACCAGGCAGCTTATCTTGTGGATGCTTTCGTATATGAAACACCTTATGATATCGTTTATGCTGACAAACCACATTTGTGGTTGGGGATTCCGAGCAGATTGCTAAAAAAATATTTAACAGATAAAGTGTTGAAAAAACGCGTTGAGCAACTGATTATGAATCAAAATGTCAGTACAACTCTTTATTATTCAAAAGATAAGAGTTTGCGTAGAAATTTAAGAGTCTATCGCTATTACCACGGATACGTAGAAAAATATAAGAAGTATTTCGTCAAAAAAAGTTAAAGGAGGCGGGGCATGCCAATATTAAATATTGCAGATGAAAGTGCCGTCAACCGGTACAATGCATTTGTAAGAAATTCTGCCTTTGCCACGGCTACACAAGATATCAATTGGGCAATTGTAAAAAAAGGTTGGGACAGCGCGCAGGTCTATGTCGAAAGAGATGGTGAAATCATCGCGGCCATGTCTCTTGTCATCAAACGCATGGCGGGATTTTCCATGCTATATGCACCAAGAGGACCAGTCGCTGATCCACATGATGTGACAAAGCTTCAGTTATTGATGACCGAAGTGAAAGCCTTTGCAAAGGCAAATCGCGCATTTGTGCTTAGGTTTGATCCTGAAACAGTGTACGATGAAGATTTGATCGCACAGTATCAGTCGCTCGGACTCAAAGTTAGAGGGCGTGGCATCGACAAGAATGCGTTGATCCAACCGCTCTACAACATGATATTAAATTTAGAGGGCGAGACGGAAGAAAACCTACTTGCACGATTTAGTCAAAAAACGCGTTATAATATCAATTTATCTCGTAGAAAAGGCGTCATTGTCTCTTATGGGACAACAGAGGAAGAACTGAAGATATTCTATGATCTATATGAAATCATGTCGGTGAGGAATCGTTTGGTTATAAGAAGTTTTGCCTATTTTCAAGATATGATGCGTGCTTTTGAGGGGCGGATCAGAATCTATTTGACCAGCCATGAAGGCGACTATTTATCTGGAGCCATTGCTATCATGTATGGTGACAAACTTTGGTATATTTATGGCGCGAGCTCAAATGAAAAACGCAATTTGATGCCCAATTATTTGATGCAGTGGGAAATGATCAAATGGGGTCTCGAAAATGGCATTCGCCGATATGATTTCGGCGGCATTTTTGAATTGGATAACGAAGATGGTCTATACAAATTTAAAGAGGGTTTTTGCCGGGAAGAGGGCGTCACAGAACTCATCGGCGAAGTGGATAAAATCTACAACCCATTAGTATATAAATTGTTTACCGAAGTTTATCCGAAATTACAGAAACTCAAAATAAAACTGCTTAGAAACGGATAAAAGCATTGAAATTTAGGAGAGAATCCATGAGAAGAAGAAATAGAAGTCCATTTCCATTTAAGCCAATATTGGCTATCATCGTCATCGTGCTACTTGGCGTGATGTTGTTCAACAGTGGCCTGCTCGTCAAAATTGGTTTGTTGAAGGGGAATATTCCAGAGGACATTGGGATTGATCCCAATGACCCTCGCGTGATAGAAAAAGTTGATGCAGCTGTGGATCGCAGCCTCGTCAAGGATACAGTAAATAAGCTGGTTGATTTAATTACGGGTCAAGTGGATCAAGGTGTCGTGACAGTTATTGCAGAGGATGCTACAAATGCGTTTTTGCTTTCAGGTGTCACATTTGAACTACAAGATGCCATCACTAAAGAAGTGCTCGACACGTTGATTACAGATGCCAATGGCACAGCAACATCAAAGATGATCGATTATAAACAGGCATATCGTATTGTACAAAAAGCTACTGCGCCTGAATATATACAAGCTGACACTGAAATCGTCATCGAGATGAAAGCACCTATCATGGAGCTACATTTTGTTCAAAATGTTAAACCGTATATTTTAAAATATTCCAGAAATGATGACGGTACAATCGAAGTCACTGAGATGAACCTCAATGTACCTGTGTTACTACAGACACCTGAATTGCCACACGGTTGTGAAATCGCAGCGGTAACATCGCTGATCAACTTCTATGGCGATCCGATCAATAAAGTGACATTATCCGATCAGTTTTTACCCAAATCGCCTTTTTATAAAAAAGGGAATAAAGTTTATGGCGCAGATCCCAATATAGCCTTTTCGGGTGATCCCAAAGATGCTGGCGGCTGGTTTGTCTATGCGGCACCAACCGTAAAAGCGGGTCAGGATTACTTCAAATCCGTATCCAGCGATTTATTAGTTACTGACCTAACCGGAAGCAATCAAGAGCAGATTATGGACTATGTCATGAAAGGCATTCCTGTTGCCGTTTGGGCAACGCGTGATCTCAGTATGGCAAAATTCGGTTATGGCTGGTACCTCGATGGTACAGAGACGTATTTCGACGCGGCTACAAATTTACATTGTATGGTGATTTACGGGGTTGTCGATGACAAGTTATACGTCATGGATCCCCTTCAAGGCAGCATGATTTATGACCGTGCCACTTTATTTCAAAGCTATGAGAGCTTAGGAAGTAGAGCCATGGTCGTGGAGGAACCTATCAATGAGTAGTATGAAGCTAGGCGTAGTGGGTGGTATGGGACCGATGGCAACATCGATGTTCTTTGAACGCATCGTAGAGAGAACTGAGGCAAATAGCGATCAAGAACACATTGATATCGTTATACTCAATCACGCTTCTATGCCTGACCGAACTAAAGCTATATTGTCTGGTGACTACGACGATTTTTTGGCCAAAATGAGAGAGGACTTGGAACTTTTAGAGCGCATCGGCGTTTCAAATATTGCGATTCCATGCAACACCTCCCATTTTTTCATGAAACAGATGGTCGAGATGACTGCTGTCCCAATTATAAATATGGTAACTGAAACGGCAAACGAAGTGCTTAGCCGATATGGAAAAGGCACGCGAGTTGGCATATTGGCGACAAACGGCACCATCCGAACAGGCACATATGAGCAGGCATGTGAGGCTGTTGGACTTGTATTTATCAAACCAGAGCCTGAACTGCAGGAAAAAGTCATGCAGACCATCTATGATATAAAAGCGGATTTGCCTGTTGATGTGATGGCATTTGAAGCGATTATAAGACATATGATTGATGATATGCATTGCGATTGCGTGATTTTGGCGTGTACTGAGCTGTCTCTCATTAAAATTGGCCCTGATGCAGCGGTGTATTGCATCGATGCAATGGATGTATTAATTGAAAAATCGATACTTTACTCTGGTAAAAACGTCAAAGGAAAACAAAAACCCTAACCGCAAGGTTGGGGTTTGATTCTATCAGAAAGGTGGTACATATGAAAATAGTGGTTTTAGACGGGTACACTTTAAATCCGGGGGATTTATCCTGGGAACCGTTGTTTGAATTAGGTGAAGTGGTTATTTACGACCGCACAAGTCGTGATGAAATACGATCACGCACGATTGATGCTGACATCGTGATCACAAATAAGACCCCGCTAAAGCGAGAACTGGTTGAGCAGCTGCCAAAGCTGAAATACATTGGCGTTTTGGCAACGGGGTATAACATCGTAGATGTGGAAGCAGCTCGTGAACGGCATATTACAGTTACCAATGTACCAACCTATGGCACAAAAGCGGTCGCACAATTTGTGTTTGCACATTTGCTTGAAATTTGTCATCATGTCGGTGAACATGCGCAGTCTGTAAGAGAGGGCAAATGGAACCGAAACGAAGATTTTTGCTATTGGAACAAACCGCTCGTAGTCGTAGTGGTCGCGTTTTTAACTTCAATGGCACAGCTGGTCTTTGGAGGAAATCATGCATCGAACAATCAGGTGGTTGGCAGCATGATAC
>CAYLNI010000089.1:0-2466 GCA_964384705.1 uncultured Fusibacter sp.
AGTAACAATTTGAAATTTCTGATCTGTATTAATTTTAATGGCCTTGAAACCAGTTAGGATGGTCATCAATATGATCAAAGATATTATAAGTTTAGCCGTTTGTCTTTTCATGTTTACGTCCTTATGTCATG
The DNA here is from genome assembly GCA_964384705.1 of uncultured Fusibacter sp. GTDB lineage: Bacteria > Bacillota > Clostridia > Peptostreptococcales > Acidaminobacteraceae > Fusibacter_C. The sequence goes on from CAYLNI010000089.1 coordinate 132, forward strand.
TATGTATTTATAAAACCTTAACTATTATATCATAGCCAGGCCTTCACATATATACTTTATAAAAAGCCCTCGCGCATTGATACCTGCATGAGGGCTTTAATAAACTTATTCTTCCCAGTTATGATAAACCGTTTGCACGTCATCGTCATCTTCAAGATAATCAATCAGCTTTTGCATATATTTGATATCTTCATCGTTTGTGAGTTTAGTCATCGTTTGTGGCAAATATCTGAGCTCTGCCATACTAAACTCGTAACCTTGTGCAGATAACGCATCTCTAACGCCTGCAAAATCGCCGACACCTGTGATGACTTCATAGTAATCGTCTTCGATGGAAAAATCTTCAGCCCCAGCTTCAATCACTGCTTCTTCAACTGCATCATCAACCATCGTCGCTTTTTTGTCTATAACGAGAACACCTTTTCTATCAAACATGAAACTCACGCAACCGTTTGTTCCTAGATTACCTTTTCCTTTTGAGTAAAAGCTTCTAATGTTGGCAGCAGTACGATTCATATTGTCTGTCAAACACTCAACCAAAACGGCAACGCCGCCAGGTCCGTATCCTTCGTATGTCAATTCAGTAAAGACTGCGCCATCGTTTTCACCAGCACCTTTTTTTATGGCACGGTCAATATTGTCATTTGGCATGTTAGCAGCTTTAGCTTTTTCTATAGCACTCATAAGTGCGCCGTTATACGCAGGATCTGCACCACCTTCTCTTGCTGCTACCATAATGTAACGGCCGAGCTTAGTGAATTCTTTGGCTTTCTTTGCGTCTTGTTTCCCTTTTCTCTGTATGATCGTTCCTATTCTTCCCACGCGTTTATCTCCTGTTTTTTCGAGTATTCGGAATTAATGCAAAAATATTATAGCACATATGAAAGACACGTGCTAGAATTTTGGCGGCAATGGCGGCATCGTGCGTTTATGGGCTGTGTTTTTGTGCATTCTTTCTATGATGGCTTGATCTGACTCTGGAATCTCAAGACCCATAATATAATCGTCAATCATATCATACGTTGTACCCATCTCACCTTCGTCTGTTTGACCTTCCCATAATCCAGCTGAAGGTTTTCTATCAATAATTGTTTGAGGCACACCTAAGCGTGCAGCCCATTCATAAACATCTCTTTTAAGGAGATTGCCGATAGGAATGATATCTACGCCACCATCTCCATATTTCGTAAAATAGCCTGTCAAAACTTCAGCGGCATTATCTGTTCCAGCAACGAGATAACCAAGAGAATTGCCAATGCCATAAAGGGTTGTCATCCTAAGACGCGCTCTTAAGTTTGCATCAGCCATGCGCTCATGCAACACTTCTAAGCCCTCAAGTCTTCTTTGAATTTTGCCGTAAAGCATCTCATGCTCATCAGACAAATCCACTGTCAAATATTCAATACCACATGCCTCTGCCAATAGGATCGCATCCTGCGCATCTTTTGGATTGCTTTTGCATGGTAAAATAACCCCTAATGAATTATTTGGAAATGCTTTTTTAATCAAGCAAGCGACTACTGAAGAATCGATGCCTCCCGATAAACCGACTAATACACCTTTTGTCCCTGAGTTATTAACTTGCTCCCTGATCCACTCAACTGTGAGATCTATTTTCTCTTCTACCGTCTTAACCATTGTTTGATTGTCCTTTCCAAATAAATTGATCACACTTACTAATTCCATTTTAACCAAGTTCTACGAGTACACAATTCCTGTACACAGTATTAAGTCCAGCGACTTCAGATGCTTCGACGATTTCTGGTGTATAAGTGCCTGGTTGGAACCAGATATTCTCAATACCAAGGCGTTTTGCTTCATCAAGTACATGGATTGATTTGTCTGGACCAACGACGACATTGACGCACTCAATTTTTACAGGAACATCTGATAAACTGCTATAGCAAGTATCACCATCTACTTCTTTATACATGGGATTAACTGCATAGACTTCATAACCGAAAGCCTTGAGTTTTTTATAGATTTTATTGCCAAATTTTGAAGTATTTTCTGTAGCGCCAACTACAGCCCAAACTTTTTTGTCCAACATTGTTTTTATTAGTGTTTGCATAATATGCTCCTTTCTAAATCAAGCCATTGATTCTACAACTTCACCATTTTTGATTGTCAAATAAAATGCACCAATCGTTTCAATCTCGACTTGACCCGAGGTCAATTCGACTATATGGTTCATAATACGCGCTTCATATTCAGGCTCTATATATATTTCGAGGGAGATGCGTTCTGTAAACTGTGTGTCTTTAACGATGATATATGGCTCGCCTAGAAAATAGTTTTGAAGTTTGCCATGAAAGTGGTAGTCAAAATCCAATTT
>CAYLNI010000089.1:2488-4200 GCA_964384705.1 uncultured Fusibacter sp.
TCAAAAGAACATTTACTTTTTTCTCGACAATCTCTGCAGCTTCAATCGCCGCTTTCGCGCTCTGCGTATATGCTCTTACTAAACCGCCCGTTCCAAGCTTAACACCACCAAAATATCGCGTGACAACGATACATACATCTGTGATCGCTTCTTTCTTCAACAGCTCAAGAATCGGTACGCCCGCGGTACCAGAAGGCTCACCATCATCCGAATACCTTTGGATGCCAAAATTTTCACCGACAACATAAACAGGCACATTATGTGTCGCGTCCCAATGTTTCTTCTTAATTTTTTCTATGAACCGCAAGGCATCATTTTCATCTTTAATGGGCTTGGCATAGCCGATAAATCTAGATTTACTGATTTGTAGTTCTACTTCAGACTCAATAAAGACAGACTTAAAATTCTTCATGTTTATACCAGATAGTCACTATATCGATTATAATCCGCTATGGAAACTTCTGCAACGATATAAGTGCCTTCTTCTAAATAATCCATTTGGGTTACCTTATAAGTGTCACAAAGATACGAAGCTGTGCCACCTTCTGTATAAGGGATCAAGAATTTACCAATTTTATGTCCTGTATAGATATTTTCCTTTATGAGTTGGAGAAGTGCATCAACATTCTCTCCAGTTTTTGCGGAAATAAATACAGAGGCATCTACTGACGTTGTGACGTGGTGTCCTTTATCAATTTTGTTGTATACCGTCAACATAGGAATGTGTGACGCCTTAAGCTCGTCAAGGACCTGCAAAGTGACGGCCATCTGCATCTCATAACTCTCGTTGGATGCATCGACGATATGAAGTAATAGGTCAGCATTGAGCGTTTCCTCTAAAGTCGCTTTGAAAGCACTCACTAAACTATGTGGCAATTTAGAAACGAAACCAACGGTATCCGTCAATATGAATTCCTTTTTATCTTCAAGTACGATTCTTCTGTTATAGGTATCTAATGTCGCAAACAACATATCTTTTTCAAAAACGTGTCTTTCAACATCACCATCTGTTGACATGCTGATGAGACAGTTCATCAGTGTCGACTTTCCGGAGTTGGTATAACCGACCAAGGCGACGACAGGCATTTCATTTTTCTCACGCAATTGCCTTTGAACCACTCTGTTTTTATCTGCATCTTTGATTTGACCGCGAATTTCATCGATTCTTTCCTTGATGCGTCTACGATCGAGTTCAAGCTTTTGTTCACCAGGACCTCTTGCTCCGATGCCACCACCCATTTTGGATAAGTTGCCATTCATACCTATGAGTCTTGGTAATCTGTACTTAAGTTGTGCAAGTTCGACCTGTAATTTAGCAATCTTAGTTTGAGCGCGAAGTGCAAAAATATCCAATATCAATGCCGTTCTATCTACGACAGTTGTTCCAATCAAACCTTCGAGATTTCGCATTTGAGCCCCGGAAAGCTCGTCGTTAAAAATGACGATATTCGCATCACATTCTTCAACAGCTTGTCTAACTTCCTCAACTTTACCCGAACCGATATAGGTTGCAACTTCTATTTTAGCTTTGTTTTGAATGATAATTTGAGCCACCTCAGCTTCTGCAGCACGCGTCAGTTCAGCCAATTCATTCATCGAGTCCTCTATATTCAATTCGTTTCTTAAACCCTGAAACATGCCTACTAAAACAGCTCTTTGTTTAATAATTTTATTTTCTTCCATAAGGATTCCCCGCTTTATAAAATGTGTAA
>CAYLNI010000089.1:4290-11941 GCA_964384705.1 uncultured Fusibacter sp.
ATTGTATGACTACATTTGTCAAAACGGCTTGGTCGTGGCATTGTCAAATTTGATATACTGAATTTTGCAACTTAAAAGGTCATTATGCAATTTCCTTATATATTAAAAATAGATTATAAACGTTGAAATGATAGTACTCATTTTGATAAATATGTTATAATACGTTGTAGGATTTTGCGCACATTAGAGAAGCAAGTGTGCAATCACAGCAACAGGAGGTCTTAAATGGAAAGTACAAAAAAAGCAGCCCCGGGACATAAACAGACTAGTTCAGGGAAACCTAGCAAAAGCAAACCAAAAAAACCGAAAAAAACTTTCATGAATATACTGAAAATCTCATTGATTTTATTGTTTGTTGTAGGATTTTTAGGTGCAGCCGTCACATATGGTTATATTATGTTCGCATTGAAAGATGTAGAGCCTATAGATCCTGATCAAATCGCTGCAACACTGACTGAAAATTCAGTGATTGTCGACAGTGAAGGCCGCATACTAGAGCACATACAGAATGAAGGCCTCAGAACGGTCATCCACTACAACGAAATGAGTGACGATCTAATCAATGCCTTTGTAGCTGTAGAAGATAAGACCTTTTTCGAACACAATGGTTTTAACTTCGTGCGTTTGTTTGGTGCCGTCAAAGATACGTTGACGACAGGCAGACGCCTTGGTGGTACAAGTACAATCACACAACAATTGGCACGTAACATCTACCTCTATGAGATACGTAGTGATCGTGCACTCGATCGTAAAGTTAAAGAAGCCTATTATGCCATTGAACTCGAAAAATACCTGACAAAAGAGCAAATTATCGAAGGCTATTTAAATCTTGTTTATCTTGGTTCGAACTCAAATGGCGTGGAAGCTGCATCACAAGCATACTTTTCTAAGAGCGCTTCTGAAGTCAATTATATAGAAGCCGCTTTGATTGCTGGCATCGTTAAGGCACCTTCAATCTATCCGCCAGTCATCAATAAAGAGAAAGTAAACGTCACAGAAGAAGATGTCATCATAGATGATACAGATCCACTCTATACACTTGTTTACAATCCAAAATGTGAAGACCGTTTCTTGACATCCATTTATTTGATGCATGAAAATGGCAAAATTACAGATGCAGAATACGAATATGCCAAAACGTTAGATTTAACGACGGTTCTCAAACCAGGTAAAACGTCTCAATCTGAAATCACTTCATTCTTTGCAGATATGGTCAAAGATGATGTCGTGGAAGACCTTATGGCTGAATATGGCTACACCAATGCAGAAGCAACTAATTTGCTTTACACAGGTGGCTTGACTATCGAATCAACAATCGATTTCGATATGCAAAAAACACTTGAAAGCCATTATGCAAAGGAGAATTTTACCGCTTACTATGGCGAGTCCACAGCAGTAGCTGTTAGAGCGTTCCAGAAAGATCAAGGCTTAGCGGTCGATGGCGTTGCTGGTCAAAATACCCTTGGCAAAATTAAAGAATTAAGTGGCATGGATACATCGGTATTCACACAACAAGTTTATAAAAAAGGCGTCAACAGTGATGAAGTCATTTTGCTAAAGAAAACGCTGTTTGAGCTTGGTTATCTCATCAACAACGAGAATTTCCCTAAAGTATCTGTCTTACTCGACGGACAGGGCAATGTCCTCCAAGAAGAAAGCAAGCGTTTATTAATCTATAAAAAATCAAACTTGATTGATAGCGAAGACAATTTCGTGATTCCAAGTGGCGAATATCAATTTGATGCAGATGGCAATCTCGTTCTTCTAAAAAATAAAAGAATGTATTTCTATCCGCATTATCAGGATGATCAACTCGTCAGCATACAAGTTGTCGTCAGAGAGACTTTCAGTTTCAACGAAAATAGCGAAGAAAATGAAAAATTAAAGAACGGCAAATACAATTTAACAGATCTTTATACGTATGAAGGCAGAGATGTCTTGATACCGAATGAATATAAGACGTTTGATGACGCAGGCAACGTCGTTGTCGACAAGGCATTCTTAGTCGATTATCCAGAATTTTTCAAAGCGGATGCCAATCAGAACTTGCTCGTAGCAAAAGGCGATTATGTCATCAGTGAAACGGGAATCATTCAACCACAATCTGCAATGGTTATCATCGATTATCACAATGGCGAACTCAAGTCCATCGTCGGTGGTCGTAACATCACTGGACAACGCATTTACAATAGAGCAACAAATCCTAGACAACCAGGTTCAGCGATTAAACCGTTGTCGATCTTTACACCAGCAATCGATTCTGGTAAATACACGGCAGCTACTGTCATCGATGATAGACCAAGTTACCTACTTGGGGATCCAGCCGTACGTTGGCCGATCAACTGGTACGAAGCATATCCAAATATGGGTAAAAACTGGGGTCTCGTAACACTAAGAGAATCAGTCAAACACTCGATCAATGTAACAGCAGCACTTATTGCAAAAGATTTAGGCGTTCAAACGTCTATCGATTATCTTAAAAAATTCGGTATATCTACCCTTGTAACAGAAGGTGGCACGAGTGATGAAAACATCGCTGCTGTTGCACTTGGCGGTATGACAAAAGGTATTACACCACTTGATTTGACTGCTGCTTACGGCGCAATCGCAAATAAAGGTGTTCTCAATGACGTCATCACTTACAAGAGCGTAAAAAACTCCAAAGGTGAAATCCTGCTTCAAAGTGAAGGCTCTCAAACGTTTGTTGTAGATGAAAACGTCGCTTACATCGTTCAAGATATGTTGATGTCAAGTGTCGAAGATGGTGTAGCCGCTCCTGCAAAATTGTCTTCAAATAACGATATCATGCCGGTTGCCGGTAAAACAGGAACGACATCTAGTAATATCGATGCTTGGTTCGTAGGTTATACACCTTATTATGTAGGTGGTGTCTGGTTTGGCAATGACGTCAACATTCCTCTTGACCAAGGTTCTAGAATCGCAGCTCAATTTTGGAAAACTGTCATGTCAGATATCCATGTCGATTTGGAATCTAAAAAATTTGATGTGCCTACAGGCATAGAAACTGCCACAATCGACATCATATCTGGAAAGCTTCCAAGTGAACTATCTGCTCTAGATCCTAGAGGTACCGTTAAGTCTGAGATATTCCTTAGAGGCACAGTACCAACAGAAACAGATGATGTTCACGTCATGGCTGATGTTTGTACTGAGAGCAATAAACTCGCCACTGTATACTGTCCGACGACTTTGGTCGAAAGCAAACTGTTTGTAAAACGTCCGGTTCCATATAATCCTGCTGAAAATCAAAACATCGTGATCAGAGACATGGCCTATGACCTTCCAATTGCGGAGTGTGATATCCACAACGAAACCACGACGACAGCACCGCCATCATCAGAGGATCCAACCAATTCAGTTCCTGGTTCTGGCACAGGCTCTTACCTAGGTGTTAAGCCGACCGTTCGATTGGTTGACGGCTCATTGTTCATTCAAAGACCATATCCGATTGAATTAACGGATGGTCAGATCGTCATACTACCTGTTGGCTCTAAGATCATGACAGATAATTCTATACTCTATTCTGATGGATCAACGATTTCAGCAGATCGCATCAAAACAATTCCGAACTATTCGACGGAAGAATTAGATCAACTCAACCCATAAAAAAGTGCCCACCATGATTTAAGATCATAGTGGGCATTTATTTTATTTTTTAAACAACTTGCCTTCAACGACCACGATTGTTTCCCGACCATTGAGTGCCTCTTCAATTAATCCCTCAACATCAAGCAATGCAAGAGATGCTTCGATTTTTTCCACTCTTGGTTTGGTTATGACACGGTCAGGTAAAAAGACCGTACAGCAATCTTCAAATGGGAGAATAGACGTTTCAAACGTATCGAGTTTTTTTGCGATGTCGATGATTTCATTTTTATCATAAGCAATCAATGGTCTAAACACTGGCATTTCGATTTGACTATTGGTCACAGTCATCCCTTCTATGGTCTGACTTGCAACTTGTCCAAGATTTTCGCCCGTTACGAGTGCTTGACATCTAAACTTTTGAGCCACTCTCTCAGCGATCATCATCATAAAGCAGCGGGACAAAATCGTCATTTCTTCAGATGGGCATTTTTCGTTGATGGCTTTTTGTATCTCAAGGATATTGACACTGTGAATTTTCAAGTTAACGGTATACTTCGTCAACTTAGCTGCTAAATCGACGACCTTTTCAAGTGCGCGTTCGCTTGTAAATGGGTACGAATGAAAATGTATGCTCTCGAGCTCCAATCCCCTTCTAGCCATCAAATAACCAGCTACAGGGCTATCTATGCCTCCTGAAAGCAACAACATCCCTTTTCCTGCACTGCCATAGGGCATGCCACCTAAACCTGGAATCCTTTTACTGAAGATGTAAGCTTTTTCTCTAATTTCTATTGTCAGCATAATATCTGGATTGTGTACATCCACTTTGAGTATTTCCATTTTTTTATAGACATAGCCACCTACGAGATGGTTGATTTCAGGTGTGTTTAAAGGATAGTGCTTGTCCGCTCTACGCGTTTCAATTTTAAAGGACTTGGCACCAGTCTCTTCAACCAACTTTTTAATGATGTCATAACACGTTTCTTTTAAAATATCGATATCTCTATCAACTTTAATGGCTGGGCTTACTGAAACAACGCCAAAAACGATGGATACAGCGTCAATCACTTCCTTACGAAACTCAGCATCATGTTCGACGACGATTCTACCATGACGATCGATAACCGTCGTATTTGGGATTTTTGAAACAGCCTTACGTATATTCATCACAAGCTTTTTTTCAAACGTGCGAATGTTTTTACCTTTTAATCCAATTTCTCCATACCTAACTAAAATAAGTTCTCTCATGCTTACCTCTGATTTCTTTTTTTATTCATAATTTTACTCAAGTCATTTGAAATGCTCAGGATAATATCCGAAGCACACTCAATCTCATCCAACGTGTTTTCATATCCAAAACTGAATCTAATCGCGCCTTCCATGCGCTTGTCACTATACCCCATGGCACTCAGAACATGCGAGTGGTTTTTCTTCTTAGAAGAACATGCAGATCCAGTCGCCACATATATTTCTTTCATTTCTAATGAATGCAACAGGACTTCTCCTTTAATGCCGAGAAAACTCACATTGACGATATAAGGAGAATAGTGTGCACCATTTTCACCATTGAGCACGATGTCATCCTTCTTAAGCAACTTTTCCAATAGTCTGTCCTTAAGCATTTGAACGTGGTCTGAACGCAAAGTCTTCCCGCTTTGTAACGCTTTGACAGCTTCACCAAACGCAACAATGCCCAATAGATTTTCAGTTCCCGGTCTAATCCCATATTCTTGTTGGCCACCGAAAACTAAAGGTTTTAAGAGCGATAAGTTGTTACAATATAAAGCACCAATTCCTTTCAGTCCATTAATTTTGTGCGCGCTAAAACTCATGAGATCAATGTGGCACTTACCGATATCAACCTTAATCTTACCTAAAGCTTGCACGCCGTCTACATGAAATCTAATATTAGTTTGATGCGTCTCATTGAACGCGTATATGGCTTCACCTATCGCTTCAATTGGTTGAATGCTGCCTAACTCATTGTTGACCGCCATCACGCTCACAAGTACCGTATTGGCGTTTAAAGCAGCTTTCAATTCGTCAACTTCGATGAGACCAAAGTTGTTGACCGATAAATAGATGACTTCATAACCTTGACGCGCTAAAGAATCAAAGGCCTTCAAAACTGAAGGGTGTTCGATTTTAGTCGTGATGTAACGGCTCTTGTCTTTAGATCGATTCGTTACCGAACCTAAGATTGCGAGATTGTTCGCCTCAGTTCCCCCAGACGTAAAGATAAGCTCACGTTCATTGATATCCAAAAATGAACAAATCTCTCTTTTTGCCGCTTTCAATTTTTTCTCAGATTCAACGCCCATGCGATGCATCGAAGAAGGATTTCCAAAATGTTCTAAATTCTCTAATACCGCTTGTTTCACATTGTCGCTCAAAGGCGTTGTTGATGCATGATCCAAATATATAGCCAAAGTGTTGCTCCTTCTCATAATCTCAAAAGTAACCAGTATCACACTATTATATAATAATTTCATTTATAATTTCTATGTTTTAAAAAATAAAAATGCAGAACTAAGCAATCTAGCTTAGTTCTGCATGTAATTATACTTTTCATCTTATTTTGGCATCAACACTTCATCGATTTCAAGGGAATAATCTGTCGATAAATCTACAAAGTCATTGGCTGTTTTAATCAAGGGGCGGTTGAGTGCAAACTTATTGACATAGACAACTTCTCCAATACGCCCATCGTTCAATTTTACTTTGTTGTTGATAAAGAAAGAGGCTATATTGCTCATGAAGACATCCGTAATCGTTGGATCTAAACCTTTAAAGCTCTCATCCTTCATGATGTTAAAAGCTTGAAATGAAGAGACACCTTTTTTATAGATGCGATCTGATGTAACCGCATCAAAAACGTCAACGACGCCAATAATTCTTGCAATATAGGGGGTTTGTTCTTCTTTTAAGCCACTTGGGTAACCCGTGCCATCGCTGCGTTCATGATGAAATAAGATAGCGGCCAACACGTCACGTGGAATGGATAAGTTATCTTTTAACAATTCATACCCCAATTTCGCATGCGATCTGACTTGCTCCATTTCATATTCAGAGAGTCTACTCGTTTTGAAGAGTATATCCTGAGGTACTTGTGTTTTTCCGATATCGTGTAACAAGCCTGCCAATGCAATAGAATAGATCATGTTTTTATTTAAGCCCAACCATTTGCCGAGCATCGCACCGAGCATGGAAACATTGACAGCATGCGTAAAATGATAGCTTTCTCTAAAAGCAAGCAATCTCATACTCCCCAATACATCGTTGTCAGATGTAAGTAAATCAATTAAAGGTTTTATATCATCTTCAATTGTCTGAATATCAAACTCAAAATCTTTGTTCTGAATTTGATAGTATGTTTTTTTAAATCGATCTAAAACAACGGCGTAATTACTATTAATATCGCGATGTTTGTTCGACGCTGCAATTCTAAAACTCTCAGATTTAATTTTTTGTAGATCTTGATCATCAATATAGACGTACTGAATCCCATGGTTTTTAAAATACTCAATATGTCTGTCAAGAATCTCTGTTCCTTGAGCCAATATTATGTTTCCAAGGTCATTGTAAATATCCTTGGACAAACATAGACCTACCGTTAATTCCTCAATTGCAATCTCCTTCATTTTTCCCCCCGGAATAACTCAATTCATTAGACTTATAAAATCTAGAAATAATTGTGGTAGCAATAAAAGCAACTAATACACGTACCATAACAATAATCAATCCTTGAGCACCAACCGCGACAAAAAGGAGTGTGTCCTCAACAATTGCATGACATGCGGCTAAGAATATTGAAATGATGAAAAGACTACCTGTGTCGATTTCACCATCTTCAGATGATTTAATTAAAACCCCTGCACCATAAGAAATGCCAAAAATAATACCCACGGCAAGCGGAAATGCTGATTTTTCGTGTGCCCTAAATAAACGTGTTACAGGCTTAAAGAGCTTTGCGATAAAATCGAGCAACTTAATATCCTTTGCAATTTCCATAAATATCATCAAAGGAATGACAATTATGGCA
>CAYLNI010000090.1:0-224 GCA_964384705.1 uncultured Fusibacter sp.
CGTAATAATAAATGGGTTGTCCACCTGAATAAACGTCGATTTCTAAGTCTGGGAATTTCTGTTCCAATTTCTCGGTCATTGCATTTGCTTCGTCTTCTGTCACGTCTGAACCATAATATATTGAAAGGATTTCTGCATCCTCTTGCATTGTATTTTCTATTGATTCGAAAATAACTGCCTCAATATTTTTTCCGACGCCCTTGATTTCGCCATCTGCTACAGCT
>CAYLNI010000090.1:261-10157 GCA_964384705.1 uncultured Fusibacter sp.
AGTCGTATTTCTAACTGAGTAAGTGATCTGGATCGTCTTGACATTGGAAAGGCTTTCACACATTGCTGCGTAATTCTCTTCAGCGGATTGATCTCTATTAAAGACGAGCATAGCGGTGATACACTGTGGCATCGTTTTAGTAGGGATAACAAACACTTTCTTGTTGCTCAGCTCTTTCGCTTGATTCGCTGCCATGATGATATTGCTGTTGTTTGGGAACAAGAAAATGTACTCGGAAGGACAGTTCTCAATCTCATTCATGAAATCTTCAGTGCTTGGATTCATGGTTTGGCCACCTTGGATATTGCCGTGGATACCCAAATCTTTGAAGATGTTTACAAAGCCTTCGCCCATAGCAACGCCAATAAATCCGTAATCTTCTTCATATGGCGAATCTGCAAATGTTGAAGCTGCTTTTGGTGCTTCAGCGTTTATGCCGTCGTGTGCGCCTTCTATAATTGTGCTGTGTTGGTCTTTCATATTTTCAATTTTGACTTTTTTAAGTGAGCCAAATTTCAAAGCCTCTTCAAGTGCAACGCCTGGTGAATTTGTGTGTACGTGTACTTTTATTAACTCCTCATCTTGCACAAACACCATACTGTCACCCATCGTTTCGATGATCGAACGCAATTTGTTACCGTCCATGTTATCACCTTCTACGATAAATTCTGTACAATAAGCAAAGATGATATCTTCTGTGCTCATGATGTTTTGGGCAGGTTCTTTGTAAGCGCTCGTCTTAAGCGATTCAAGACTTGATTCTTTCCCCTGCATCGCATCTAAACACCCTTGCAATATATAAATCAATCCTTTACCACCAGCATCGACAACGCCAGCTTGCTTGAGAACCGGTAAATATTCAGGTGTCAATTCTAACGTCTCTTCACCTTTATGGATCAATAATTTCATGAGTTCAATCATATCCAAATCTTCATGCGCATATTCCATACCCTTGTCGGCAATTTTTCGAATAACCGTTAGGATAGTGCCTTCTACTGGCTTGAGAACGGCACTGTAAGCAGTATCTGCCGCATCTTTAAAAGCGACGCACAAATCTGCTGAAGTAAGTTCTGTTTTCCCTTTACAGCCCTTTGCAAAGCCTCTGAAAATTTGCGATAAAATAACGCCTGAATTACCTCTAGCGCCCATGAGTGACCCTTTTGATATCGATTTTGAAACATCCTCAACCGTATCAAAACTTTGTTTTGCAAGTCCTTCTATTGAAGAATTCATAGTAAGTGACATGTTGGTTCCCGTATCACCATCTGGCACGGGAAATACATTTAATGAATCGACAATACTTTTATTCTTATTCAGCTCGAACGTTCCCTGCTTAAACATTTTAGCAAGTAGCTCAGCATTAATGGTTTTTAGCTCCACTTGACTTCCTCCCTATTACTCCTGAACTTTTACGCCTTCAATGTTAAGATTTACTTCGATCACATTTAAGCCTGTTTGCAATTCTACGTTATATTTTACTTTTTCAATAATGTTCTCAGCGACTACCGACAACTTAGTGCCAAACTGAACGATTACGAAAAGATTGATTCTCACACCCGTTTCTTCAACTTGAACTTCGACGCCTTTGGAAAGATGTTCGCCTTTAAGTATTTTTGCTAGACCACTTTTAGCAGATTTATAAGTCATTCCAACTAATCCGTAGCACTCCATTGCAGCGACTGCAGCAATCGTGGCAACGACTTCGTTTTTTATGGTAATATCACCAATTTCGTTATTTATTTTGATGGACATCATTTACCTCCTCAATGATAGAACTTTACCGTGATATAGTTTATTTTAATGTAAGATGCGCCTAATATCAAGTGAATAAGCTGTGAACATAGCAATAATTACAAAAAAGTCATGTTGAAAATGATTTTTTACTTGAAATCTCAACCTTGCTCTGATAAAATAAGTTTGTTATGTTACGAGTAATCACTCGAAGGAGGTGTAATAAATGGGAAGATCGTGTGAAGTATGCGGTAAAGGTAAAATTTCAGGAAACACTGTCAGCCATGCTAACAACCATAATAGAAGAACTTGGTCAGTTAACTTAAGAAGTGTAAAAGCTAATGTTAACGGCGGTACTAAGAGAATCAAGGTTTGTAGCAGATGTTTACGTTCTGGTAAAGTTCAAAGAGCAGTATAATTGACAAAACAAAAATGGGTCATGCCAACAGGCATGACCTTTTTTTATTTGCAATTATATTTCATCATTTATAGTGTCCGATCTTGTGAAAACACCAAAAATCCCGTACCACTTTCAATCTCGATGACCGCTTCTTCTTCGACGATCTCGTTGCTGATGCCAAGCGTTTGGGATCTGCGAATCGTAGCATCTACAAGCGGATACTTGAACCCTGTCAAATTTATGCCTTCAAGTAGATCGACATCTGGCAAAATCGACAAATACGTCTCGTTGAAGTCGGATTTTTTAAGGTTTTTCTTCATTGGCGCTTCAATGCGTTCAATAAAATTGAGCTCGTCTATAATCACGCATTTAGAGTTGCGACCAATGAGAAACAGTATGCTCAGCATGTGGTCTGCCCTTCCCCCTAATCCGCCAATTACGGCGATGCGTTCGAGCGGCAACCCTTCTACTTCTTCAAATGCAAGCTCCGCATCGGTAAAATCCTTTTCAGGTGGAAATGTTTTGATATTTGCGCTTGGCCACCTCTCTCTATAACGAGACAAGTCTCCCACTGAATCGAAATCGCCTAATATGATCTTTGGTTCGATTTCAAGTTTCTCAAGCAATTTGCAACCACCGTCGACACCAACGACAAACATTGGCTTTTCAGCGCCCATATATCTAACGAGTTGTGCCTTCAATTTCTCAATAGAATCAACTGTGCCATTCAAGGCAATCAGCCCCCAGCTCATAGTTTTTCTCTAAACGCTTTAACGGTATTTTTGATCGATTCTGTATTGAAGATCGCAGAACCTGCTACGAAGATGTTGGCACCTGCGTCAACGACTTCTTTAACATTGTTTAGATTGATGCCGCCATCCACTTGAATATCGCACGTTAATCCTTTGCTATCGATAATGGCTTTGAGCCTTCTGATCTTGTCAGTCGTCGCTTCGATATAGCTTTGACCACCAAAACCAGGGTTAACTGACATCAGCAACACCATATCGAGCTGTGGTAAAATTTCTTCTATCGTTACAAGTGGCGTGCCAGGGTTCAATGTAACAGCTGCTTTCACGCCATAGCTTTTTATCAGTTGTATCGTGCGATGTACATGTGTACAGGCTTCAATATGCACATTGATCAAATCTGCACCAGCATCGACAAAATCGCCGATATACTGATCTGGATTTTCAATCATGAGATGAACATCCATAAAAAGGTTCGTTTTGCCTTTCAGTGATTTCATAATAGGTGCGCCAAAGGAGATATTCGGCACAAAATGACCATCCATGACATCGATATGCAAATAGTCAACGCCAGCTTCTTCCACTTCTTTAACGTGCTCAAGCAATCTTGAAAAATCAGCTGATAGTATCGAAGGTGCGATCTTTACCATTTTTTTGATTTCCTCCTCTGTTCTGTAATCTCTTTATAAATATAAACATAAGCATCGTAACGAATTCTAGATATTTCTTGATTATCTACAGCGCGTTTGACTTCACATCCGGGTTCGTTCTGGTGCAAACAATTGTCAAAGCGACAAATTTCAGCGTGCTTCTTAAATTCAGGAAAGTAAGCGCTTAAATTTTCAGGATCGATTTTTTGAACTGATAGCGATGTAAACCCTGGTGTATCCACGATGATTCCGCCGTTTGTAAGCTCAAATAGTTCTGAATGACGCGTCGTATGTTTGCCGCGTTTTATTTTTTCACTAAGTGCACCAATTTCAACCGCATAATCTTCAATGGCATTAAGCAGTGATGACTTTCCCACACCTGATGGTCCTGAAAAGACGTTTATCTTTCCCTGTAACAGTTTGAGCAAATCATCAACGCCATCTTTTGTAATGGCGCAGGTTTTCACAACGCTGTAGCCCGCTTGCTCATAGATGACCTTATAGTTATCAAAATCAAAATTGGCATCCAGATCAGATTTGTTGAAACAGATGATCACATCAAGACCCGAATGCTCAGCTAAAACAACCATCTTGTCCAAAAGCGTGATATTGGGCATCGGATTCTTTATGGAAAATACCACGATTGCCTGGTCGACATTGGCAACAACCGGTCTTAAAAGTGTGTTCTTTCGTGCATGAATCTCTTCGATCATCCCAAGTTTTTTATCTTCATCATAAACTGAGATTGTTACATAATCGCCTACCATAGGAATAACTTTATCGTTTTTAAATTTACCACGCGCCTTGCATTCATAGAGAACACCATCACGTTTTACATCCGACGCTTACATAGTAAAAACCGCCTATACCTTTAAAAATTATTCCATTTGCCATGCTTTCACGTCTCCTTAGAATTGTATATCCTGTTCAAGTCCCACTACTTCTCCATAGTAGACGAGTATTTTAGCATCACCTGTACCACTTACTCTGCATTGAACCTCAAACACTGGTCCTTCAGACTTAGAGTGTACTTTTTCGTAGACGATGGTTCTCACATCGCCTTGAACCATCTCGATCTTTATGGTTTCAGAATCTTGTAAAAACTTATCTGTTTCAATTGGTACAAGAAGTCTAAGTTCACTTGAGATCGCTTCTGTCGTCGCTTCTGTCGATGCTTCAGTCGTTTCTTCTGTCTCACCACTGCTCACGACGATATTGATGAACGTACCTGGTTCAACTTCGGTACCAACTTTGCTGTTTGAGATGATCAAACCTTTCTCTACAGAGGTACTAATCGCATATGAAATCTCACCTAATTTCAAACCAATTGAATTGAGTGTGCTTTCCGCTTCTCTGATCGTTTTAGTTTCAAGTGATGGCACGATAAGGTTGTCTGTTTCAAGTCCTTGACTGACGATGAGATCGACAACTGTTCCCTGAGGCATTTTAATTCCCGCCTTTGGCGTTTGGCTGATAATCATATCTTCAGGCAAATCGTTAAACGCATAGGTCACTTCTCCAACCACAAAACCGTCGTTTTCAATCATGACGCGTGCTTCCGTTAAAGTTTGTTGTTTGACGTTTGGTATGATGGATTGTATGCCACCGCTGCTCACGACGAGTTTAATCGTGAAACCTTCCTTCACTTTATCACCTTCTTCATGTGATTGAGAAATGATAAAGCCTGCTTCAATTTCATTGTGGACACGTTGTTCACTTACATCCGAATTTAAACCAGCTTCTTTTAAAGTTCTGATGGCTTCCTCAGTACTTAACCCTACAACACCTGGTACATTGACTTCATTGACATCGAAAATTTCTTGGAATTTGTTAAATGCAAAAACGCCAAAAACAATAACAGCAAGTGCCAATGCAGCAAGGATAACAAGAGACATATTCAATTTATTTTTCTGTGGTGCTGATGTTGGTGTCGATTTTGGCGCTAAGCTTGCCATACTATTTTGCTCCTCATCGCTTGTATTACGCGGCTGTCTGTGTTTTGTCTGATGCGCTAAAAGGACTTCTTCCGAAATAATAGGTAAAACAGTTGTTTCATGGTTGTTGTACATTTGATTCTGAACAATAAATGCTTTATTGCCCCTCAACTCTTTTAAGTCTTCAATTAAATCAAGGACGCTTTGATAACGGTCATTTTGGATTTTTTCAGTGCATTTATGAATAATTGATGATAGACCATCACTAATATTGCTATTGATGTTTTGTGGATTAGGCATGTCATCT
Source organism: uncultured Fusibacter sp. (assembly GCA_964384705.1). Taxonomy (GTDB): domain Bacteria; phylum Bacillota; class Clostridia; order Peptostreptococcales; family Acidaminobacteraceae; genus Fusibacter_C. The sequence goes on from CAYLNI010000090.1 coordinate 6,033, forward strand.
TTTATTTGCTTGAGCGCTATTGTTACAGGCGAATCACCTTCAAAAGGCAAGGTTTTCGTAGCAAGCTCATAAAGTAGGATGCCCAAAGAATAGATATCGCTACGAGCATCGACAAAGCCACCACGTGCTTGTTCAGGTGATGAGTAGTGCACAGAACCGATGACTTCTTTTGTGTTGACGATAGTTGCGGTCGTTGCCGCTCTTGCAATACCAAAATCCGTTACTTTTACGCTACCCTGTTCATTGATCAAGATATTCTGGGATTTGATATCGCGGTGAACGATATCATTTTGATGTGCTTGTGATAACGCAGATGCGATTTGTAGACCTATGTTTATGATCGCTTCTTCTTTCATGAAGCCCTGCATGTTGTTGAGATAGTCTCTGAGCGTGTTGCCATTGACAATCTCCATGACGATATAGTGAACATTTTCATTGTATCCTACGTCAAAGACGTTGACGATATTGGGATGTGATAAACTAGCGGCCGCTTGCGATTCCTTTTGGAATTTCTTTACAAACTCTTCATCTGAGCTAAATTCTTGCTTCAGAACTTTGATCGCTACCATACGGTTAAGGACGAGGTCTCTGCCTTTATAAACGACAGCCATCCCCCCTGTACCAAGTATCTCTATAATTTCATAACGGTTTCCCAAATTGCTTCCAATCAGTTGATTCATGTGCTCCTCCTTATAGTTCGACGCAAACGACAGTGATATTGTCTCTACCACCATGTGCATTTGCCGAGTCTACCAAAACTTTTGGAATCTGATCAAAGTCCACGCGTTTGAAAATGTCCAAAACTTCATTAGACGATACCATATTGGATAAGCCGTCAGAACACAATAATATATGGCTAAAATCCGCTTTATTATACTTCACTTTAAAAATTTCAAATTTTCGATCGACGCCAAGCGCACTAGTTATAATGTTTCTATCGGGATGCTTTTCAGCTTCTTCTACGCTGATGCTACCGATCTTAACGAGTTCAGCAACAAGTGAGTGATCTTCTGAAAGTTGTTTCACCGACTCGCTTGAGATGCCGTAACACCTGCTGTCTCCAACATTGGCAACCCATAGATCATCATCAGAAACATAGGCGACAACAACCGTCGTACCCATACCGCGACACTCTGTATGTTCTTTTACATAGGCCAAAATGGCTTCGTTTGCCTCAATTAATAACGCGTCTATATCCGATTCAAAATTGAACGTTTCTCTTTTCTTAAATGATTCCATCATGGTTTTAGCAGCTATTTCAGAAGCAATTTCTCCAGCTTGATAACCGCCCATGCCATCAGAAACGATAAAAAAATTCAACGCGTCATGAATCAACAAAAAATCTTCATTGTTTTCTCTTGTAACGCCTACATCTGTACGTGCAACAGCTCTCATTTCTTACCTCATTCGTCAATTTTATTTAATTTAGCGATGAAAAAACCATCGGTATCGTGCGTATTGGGAAACAGGGTCAAATACCCCACTTCTGATAGTGGCTGAACTTTAAACCTCGTATCTTGCTTTAAAAACCAGTTGACGATGTCTTGATTTTCAGTGGGGTTGAGCGTACAGGTGCTATACATCAACGTGCCGCCTACCTTTACATACTCAGCTGCATTCTTTAAAATACCCTTTTGAATATCGATGAGACCCAAGAGTCCTTCTGGTGTTTTGTTGTATTTGATATCCGGTTTTCGCCTTATAATGCCTAAGCCCGAGCAAGGTGCATCCACTAAAACCACATCTATGGTATTGATTAGCGATTCATCCAATGTGAGTGCATCATATTGTTCCACTATAACATTTTTGATCTTAAGACGTGCCACATTTTCGTTGATTGTCTCAAGTTTATCCGCTTGATTGTCGCGTGCTATGATGCGTCCACTATTGTGCATCAGTTGTGCCATGTGCGTTGTTTTGCCACCTGGTGCTGCACAGACATCGAGTACGGTTTGGTCGTCTTTGACTCCAGATAGGTGTGCAACACACATTGAACTTATATCTTGTATGATAAAATCGCCTTCAGAATAACCAGGAATTTCTTGCATCGCGAGATTGTTGAGCGATTCTATGACCAGTCCAGTCGGTACAAGCTCTGATCGCTTCGACACAATGCCAACTGCATCAAGTTTATTTTGTAGTGTTTCCAAATCAGTTTGAAGTGTGTTGACTCGAAGTGAAAGCTTTGGTGTCTTATTACTCGCTTGAAGCAACCCTTCAGTCGTTTTCTCACCGTAAGCTTTAAGCCACATTTCTACCAGCCATTCGGGAAAAGAATATTTGATGCCAAGATGTGTCACGAGATGTTTATTTCTATCAGGTAATTCAATGGTTTTATTCGAACGTAAAAAAGTACGTAAAATACCGTTGACGAAGCTCGAATCTTTAGCCGTAATGCCTTTGGCGAGTTTGACACTCTCATCCACAGCGGCTGAATCAGGTACCTTAGTCATATAAACCAGTTGATATAATCCCATGCGCAATATATTGACGATACTTGGATCGATCCGAGAAAATCTCTGCGCGGATAATTTTCTTATATAATAATCGAGTAATAATTTATTTTCCAAAACGCCAAAAACGATATGTGAAACAAACCGACGGTCGGCTGATTCAATATCGTATCTTTGAAACGTTCTATTGACTACTAAATGTGAAAAATCATGTGTCTGATCAATTTCATCGAGAATCCTTAAAGCTAGTTTTCTTGCATTTATCTTCATATTTTTCTCCTTGCTTATCTGAACTATTATATCAAAGATAACTGCTTTGTTTAATACTTATAGACCAATTATCAAAATATTTTAATATATATGGAAATTAAGCAATTTCCTCAATCAAAAGCCCTAGAGTCAATTTTACCCTAGGGCTTATGCATAATTCTACTGATTTTCTGTTGATACGCTATTGATTCGTCATCGAATCGATCAGTCGCTTCTTCTTAGGATCAACATTCTGATGAGTTGACCAACTGCCATTGCCGCTGCTGCTACATATGTCATCGCTGCCGCATTGAGTACTTTTTTCGCGCCTGAGTTTTCTTCTTCACTTAGTATGCCGTATTCGTCCATCATGCGAATCGCTTTAGAGCTAGCGTTGAATTCAACTGGTAACGTTATAATCTGAAAAACCACTGAAAATGAAAAGAACAAGATACCAATCGTGATGAGTTGCGGCAATGAAAGGATGATTCCAATTATGAACATTGGCCATAAAGCTTGTGAGCCAAGCTGTGCGGCTGGCAGAATCATCGTTCTGAGTTTAAGTGGTACGTACCCATTTGCATGTTGAAGGGCATGACCTGCTTCATGGCATGCGACACTAACGGATGCGATGGATGGGTTATCAAAAACAGGTTCTGACAACCTTATCGTTTTAGATCTAGGATCATAATGATCCGTTAAATGGCCATTCACACGTTCTACTTTCACATCGTAGATGCCATTGTTTCGAAGTACCGCTTCTGCAGCTTCAGCACCGGTCATACCTTTTACATTTCTAATTTTATGAAATTTGTTAAAAGTCGATTTAACGCCCATGCTTGCAAGTGATGCAAATATGAACAATACAAACAACATGATAAAACTTCCACCACCGTAATACATATCAATACCTCCTGAGTAGTGCCAATATTATTTCAGTTCTGTGCCTATAACTACGTCATTTCCAAGTAAAAAAGCTTGTGCCGACATCCGCTTATGGCTTCCCCATTGCAGGACATCTATGCGTAAATAACCATCACCAGTCTTAACATATATTCCAATTTTATCGACGTGAACAATCGTTCCAACACTTGCTTGACTGTTTTGCCATTCTGAGGCTTCAGCCAAAGCAATAGTCGATGCTTCAAAAACCTTCAACGGAACGTCATCCAAAGTTGTATGTGCAATCGGCCATGGATTAAAAGCACGTATGCGATTGCGAATCTCAGTTGATGTCATCTGCCAATCGATTTTAGAAATTTCTTTATTCATCATTGGTGCATAACAAGATGCACTATCATCTTGCTTTTCTCTTATCAACGTTCCAGCCTCAATATGCTCCAGTGTTTGAATCAATAACGATGAACCAACCTCCGCAAGTGCGTCATGTAACATTTGAGCATTCATATCGTCTGTGATAGCC
>CAYLNI010000090.1:10190-11907 GCA_964384705.1 uncultured Fusibacter sp.
CTGTATCAAGACCTGCATCCATCATCATCGTCGTGACACCCGTAATGGTCTCACCATTGGCGATTGCCCAGTTTATCGGTGCAGCACCTCTATATTTTGGTAGAAGCGACGCGTGAACGTTAATTGATCCATACTTTGGAATATCCAAGATTTCTTGTGATAAAAGCTGTCCATAAGCGACGACGACGATTACATCAGGCGCATAGGATCTTATCGTTTCAGGCCATTCGCCTTTTCTGACTTGTAAAACGGGTATATGATGCGTTTCAGCCACTACTTTAATCGGCGGTGGCGTCAACTTGTTGCCTCGACCTTTAGGTTTATCTGGCTGAGTGAAGACTGCAACTACTTCATGTGCCTCTATGCAAGCTTGCAATGTCTTTACTGCAAAATCTGGTGTTCCCATAAATAGTATTTTCATCGCACCCTCGATTATTCAGCAATCGCTTCAACAGCGACTTGTTTATCAATATATAGTATGCCATCTAAATGGTCAATCTCATGACAAAGCACTCTTGCAAGTAACTCTTCTCCAGCGATTTCATACGTGTCACCATCGACGTCCTCAAACTGAACGGTAACTGAGAGTGGTCTTTTAACGACACCATGACGACCAGGTAAGCTGAGGCAGCCCTCTTCTTCCATCTGAAGACCACTTTGTTCGATAAACCTAGGGTTAATCAGAGCCATAGGGCCATCTTCGTCATATAAATCAATCACTATAACGCGTTTCAGCACGCCTATTTGAGGCGCTGCAAGACCTACGCCATCAGCATGGTGCATCGTTTCTATCATATCGTCAACCAGTATTTGAAGCTTTTCATCAAACACCGTTACTTCTTTAGCAATTTTCCTTAGAATTGGGTCATTATCTGTTCTTATTAATCGGATTGCCATTCCTGCCTCCTAAATTGGTTCATATCCAATCTGTAATTATACAAATTCCTTACTATTATAATATATTAGTTGCATCTAAATCTATATTAATTTTGCAACCTTTGACTTCGACAAATGCATCCTCGAGTAATTTTAAAACCGCTTTGATCTCCGAGTATACTTCAGGCTTGGCTTTTATGATGATCTGCCATCTATAAACGTTGTCTATCTTCTTCAATAATGCAGGATTTGCGGGGTAAATTTCAACCCCATTTTGTAAATCTTTCTTTAACATTTTCTTGGAAATAAAGTCAAAACTCTTGTGTGCATATGAGGCAGCTTCTTCTGAACGTGCAGATGTGAAAACGAGGTTAATCATGTGGAAAAATGGTGGGTACCTCAGCGCTTCCCTATATTTAATCTCATGTTCATAGAAGGACTCATAATCCGCTTGATTGAGCGCATAGTGATCAGGGACGTATGTTTGAAGGATGACCTCGCCCTTCTCTTTACCCCTACCAGATCGACCAGCCACTTGGTTGAACAACTGATATGCCCTTTCAGATGCCTGGTATTGCGGTAAGTTGAGTAATAAATCCGCAGAAAGGATGCCAATTAGCGTCACTTTTTTAAAATCGAGGCCTTTTGCCACCATTTGTGTCCCGATCAGGATATCGGTCTCTTCAGCTTCGACATCGGATATGATGCGTTCAAGGCTCCCTTTTTTACTGGTCGTCGTCCGATCCATCCGAGCGATTCTCGCTCTTGGGAATAATTCTGTAAGCTGTTCCTCCACTTTTTCAGTGCCGACGCCAAAGAACTTAAAGTACTTGCTTTGACA
>CAYLNI010000091.1:0-863 GCA_964384705.1 uncultured Fusibacter sp.
AACCTTTGTCATATTTCCGGAGCAAGTCATCAGCCGATATATCAGCTGGGACTGCTTCTGTTTGTTTTTTTACTTTTAAGTCAGACATGACACCGTTCCTTCCTAAAGGACAACTTGATAGCTGCCTATTTCAAATACTTTCTTTGTTACAACATAAATCTTAATGGTGCGTGCCTGTATTACGGCCACAGAGCCCGCGGGTGTTTCTGTCATTTGAGTCTCGTCGCTGAATAAATCCAAAATGTTTTGAGCCTTTCCATTGACTGTTATGGTATGTTTCGGTATCGGTGAAACGACCATGTTGACGACATCAAATTGTCGTTTGAGATATAATATAAACTTACCATCAATAATTTCAAAATCCGTATCACTCAATTGTTCATAGGGAAGCCCTACTCCAAAAGACTCATAAATCGTCTTTTGGAGTATCAGCTTTTTATCTTCAGTGATTTCAAAAAATTCATCAACCGGTGTCAATAGCACTGAATGTATATAACCGAGTTCAAAGTGATTGCTCTCAGGGAATAACATTTTAGATTCTCCGGTTTTCTGATCCTCTACTATGAGAATCGTACGCTCGTGAAGACCAGTTAAAACGAGCGTCACTAATAATGTAAGTCCAAGCATCATGATGATGATTTTTCTAACCAAAGTGTCCCTTCTCTCTCTAATAAAAAATTAATTCTCGTCGAAGTATTTTTGTGCGCCTGGGTGAACAGGAACTGGCATTGCTTCGAGTGCTGTATCAAGTGTTATGAATTTACCAACGTTATGCGCTAAAACTACGCGATCGAGGTTTTCATAAATTTGTTTTGTAAGTGCATAAGCTAAGTTTTCATCCATATCAGCAGATACGCAAAGCA
>CAYLNI010000091.1:881-1952 GCA_964384705.1 uncultured Fusibacter sp.
TTAACTGTTAATGTATTGACATCTGCAGTTTGTCCTTTATAAGTTTCTGCTGGAATGACATAATCTGTAAAGAATTTGTAATCAGCTTTCAATTTTGCTGCAACTTCAGCTTCAATTGGAACGATGTATACATCATTTTGTGCTGATAAATCTTGGATTGCTGCTGTAGGAATACCAGCTGTTAAGAACGCAGCATCAACTTGATTATCTTTCAAACCAGAAGATGCTTCTGCAAATGATAAGAAGTTTGCTTGAATGTCTTTTTCGAAGTCCATACCAGCAGCAGCGATAATTTGTCTAGCATTGGCTTCAACACCAGATCCGATTGCGCCTACAGCAATTTTTTTGCCTTTAAGGTCAGCAACTGATTTAATGTTAGGATCAGTAGTAACGATTTGAAGTGGTTCGCTGTATAATGTCGCAAGGCCTCTTAATTTATCAAAAGTTTGACCATCGAACATCATGACGCCATCATGAGCATATAAAGCTGTATCATTTTGAACGATAACAACTTCAACTTCGCCATCCATCAATAAATTGATGTTTGCTACAGATGCGCCAGTAGATTGTGCTGTCGCGTTGATACCTTTGATATTGTTATTCCAGATTTCAGCAAAAGCGCCGCCAAGTGGGAAATAAGTACCCGCTGTACCGCCTGTACCGATGTTGACAAAGATATTGTCGAATGCAACTTCTGCTTCTGTCGCTTCAGTTGCTTCTGTTGTATCACCTGCTGCAGTTGTTGCTGCCTCAGTTGTTGCAACTTCTTCTTCTTTTGGTGAACAACCAGTAACTAGTGTGAACATTAAAACTAAAATTAATAACAACGATAAAGCTTTTTTCATAATTTCCTCCTGCTCAACTCATAATATAGTTCTCTAATCCCCTTGCATCCTTAAACTATTGTTGTATGGATACAAATACATAAGTACAACATAGATATATCACATAACCTACAATTTTCTACAAAATCCTACGTATTAATTTAAAATTTGTTCACATCTTATGTGTTTTTTTGTAATATGTCTGAAAAATATGCAATTTCCTCAATAAAAAAAGGCCTAGTGGCCT
>CAYLNI010000091.1:1973-6304 GCA_964384705.1 uncultured Fusibacter sp.
TGGCCTTTATTGATTTTTTATTTTTTTATCTACCATTCGAGAAGTCTTCTCTCACCTTCAAGCGCACGAAGTTTACTGATTTCCTGTGATACTTCAAGTGTCCCCCTATATTGACCATTTTCACTTCTCAAAGCAAAATATTGAATATAAATGAACAAACCCTTCATCTGAAGCCAAAATTCAGCTTCATCTTTATCACCACTTCTAAACGAAGCAATAATTTCTTCAACGATGTGCACACTTTCTGGCGGATGACAGTTCCTGACATCTCTACCTATGACAGCGATGGAACGAGGAAAAATGCGATCTTTTGGTCTTGAAAAATATGCGACTTTATCGTTCTCGTCAACAAGTGTCATATCGATTGGCAGTGCATCAAGTAGTAAATGAAGTTGTTCAAAATCCATATGCCCAGTTTCCGCCTGAAAAAAATGCTTCAACCCAGAATAATTAGATTGTGGCAAAGTCGTACTGACTCTATAACCACCTTTTGCTGATTTAACAACGATAATCTCTGGTGGTTCAATAAAGGCGAATTCATATTCTAAACTTTGCTGCCTCATGGACTGAAATTCTTCATCATCTATTTTAAGTGATGCCGTTGGGAATAATACCAATTCTTGTTTTTGAACGAGTCCAAACAGTACAAAAAAGAATTTTCCCAATTTGACGTGTAAGTCTCTCGTATTGACATTATTCTGAGCGGCTTCAACTTGGCCTCCGAGATCTTTCCATAAGTCTCTTAATTCATCGTGTAGCGACCACATGATTTTCAAACCGTTGAAGGTCTCTGATTTCCTTTCCATATATGGAAATAGAATATTCTCTATTTTTAGGAGATGCGCATTATATGCTTTTGTGTCTTCAATAAAAGCTTTAAGATCAGGCAAGATATCATCTAGTGGGTTGTTCTTTATCTTGTCTTTAAAAGCGTTTAAATAGTCGACTAAACCTGCATTCTCAGCCATCATATCATGTAGAAAACTATTTTTAGAAGGTCGTTGCCATTGAAATGTGCTGAGGGATTTGTGAAAGACGTTCATGAGCTTGTCGACAACTTCCAACAACTGCTTTGGTGTGTAACCCATCTTAAGCAGTTCAAATTGAACGGTGACAAGTTCCAGAGGTGTGATACTCTGAATCTCCTGAAGGTACTTGAGATAAAGTGCTTTCCCATCTTCTTTATGATACAAGCCACGACAGTATGCAATTAATTTTTCAATTTTCAGGTCCATAGATTCACCTCATCTTCGCCTCATTTATTTTATCTTATCATAAGTGTTGTCATAAACCAAGTCCGTAAGTTTATAAGGAAATCATTGTATCTTAAGAATTAAAATACTATACTTGAGGAAAATTAAAACGATTTAGGAGCCTTTCATGAATGCAAAACTCAAAATATTGATCGCCATGGCATCATTTGGTACTATAGGTCTTTTTGTGAAAAATATTCCATTGCCTTCGGCTGAAATCGCACTATTTAGAGCGGTTATAGCTACGATAGCTATTGCAATTTTCAAATTGGCGATAAGAGAAAAAATGGTTTATTCCGAGATAAAAAAAGACTTGCCACTGTTATTTCTGTCTGGAATTGCAATAGGTTTCAACTGGATTTTTTTCTTTGAAGCCTATCGTTATACCACAGTTTCCCTAGCAACTCTAAGTTATTATTTTGCACCTGTTATCGTTATGGTTGTTTCTCCACTCCTTTTTAAGGAACGCTTAACTATGAAGCAAATTATATGTTTTTTCATGTCAACTCTAGGTTTGGTATTGATTATAGGCATCAGCGGTTCTAATTCAGGTGCTGACCATGTAAAAGGCATCATGTTTGGCCTTATGGCTGCTTCTTTGTATGCTACAGTCATCATTCTCAACAAGTTTATTAAAAAGGTCAAAGGCATTGATCGGACCTTATTACAATTCATAGCAGCATTTATTGTACTTCTTCCCTATTTACTGTTGACGTCAGGAATTCATATTGACGAATTGGCGATATCTGGATTTATTAACTTATTGATCGTTGGTCTATTTCATACAGGTTTCTTATACGTTCTGTATTTTTCATCTTTAAAAGATTTAAAAGGTCAAGAAGCTGCAATTCTAAGTTATGTAGATCCTCTCGTTGCCGTAATTGTTTCCGTATTGTTCTTAGGTGAAGCAATAGGTTTGCTCCAAATTTTAGGCGGCCTGTTGATTTTAGGCTTTACATTACTCAACGAAATCGATATCAAACAGTTCAAGAGAATCAATGATTAATCAGGTAATATTTGGGTATTTAAGAATTGTACGCAATTCAATAAATGGAGGTGATGTTATGAAATTAAATACTCACTATTTTGGTGAGTTGGAAGTACGCGATGATCAGATTATCAACTTTGTAAACGGATTAAAGGGTTTTGAAGAGATGAAGAAATTTGCCATCATTAACAACTATGATACTGAAGAACCCGTACCTTTTTTCTGGTTACAATCACTAGAAGATCCAGAGCTTGCATTTGTACTGACTGTGCCATTTATTTTTAAACCTGACTACGCATTTGATCTTCCAAAAGAAACACAAGATGTGCTTCACATCACAAATGACTCCGAACTTGGCATCTACAGCATCGTTACGATTCCAGGTGAAATAAAAGATTTTACTTACAATCTGATGGGACCAATCGTCGTGAATTATACCACACGTGAAGGTGATCAAGTTGTACTTTACAATGAGAACTTTAGTTTGCATGAAGGTTTTAAATCATAGTTTTGATAATGTACAAGAAAAAGGGCACCTTAGCTAATTTAGCGATAGGTAGCCTTTTTTTTTTGCATCGATTCTTAATCCATACCTAATAGCTTTTTAGTATATGCCATCTGTGGTTTTTCAAGAATGGTTTTCGTATCGCCAATTTCTACGATTTCTCCCCTGTGCATAACAGCCAATCGATCTGACAGATGTTTTGCAATCATTAAATCATGTGTGATGAACAGATACGTCAAACCCAAAGTTTGTTTGAGCGACCAAAGCAAATTGACAATTTGACCTTGAACTGAAATATCAAGTGCAGATACAGGCTCATCAAGCACTAGGAATTTAGGTCTTGAAGCGATAGCTCTAGCAATACCTACGCGTTGTTTCTGACCACCACTAATTGCACCAGTTTTTCTGTGCATCAACCCATCAGATAGTCCAACCATACTCAACAATCTGGTAATTTCTTCATCTAAGGTACCTTCTAATTTAATATTATGTAGCACTAAAGGTTCTTTGATGAGTTCATATACGGTCTTAAGTGGATCAAGAGCGCCATAAGTGTATTGAAAGACGATTTGAACGTCTCGTCTTAAGTGTTTTTCATCGATGCCGTTAAACTTAATGCTGCCATTATCAAAGGCATTTAGCCCCATAATGAGATGGCTCAAGGTCGTCTTACCACTACCGCTTTCACCAATCAATCCTAAGGTCTCACCTTCATATACGGTAAAACTGACATTGTTAACAGCGCGTATCAGGTGTTTTTTTGAAAACAACCCCCTCTTTACGACATATGTTTTATTGAGTTTGTCGATTTCTAATAGAGGCACATCGTAAAGTGCTTTATCCATTTGGTAGTCCTCCTTTATAGAGCACACACCTTACTGCTCTATTATCTTGAGTGATTAATTCAGGAATATGAACGGTACAACGTGGCTCAACAGATGGGCATCTAGGTGCAAAAGGACATGCCATTTCGAACTCGCTCGGATCGAGGGCGTTTCCAGCTAAAGTGTATAACAAATCATCTTGTGAATGGATCGAATTAACACATTTCATAAGCTCAATGGTATATGGATGAATTGGCATTCCAAAAATAGCATCTCTTTTACCGTATTCCATAACCAAACCGCCATATAGGATCAAAATTTGATGACTGATCCTTGAAGCAAGTTCAAAGTCGTGTGTGATAAACAATATCGTAATGCCTAGTTTTTTATTGATCCGAGTCAATAATTCAACGATGACATCAGTCAAAGAGGCATCTATGGAGCTCGTCGGTTCATCGGCAATTAAGACTTCTGGTTTTAGTAAAAGCGCCATGGCGATTGTAACTCTTTGTGCCTGACCACCACTCAACTGATGTGGGTACATATTGAAAACAATTTCGCATTCTTGGACAAGACCGACCTCTTTTAACAGTTCAACAATCTCTTTTTCTACGAAAGCCATCTCATGTACCTTACATAGCTCTTTGAACTGTGCACGAATGGTTCGATTTGGACTAAGGGCATCGTTAGGATTTTGAAAAATATAGGAAATATGCTTTCCCCTTAGTGGTCTGAGCGCTTTCTCATCCAAATTGAGGAGA